>NZ_CP040986.1:641899-962849 GCF_006364615.1 Candidatus Methylopumilus rimovensis | reverse complement strand
GCAACCCCCACTTTTCCAGTAGATCTAGAGTATGCATCAGCTGCATGAACCGCAGCTTGTTCGTGACGAACTAAGACATGCTTAAATTTATTCTGCTGAAAAACAGCATCGTAAATATTAAGAACGGCGCCTCCAGGATAGCCAAAAACGAATTTGACTTTTTCCTCATGAAGGCAACGAATAACAATTTCTGCCCCAGAAATGTGGTTTGAGCTCATAGAATTCTTGATTGTAATTAATGAGATAGCTATAAACCCTCAACCTTAACGCTTTAAGCGTATTTGGTCAAGTTTAGAGACTTTTAAAAGTCTCTATTTTCATAGATAAATCAATTGCTTTGATATTTTTTGTGAGTGAGCCCAGAGAAATTCTATTTACACCCGTGAGTGCAATTTTTTTGACATTTTTTAGTGTGATATTTCCTGATGCCTCAAGAACGGCTCTTTTTTTATTAAGAAGCACAGCTTTTTTAAGATTTTTAATGCTAAAGTTATCTAACAATATATTTTTAAAACCTATCTCTATAGCTTTCTCAAACTGATTAAGATTTTCAACCTCAATTTGAATGTCTTTATTTTTTGCATATTTCAAAGAAAGCGAAAGTAAATCATCCATTTTTTTTGAAGATTTAATATGATTTTCTTTAATAAGAATTTGATCAAAGAGCCCCATACGTTGATTATTACCACCCCCTATAGTGACAGCATACTTTTGTGCAATTCTTAATCCCGGTATTGTTTTTCGTGTATCAAATATTTTTGCATGGGTATTTTTTATAGCCTGGACATATTGATGGGTGATTGTAGAAGTTGCAGACAAGGTTTGCAGGAAATTAAGTGCTACTCTTTCACCGCTAAGAATAGGCTTTGTTTTGCCATAAATCTCACAAAGTCTTTGATTTTTTTTCACAATCGCACCTTCTTTAATAAACCACTTTATTTTGATCTTTGGGTCCAGCATTAAGAAGGTAGTATTAAACCAAGGAATGCCAGAAATCACAGCCGAATCTTTAGATTTAACATATGCTTTTGCAGAAGATTTTTCTTCAATGAGTTCACTAGATAAATCGATATTGCCTATATCTTCTTGAAGCGCTATGGCGATATTTTTTTGTATGACTTCTGTTAAATTTTTTTTATTTATTTTTGATCTATGCATAATCTAATAGCTTATCAAATTATAATAAATTTAGTTTTTTTAAATCGAGAGATACATGAAGCTTTTTTATTCAAATAATAGCCCATACGCAAGAAAGATAAGAGTTCTGATTAGCGAGAAAAAAGCCCTGGTCGATTTAGAGAAGGTTGTACTTGCAGATAAAAATTGTACCATTCATCAATATAATCCTTTGGCAAAAGTTCCTACATTAATTGCAAACGATGTATCTTTTTTTGATTCACCTGTAATAGCTGAATATATTGACCATAAGAGTGATCTGCCTTATTTAATACCGAGCGATTTTGATAAAAAAATATTAGTCAAAAGATGGGAAGCGATAGCGGATGGATTATGCGATGCCGCTGTAGCAATTATGTTGGAAAAACGTAAGCCCCTTTCGCAACAAAATGCTGATCTTTTTGAAAAGCAAATAAAAAAAATAAAACTAAGTTTGGAATGGCTGAATCGCGAAATGGAATGCAAAAAATATTACTTGGAGAATAAATTTTCGTACGCTGATATAGCGGTTGGATGTGCTTTGGGATACGTCAAATTGAGATACCCTGAAATTGACTTTGAAAAAGAATATTTAAATTTACATCATCTTTATGAATTGCTTATGCAGCGACCGTCTTTTCAGAAGACGATACCTGAGCCCTATCTATAGCGCTTTCAATAATAGCCCCTCCTAAGCAAACATTGCTTTCATAAACTACTACCGATTGTCCAGGGGTAATAGCCCATTGTTTTTGCCCAAAGAATATCTCAACGGACTCATTGGCTATTGCATCAATTTCGCAAGGAGCATCAGGTTGACGGTATCTCGTTTTCGCACCGTATACCCAATGTTTTTTTGGTAAAGCCCCATGTATCCAATGCGTTTTCTTTGCAGTTAATCCATCTTTAAATAAAAGAGGATGCCCATGCCCTTGCGCAACAATAAGAGTGTTTTCTTGAATATTTTTCTCAACAACAAACCAAGGCTCTCCATTGCTTGTTTTTGAGCCGCCAATCCCTAGCCCTTGTCTTTGACCAAGCGTGTAAAACATTAGGCCTATATGTTCCGCCAATGTTTTGCCATGCTCGTCTTTAATGGGCCCTGGCGAATTTTCTACATATTTATTTAAAAATTCAGTAAAAGGCCTTTCGCCGATGAAACATATGCCAGTCGAGTCTTTTTTATCGCTATTATGCAAACCTTCTTTTTTGGCAATCTCCCTTACATCTTTTTTAAGAAGGGTTCCTAGAGGAAATATAGATTTTGAAAGTTGGTGTTGATTGAGTCGATATAGAAAATAACTTTGATCTTTAGTTGAGTCTTCAGCTTTAAGCAGACTAAACAAACCATCATTTTCTTTAATTTGTGCATAATGCCCAGTTGCAATTTTATCGGCACCCATTGAAATGGCATGATTTAAAAACGCATTAAATTTAATTTCGGAATTACATAATATATCTGGATTCGGAGTTCTGCCATTTTTAATTTCATTAATAAACTCAGAAAAAACTTTTTCTTTGTACTCTTTACTGAAATTTACTACTTCAATATCAATGCCGATTTTATCGGCAACGGATGCAGCGTCTACAAGATCTTGTTTGCTTGAACAATACTCGTCATCATCGTCATCTTCCCAATTTTTCATGAAGAGTCCAACGACTTTGTACCCCTGGTTTTTTAAAAGCAAAGCAGTCACTGAAGAATCAACGCCGCCGGATAAACCCACAATGACTGTATTATTTTTCATTTATTTAATTAAATTCTGAGCCAAGTTTTTTTGATCTTTCATACGCAGCACGCGTCGCTTTTAAAAGTGCTTCATCTAATTTATTTGACTCGAGTTGTTTTAATCCCTCTTCTGTCGTGCCGCCTTTTGAAGCTACCGATGTAATTAAATTTTGAAGATTATTTAGTTGGTCTTTGGCTAAATGGGATGAGCCAAGCATGGTTTTGCTACATAATTTCTCAGCTTCATTTCGCGATAAGCCTAATTCGATAGCTGCTTTAATGAATGCATCAAGGAAATAAAATATATAAGCAGGACCGCTTCCTGAAATAGCTGTAACTGCATCCAGTTTAGATTCATTATCTAGCCATATAAAATCTCCAATAGCACCTGCAATTTCTTCTATGGCCATTTTATTTTTTGTATCTAAAGTTTCTTGAGTAAAAAGAGCTGTAATCCCAAGTTGAATTTGAGCGCACATATTAGGCATAGAACGGACAATGCTTTTATGTCCATTTGTCCATTTTTCAATAGATTTTATTTGAATACCTGCGGCAATCGATAAAATAATTTGTTGCGAAATTTCATGAGATATTGATTTGAGAAGAGATTCAGTTTGTTGAGGTTTAACTGCAAGCACAATAATTTCATCTTCATCTATTTTCTTAAATTCTGCTTCTGAAGAAATATTAAATCTAGCTTTAATCTCCAATCTCTTTTTGCTATCAGATTCAATGACTCGAATAAGCGCAGGGGAATAGTTTTTGTTTAATAGGCCGCTAATCATAGCAGAAGCCATATTTCCACCACCTAAAAAGCAAATATTCAATTATCAACCCCTTGAGTTTTTAAGGCGCGCACTCCAAAAATAGCGGTTCCAATTCTAACAAGATTTGAGCCGTATTCAATTGCTAGCTTAAAGTCATTCGACATTCCCATGGATAAGGTATCAATGGAAGACATTTCATTCTTGAGCTCGCTATAAAGTGTGTGCATAGCTTTAAATTCATCAATCACTTGTTTGGCATCTTTTGTATTAGAGGGTATAGACATAATACCTCTTAGTTTAAGCTTGGGAAGTTCTTTAAGTACCTGAATGAGCTCTTTTAGATGTGCTTTTGCATCTTTAATTGGGATACCGCTTTTAGTTTCTTCCCCGCTCGTATTGATTTGGATGCAAATATTTAAAGGGGGGAGGTTTGAAGGCCTATTATCGTTAAGCAATTTCATAACTTTTATTCTGTCAACGCTATGTACCCAATTAAAATTTTCTGCAATAAGTTTGCATTTATTACCTTGAATGGGCCCTAAAAAATGCCATTGAATTGGAAATTTTTCTAGATGCTTTTTTTTGTCGAGCGCTTCTTGAAGGTAATTTTCACCAAAATTTAAAATACCGACATCAAAAGCCTCGATAATTTTATTAAAGTTCTGACTTTTGCTCACGGCTACTAAAGTAATTTTTTCAGGAGAAGCATTAATAGCAGAAGCTTCTTGAATGTCATCATGAATTTGAGAGATATTATGGGAGATTGTAGACATTAATTAAATAAAAAAACCAAGCAAAAATGAAGTTTGCTTGGTTTTAGTGTGTTTAGCAACAAAGAACTTGCTAATAAAAACGGGACTTAAAGTCCCGTTAAGATTATTTTTTAGCTGCTGGTTTTCTTTTAGCTGCTGGTTTTCTTTTAGCTGCTGGTTTTTTCTTGGCTGCTGGTTTTTTCTTAGCTGCTGGTTTTTTCTTAGCTGCTGGTTTTTTCTTAGCTGCTGGTTTTTTCTTAGCTGCTGGTTTTTTCTTAGCTGCTGGTTTTTTCTTAGCTGCTGGTTTTTTCTTAGCTGCTGGTTTTTTCTTAGCTGCTGGTTTTTTCTTAGCTGCTGGTTTTTTCTTAGCTGCTGGTTTTTTCTTAGCGCTAACTGATGTTGAAGGTTTTGAAATTGTTGCTGGAAGCGTACTATTAGTTTCTGCTGGTTTTGAAGAACCAAAAATTGCTGAAATTAATTTTTTGATCATTTAAAAAGACTCCAAAGAATAAAAAAAATTTTTTTTACTGCAAATGCAAGTGTAAATATGGACTTGTTTTTAAAGCTAGTCAAGTTTTTATTGTAATTATTTTGATATTATTTTGAACGATAAATTTACTATATTTATTTAGCTTTTTAAAATTGCTAGTGACCAATAAAGACAATATTGCCGTTAAAAATGGTGCTTGATACTTTTCCGGTTAAATTTTGGTTAAAAAATGGCGTATTTTTACCTTCACTAATTAAAGTTTTTGAATTTATTTCCCATGGATATTCAGGATCAAATATACAAATATCAGCTTCCGAATTTATTGAGAGATTTCCTTTATTAATTTCTAGAATGTTTGAGGGCTGATAAGTTATTTTGTTAACCAGCAAACTTAAATCTATTTTATATTCATCTGAAAGCTTGAATATAAGTGGCATGAGGAGCTCCGCGCTTGATGCACCATATTCTGATTCTGCGAAAGGTTTTAATTTATTATCTTCATTTACCGGGGAATGATCTGAGCATATTGCATCAATTGTGCCATCAATAATTGACTCAATAATCTTTACTCGATCAGATTCTTTCCTTAAAGGAGGCTTTAAAAAACAGTTTGTGTTAAAGAATCCAATATCATTGTCTGTAAGAAAAATTTGGTGGATAGAAACGTCGCAAGTTACATTGACACCATTTTTTTTGGCTATTTTTATTAAATTTAATCCTTCAGCTGTTGATATTTTATTTAAATGAACTTTAGTTTTAGTTAAGTCCGCTATTTCCAGTATTTTATTAATAGCAGTGGTTTCACTAATGCTTTGAATGCCTTTTAATCCAAGTCGAGTCGAAATTTCACCTGCATTTATAATGCCTTTTTCTGATAAATAGGCATCTTCAGCCCTTAAAAAAGCTTTGAGATTAAACGTTGAGAGATATTGAAATGACCTATATAGAACCTCTGTATCTTGGATAGGTTTTTCTGCTTGAGAAAATCCAATGCAACCTGATTCATATAAATCATTTATTTCAGTTAATAGTTTTCCATTTAATTCTTGAGTGAGCGCACCAAGAGGGTAAACGTTACCTAATTTGAGAGCTTCAGATTTGTTCTTTAGCATTTTTACAAGACCAGGCTCATCTAGAATAGGGGTGGTATCTGGGGGGCATACCATGCCAGTAATTCCACCAGCATTTGCTGCTTTCATTTCACTTTCTAATGTCGATTTGTATTGATTGCCAGGCTCTCTTAAATTCAATTGAAGATCTATAATGCCTGGCATGACTATTTTTTTTGAGGCATCAATTATCTGTGTTGCTTTTTTTGGATCTAAATTTTTATTTAATTCTGAAATTTTTCCATCCGCAATCAAGATATCTAAATCTGCATCAATATTATTTTTTGGGTCAATCACACGACCATTTTTAATTAAAATACTCATGAGTGTTGCCCCGCCAAAATTGCCATCACAGCCATTCTGACTGCAATTCCAAAAGTAACTTGGGGAAGGATAACGGATTGATCGCTATCCGCAACCGCTGAATCTATCTCTACGCCTCTATTCATTGGGCCTGGGTGCATAACTATTGCATCTTTTTTTGCTAAGTCCAGACGCGTTTGATTTAATCCGTAAGTTTTAAAATATTCTTCTTGGGAAGGAAGCATGACACCATCCATTCTCTCATTTTGAATCCTTAACATCATAATGACATCTGCATCCTTAAGCCCTTTATCAATATCATGAAACACGTGTACCCCTAATTTTTCAATCTCGTAAGGAAGTAATGTTTTGGGAGCAATCACTCTAATTTCAGGAACGCCAAGTATGTTTAATGCGTGAATGTTGGATCGAGCAACTCTAGAATGCAAAATATCTCCCACAATAGCTACTTTTAACTTATTAAAGTTAGTTTTATATTTTCTGATAGTAAAAGCGTCTAGCAATCCTTGGGTGGGATGAGAGTGATTTCCATCACCTGCATTAATAATATGGATATTCGGCTTTACATGTGACGCAATAAAATGTGCAGCGCCTGATGATGAATGTCTTACAACAAAAATATCTGCATTCATGGCAATTAAATTATTAATCGTGTCTAAGATGGTTTCACCTTTAGATTGAGATGAGGTGGCTACATTTAAATTAATGACATCAGCAGAAAGTCTTTTGGCGGCAATTTCAAAAGTAGTTCTTGTTCTTGTGCTATTTTCAAAGAAAACGTTACATACTGTTTTTCCTCTTAATATAGGCACTTTTTTAACATCTCTCTCGCCTATCTTTAAAAATGACTCTGCCGTATCAAATATTTGAATAATTTTTTCTTTAGATAAGCCTTCAATAGATAGAAGATGGTTTAAATTGCCCTTGCTATTCAGCTGCGGATTAAACATGAGACTCCTTTAGCTGAAAGATAAATTTTTTATTTTCATCTAATCCAAGCTCTAAATGTTGATTTTTATTTAGACTAATTTTTTCAATACAAATCTGAGGGGTAATCGGAAGTTCTTGCTCATTACGATCGATCAAAACAGCTAATATAATTTTTGCAGGCCTTCCATAGTCAAAAATTTCATTCATAGCAGCACGAACAGTTCTTCCAGTAGAAAATACATCGTCTATAAGGATAATATGCTTGCCATTAATTTCTGTATCAATTTTTGATGGGTTATTTTTAACTTTCAATCCGCGACTTGAAAAATCATCCCTATAAAACGATGTATCAATTGAACCTGTCGCGACAGTACTTTTTAAACCAGGCAAAATCTTTTGAAGAATAAGTTCTCCACCACGCTGAACCCCAATGAGAACAGTCTTGTCATCAATTATTTCATTGATTTGATTTTTTAAGTTTTCTACGAGGTTTTCTGCGTTAGGTAGAGTCATTTTTTAGTTAAATTTGATCAAGATAAGATTGTAAAATAATTTTTGCAGCTATTTGATCAATTAAAAGCTTCTTCTTTTTTAAATCAATTTTTTTATCTTTAATTTCATGATTAGCTTCAATCGAAGTGTAGCGTTCGTCAATAAGATGAGTCGGTAGTGAATATTTTTGTTCCAGCTGTTTAGCGAATTTTCTAGATAGATTTGTGACCTTATGTTCAGAGCCATCTACATTAAATGGAACGCCAACCACGATAGAGATCGGTTGCCATTCTTCTATAATTTTTTGTATTACTTCAAATTTTTGATTATTCGATGAAGAGTCGATGGTGATTAAAGCCTGGGCTGTCTTGGATATATTATTTCCAACTGCAATGCCTATGCGCTTTTGTCCAAAATCAAACCCTATGACATTCCCTTCTTTTTGTTTGCCAGATTGATGATGATTTTCGTTAATTAACATGGCAATTTTTTTGGGCTTAATTTTAAATTTAAGCTAATGAGGGTAGTTTTTTTCGAAAAAAAAACTGACGTGAAGTCAGTTTGACAGATCGCTTTAAAATTATTTTTTCTATAATTTTTCAATGACATTATTCTAGCATAATTTATTAATGGCACATATTAATTTTCTATGTAACCTGTAATTTCAAGGCCAAAACCAATCATGCTTGGCATTTTTCTTGGTGTAGATAGCAGTTTCATTTTTTTAACCCCTAAATCCACTAGTATCTGAGAGCCAATCCCATAATTTCTTAAATCGTTATTGCTTTTTAGTGGGGCAGTATTTTCTGTTTTAAGGATGCCTAAAAGATCATTTGTGTTTGTATTGTGATTGATAAAAATCAAGACGCCACCATCCTCACTTATTTTTTTAATAGCCTTTAATGCATTCCATGAGTGTTTTTTATCTTCCATATCCAAAAGGTCTATGACCGACAAAGGCTCATGAACTCTTACAATAGTTTCCTTATCTTTTTGAATTTCACCTTTTACAAGGACAATGTGACTTTCTTCTAAAATCTTATCTTTATATAAGACTAATTTCATTTCACCATAAGGCGTTAAGATATTTTTTTCAATTAATTTTTCAATTAATTTCTCATTCTTTCTTCGATATTCAATGAGATCTGCAATCGTTCCAATCTTAATATTATGCTGCTCAGAAAATTTAATTAAATCTGGAAGTCTTGCCATATTTCCGTCTTCATTAAGAATTTCGCAAATTACTGATGCTGATTCTAAGCCTGCAAGATGAGCAAGATCACATCCAGCTTCGGTATGCCCAGCCCTCACAAGCACGCCACCTTTTTTAGATATCAATGGAAATATATGACCTGGTCTTACAATACTTTTTGAAGTTGCATTTTTATGGATAGCAGCCTTGATTGTAGTGGCTCTATCATTGGCTGAGATCCCTGTAGTGACACCCTCAGCTGCCTCAATAGATACCGTAAAATTAGTTCCTAAGCGAGTTTCATTTTCTTGGACCATTAAGGGTAATTCGAGCATCTCGCACTTTTCTTCAGTTAGTGTAAGACAGATAAGGCCGCGTCCGAATTTAGACATAAAATTTATATGGTCTGAATTAGCAAACTCTGCAGCAAGAACGAGATCGCCCTCATTCTCTCTATTTTCCTCATCTACAAGGATAACCATTTTGCCTTGCTTGATATCTTCAATAATTTCAACTATCGGCCTGATCATTTATTCTTTATTTTCTTTTGAGTATGTTTTCGAGATATCTAGCAATTAAATCTATTTCAATATTAACTTCATTACCCTTAGTTAGAGATCCCAAATTAGTTTCTTTTAAAGTAAAGGGAATGATATTTACCTTGAATTTTTCGTCATTAATTGAATTTACCGTAAGACTTACACCGTTGATCGCAATAGATCCTTTTTCGGCGATAAATTTAAGTAGCTTTTTAGGAGGCTTTATTTCAAGAATCCAGCATTCGCTTGTGATTTTAATACTTGTAATTTTTCCTATTCCATCAATATGACCTGTTACAAAATGACCGCCCACTTTACCATTGAATAAAAGTGCACTCTCTAAATTTACTAGAGACTTTTCGGTAAAAGTTATGGATCTATTTAATGTTTCTTCGGACACATGAAATGTAAATTGATTTTTTTGTTTTTTTTGTACGGTAAGGCACACGCCATTTATACATATGCTGTCACCTAGACTACTTGCTTTCATTTGACTTGGCTTGTATGCAATAGTAATGCGAACATCTTTTTTTAAAGGTTCAATTTTTTTTATTAAGCCAACGGATTGAATAATGCCTGTGAACATAAGGTGATTTTATCAGATTAGAATGTATAACCCTGATAAAATAAAACAAATGCCCTCACTTAATAAATACATACCTTTTGAAGCTTGGATTGCTTATAGATATATAAAATTTAAGCAAAAAAATAGCTTCATATCTTTTATTTCAACGACAAGTATGGTTGGGATAGCACTTGGAGTTTCGGCGCTCATAATTATTATGTCCGTTATGAATGGTTTTCAAGATGAGCTTCGAACACGAATTCTAGGAGTAGCTTCTCATATTGAAATTACAAGCTCAAATAATACATTGGCTCATTGGGAAGATTTAACAAAAAAGCTCCAAGGAGTTTCTGATGTTAAGGGTTCGGCACCTTATATAGACGGTCAGGGAATGTTGGTTAGTGAATATGGAAGTCAAGGAATTATGCTTCGCGGCATTTCACCAGAACTAGAAAGCAATGTTGATGACCTAGAAAAGAAAGTTAAGGTAGGCCATTTGTCAGATTTAAAGGCCGGGACATTTAATATTATTTTAGGTATAGATGCTGCAAAGCAATTGGGCATTGTCGTTGGGGATAAAGTTAATATTTTAATTCCGCAAGGCTCTTATACGCCTGCAGGCACATTTCCTAGAATGCGACAATTTAATGTTGAAGGTATTTTTGAAATCGGAATGTATGAATATGACTCTGGAATGGCGTTAATGAATTTAGAGGACGCTCAAAAATTCCTTCAAATGCACGATACTGTTTCTGGCGTTAGAGTCAAAATTGATGATCTTTTTTTGGCGCCTGCAGTGGCCCAGAGGTTGTCAAATAAACTTTCGGAATCAGGTCTTTTTTATATCAGTGACTGGACAAAAAAGCATTCGAATTTTTTCTCAGCTGTAAAGATGGAAAAGAGAGTAATGTTTATCATTCTCACGTTAATTATTGCTGTTGCAGCATTTAATATTGTATCGACTTTGGTAATGGCAGTAACTGACAAAAGATCAGATATTGCAATTCTTCGAACATACGGAGCAAAACCAAAAAGTATTCTGTATATATTTATTATTCAGGGCTCTCTAATAGGCATTATTGGAACTGTCGCTGGCGCATTTTTTGGAATTGCAATCTCACTTAACATTCAAGCAATTGTTCCTTTTATTGAGCATTTATTTAATGTCCAATTTTTATCTAAAGACATTTATTATATTTCTGAAGTACCTTCTAAGCTTTTATTAACTGATGTGATCGCTATCACTTCAATTTCTATTTTATTGACTATTCTTGCAACGATTTACCCTAGTATAAAAGCATCTAGCACGTCACCCGCTGAGGCGTTAAAGCATGACTAAAAAATTACTTATAACTTGTAAAAATTTATCGAAGACATTTCCTGGTCTAGATGAAAAAATTATTAATAAGTTGAATCTAAATATTAATGAAGGAGATCATTCAGCTATTGTTGGAGTTTCTGGCTCTGGTAAAAGCACACTCCTTCATCTTATGGCTGGGCTTGAAAAAGCCTCATCAGGCCAGGTAAAAATTTTAGATCAGGATATTGCATCTCTAACTCAGGATGATTTAGGTGTTTTGAGAAATGCGCATCTTGGTTTTGTGTATCAATTTCATCATTTACTTAGTGATTTTAATGCGATAGAAAATGTTGCAATACCATTATTAATTAGAAGATATCCATACAAGCTTGCTTTTAAAGAAGCTGAAGTGCTTTTAAAAAAAATAGGACTGAACAAAAGGCTAACTCATAAGCCATATGAATTATCTGGAGGCGAAAGACAGAGAGTTGCAATCGCTAGATCTTTAATCACTAAGCCAAAATGCATTCTTGCGGATGAACCTACAGGAAATTTAGATGGAAAAACAGCGCATTTTGTATTTGATTTATTACTTGACTTAACAAAAGAGAATCGTTCAACTCTGGTCTTGGTAACACATGATAATCAGCTTGCATCAAAATTAAAGTTTCAATATAAATTAACCCAAGGAAAGCTTAAAAAGATATAGCTTGGTTTAAGTAATTAACTGAATATTAAGATAAGTTGATTTAAACAATTAACTAAATATTAAGATAAGTTGATTTAAACAATTAACTAAATATTAAGATAAGTTGATTTAAACAATTAACTGAATATTAAGATAGAATATTACTCATCAAACACTTGGAGAATTAGATATGTGGGAAATTATTTTAGCTGCAGGATGGCCTATTTGGCCGCTCATATTTGCATCAATTATTGCCCTAGCAATAATTGGTGAGCGCTTCTGGTCATTAAGAGTTGAGGTTGTTGCACCAAGCGATCTTCTTCCTGAGGTTCAGAAGTTGTTAAATCAAGGCTCGATAAAGAAAGATGTAATTGCAAAAATCAGAGAGCACTCTCTCTTAGGTGAAATTTTTGCAAGCGCTCTTCTTAATTCAAATACATCCGCAGCTCATATTAAAGAGGCTATAGAAGAGTCAGGTAGAGCAGTGAACTACAAGCTTGAAAAGTACTTGCCAACATTGGGCACAATTGCTGCAGTAGCTCCTCTTTTAGGACTCTTGGGAACGGTCATAGGTATGGTCGATCTTTTTAGCTCATTTACAAATAGCGGTCATGATGTAGCTGTATTTGCAAGAGGTATTTCTGTTGCTTTGTACAATACAGCAGCGGGTATTGTTGTAGCGGTTCCTGCAATGATTTTTTATCGCTTTTTTAGATCTAAAGTAGATGATTTAATTTTTGATATGGAGCAACAAGCTCTTAAGCTAATTGAATCTATGGGTGTTCGTAAATAAATAATTAGGATTATATATGAATTTTCAACGAGGAAAAAAACACGAAGAAATGGAATTAAACTTGGTTCCTTTAATCGACGTATTATTGGTTATTATTATTTTCCTTGTCGTGAGTACAACCTTTTCTAGATTTAGCGAATTAAAAATTAATCTTCCGACCGCTGAAGCTAATAGCCCCGATAAAAAGCCTAATGTTATTAACGTATCCATTACTGCCGATGGTGTTTATTCGGTCAACGAAACACAGCTTCCAAATAAGAGCCTTGAGTCTATTATTGCAGCCTTAAAAAATTCGTCTAAAGGCGAAAAAGAAATTCCTGTGATCATTAATGCAGATGCAAAATGCGAACACCAATCAGTAATTAACGTTATGGAAGCCTCAAGGCAAGCCGGCTTAACTCATATTACATTTTCTACAAAAATTAATTAGACTTTAGAAAAGTTTAGTTTTTTCTTGGCCTAATGTCAAAAAATATTAAAAAAATAACTTCATCACAGTCTATTAATCTTAAGTATCTTTACAAAAGACTTTTTAAATATACTTGGCAACATAAGATTATTTTATTCTTAAGTTTTATCTCGCTAGTTGTTTTGTCCTTAACTAATGCAGCATTTTTAGCCACTATAAAAAAGATTACAGATCACGGATTTGGATCTGATTCTGGACATAAACAAGTTTCCTTGACGCTTCTTTTGCTTCTGGTAATGTTTATAAGAGCATTGTCAGGATTATTTTCAAGTTATTTTTTAAAATCAATTTCAATGAGAACTGTTGAAAGTATTAGATGTGATCTTTTTAAGAAAATTATGATGTTACCAGTTAATTTTTTTGATAAAAATTCTTCAAGTCACATCGTTTCTAAAATAACTAATGATGTTCAGCAGCTTTCAGAGCTCATTACAGATATTGGTTTTTATTTTATTAAGGACGGATTAAGTGTTATTGGGATTATCTCTTACATGATTTATTTGGACTGGAAACTTACCTTAACATTCTTTTTATTGGCCCCTTTGCTTACTTATTATTTAAGGATGATGTCACCCAGGTTGAGAAATGCTGGGACCATTTCCCAGCGTGCCATGGGGGAACTCACAATGTCTTCAGATGAAGCCATTTCAGGCCAAAGAATTGTTAAAATTTTTGGCTCAAATAAATATGAAATTAGTCGATTTACTAAGATTTCTGAAAAAATAAGAAAAGCACAAACTAAGCTTGTAAGAATAAGTGCATTAAATTCTTTCACGGTTGAAGTTTTGGCGGGTATTGCATTATCTGGTATTGCTTTTTATTCCTTTGGTAAACTATCCGCAGGGCAATTTGCTGCTTTTTTTGGGGCTTTGCTAATGATTATTTCCCCAATTAGGAGCCTAACTTTAATAAATGATAAAGTTCAAATTGCTATTGCAGCTGCAAGAAGCGTATTCGGATTGATGGATGAAGCTTCCGAGATCGATCGAGGCTCAAAATCTATCAAGCGCGCAAAAGGATATATAAAAATATCTGATTTAACATTCAAATATCATGATAGTAAACATAATATTCTTGAAGGTATTAATTTAAATATTAAGCCCGGGGAAAAAGTAGCGCTTGTTGGCAAATCAGGCGGAGGGAAAACAACGCTAATTAATTTACTGCCCAGATTTTATGAAATTGAACAGGGCCAAATATCATTAGATGGTATTAATATTAAAGATCTCAAGTTAAGAAATTTGCGAAGTCAGTTTTCCTTAGTGAGTCAAGATACGATTTTATTTAATGACACTATTATGAATAATATAGCTTATGGTGCCGCAGATCGATTGGTAAATAAAGAAGAGGTAAAAAAAGCTGCTATAGCAGCTAACGCATGGGAGTTTATTGAGCCTCTTGAAAATCAATTAGACCACGAAATTGGGGATAGAGGTTTGCGATTATCAGGGGGGCAGCGCCAAAGAATTGCAATTGCCCGTGCAATTTTAAAAAATGCACCTATATTGCTCCTCGATGAAGCTACATCTGCGCTCGACTCTCATTCTGAAAAATATGTTCAGTTAGCTCTAGACAATTTAATGAAAAATAGAACAACTTTAGTTATTGCCCATAGACTCTCTACAATTTTAAATGCTGATCGAATCGTTGTGATTGAAAAATCAAGAGTCATTGATGTCGGGACTCACAAAGAATTGATTAGGCGCTGTAAGCATTATGCAGTACTCTACAAAAAAGGGCTAAAGTAATATTTTGATTGCATACGAAGAAGTTCTCTCTAAAATACATTACTCAAAAAGCCCAGCTTCTTTATTGCTTCTTCCTTTATCAGCAATATTTTTTTTAATATCTTATGCTAGAAAATATCTTTACCAATTTAATTTTCTAAAATCTTACAAATTAAAAGTCCCTGTGGTTGTTGTAGGAAACATTACGCTCGGTGGGACAGGGAAAACCCCTTTAGTTATCCATCTTGCAAATGAATTGAAAAAAAATGGATATCATCCCGGTATAGTAAGCAGAGGATATGGCTCCAAAGTAATAGATGCTGCTGAAGTTAATCCAAAAAGCAATACAGATGAGGTAGGGGACGAGCCGATTTTGATCCAAAAGCGTACCCGTATGCCAGTTTTTGTTTCAAAAGATAGAGTGATGGCAGCAAAAGCACTTATTAAGAAGTATAAAAAAATAGACGTCATTTTATCTGACGACGGCATTCAGCATTATCGTTTAATGCGCGATGTAGAAGTAATAGTAATTGATGGTACTAGGAAATTTGGAAATGGATATCTTTTGCCAGCAGGACCGCTAAGAGAGTCTATATATAAGTTAAATGATGTAGATATCATTGTATGCAATCATAAAAAAGTGATAGATGGCAGTTACCTCATGAAATATAAGAGAGAGGTTTTAATAAATCTAAAGACCAATCAAGAGATTTCATTAAATAAGATTCGCTTAAGGAATATTCATGCCATAGCTGGCATAGGGAATCCAGATCTATTTTTTAATGATCTTAAATCGCTTGGTTTAGTATTTGATAGTTCCGCCTATAAAGATCATTATCGATTTACAAAAAAAGATTTTAAAACTATGGATGATAAGAATATTATAATGACTGAGAAAGATGCTGTGAAATGCGAGAAGTTTGCTCAAGATAACTTTTGGTATTTGCCAGTTTCTGCCGAAATAAATTCGAAGTTTATCGACGTTATTTTAAAAAAGTTGAAGCATATAAGCCATGGATAAAAATCTACTAAAAATCTTAGTTTGCCCAGTAACCAAAGGCCCATTAATTTATAAAAAAGATCAGAATGAGCTCATATCAAAGTCTGCCAAGCTTGCTTATCCTATTAAAGACGGTATTCCTATTTTGCTTGAGAGTGAAGCGAGGCTGCTTAAAGATAATGAAGATTATTCATGACTTTTAAAATTATTATTCCAGCGAGATACCAAAGCAGTCGTTTAGAGGGAAAACCTCTTTTGGATATCGGTGGCATCCCAATGGTCATTCATGTTGTGCAACAATCATTAAAAAGCAAGTCTAATGAGGTTGTGGTTGCAACTGACGACCAAAAGATTTTTGATGTTGTTGAAAATTTTGGTTACAAAGCAATCATGACTAATGTCAATCATAAATCTGGCACCGACCGTGTAGTAGAGGTCGTTAACTTAATGGGTTGGTCAGATAATGAGATTATTGTGAATGTGCAAGGTGATGAACCTCTTATCAATCCTTTATTAATTAATCAGGTTGCTGAATATTTGGAAAATAAAAAAGACATTTTTGTTTCTACGGCGTGCCATTCCATCTCAGATTATAATGATTTTATTAATCCAAATAACGTCAAAGTCGTATTAGATAAAAATTCTCAAGCATTATATTTTAGTAGAGCGCCCATTCCTTTTCCGAGAGATGAATTCACTCAAAAGATCATAGGAAAGCAAGGATTCTATAAACATATTGGTATCTATGCTTACCGAGTCAAGTTTTTAAAAGGCTATAAGGATATAGGGCAGGCTGAATTAGAAGATATTGAAAAGTTAGAACAACTTAGAATTCTATATGCAGGACACAAAATTGGTGTTGTGGCATCAACTGTCATTCCAATGACAGGCGTTGATACACTTGAAGACCTAGAAAAAGTAAGAAAGTTATTTCTAATTAAATAGCAGATTCGCCTGTTTCGCCCGTTCTAATTCTTACCACTTCTTCGATATTACTGACAAAAATTTTGCCATCACCAATTTTGCCTGTATGTGCGGCAGTTGATATTGCTTCAATCACTTTTTTAACCATTTTGTCTGAAACGATAATATCTAATTTGATTTTAGGTAAAAAATCAATTACATATTCTGCCCCTCTGTAGAGTTCCGTATGTCCTTTTTGTCTTCCAAAGCCTTTAACTTCGGTAGCCGTGATTCCATTAATACCAATTTCGGAAAGGGCTTCTCTTACTTCATCTAATTTAAATGGCTTAATAACTGCTTCAATTTTTTTCATCTATCTTCCCTCTTTGTATGCATTAATGTTTAAAGGTAATGGGGTATCTTCTGTCTTTGCCAAAAGCCCTTTTGGTAATTTTTGGACCTATTGGACTTTGGGCTCTTTTGAATTCGTTATCATTAATTAACTTTACAACGTGATTAACATTTTTACTAGAAAAACCTTTTTTTACAATAGAGTCTATAGACAAATCTTTTTCAATATAAAGCTCAATTATCTTATCAAGAATTTCATATTTAGGCAGACTATTCTGATCTAACTGATTAGGCCTAAGTTCAGCCGTTGGCGGCCTCTTAATTATTTTATTTGGAATGATAGTTGATATTGAATTTCTATAATTTGCTAATTTATAAACCCATGTTTTTGGCACATCTTTAAGAAGGGCAAAACCTCCCACCATATCGCCATATAGCGTTGAGTAACCAACAGCAGTTTCACTTTTGTTACTTGTTGATATTACAATTCCATTAAATTTATTAGATAGCGCCATTAATAAAACAGCTCTTATACGAGCCTGTATATTTTCTTCGGTAGTATCAAAAGGCTTATTTTTAAATTCACTAGACAATGTTTTTCTGAAAAGTTTAAAAATAGATTGAATATCTATTTCCTTGTAATTCACGCCAGTATTTTTAATCATTCTTCGAGACTCTGTAATACTTAATTTTGCAGTAAATTCTGAGGGCATCATAACAGCAGTAATATTTTTTTTATCAAATGTGTCGCTTGCCAACGCTAAAACTAGAGCAGAATCAATGCCACCGGATAAGCCTATAAATAGGTTTTTAAAATTATTTTTAACTACATAATCTTTGAGTGCTAATTTAAGCGCTTCATATAGATGTGCCTCCTTATGATAAGAGATTTTATGCCTATTAAATTTAATAATTGTTTTTGAAAAAACATCAATAATGGCTGTTTCTTCCTTAAAGAAGGATGATTGATGTAAGAGTTTTGCTTCTTTATTGACAACGAAAGAACCACCATCAAATATCAGCTCATCTTGGCCTCCAATTGCGTTGAGGTAGATCACAGTGGATTTAGTTTCTCTCGCTAATTTAGAAATAACTTTTATTCGGGTATTAGATTTTTCTATTTCATAAGGAGATGCATTAATTACAATAATGCTATCAACTGATTTTTTTTTGAGTAATTTGCTTGGTAAAAAACTCCAGGCATCTTCACATATTAGAAGACCAAATTTTAAATTTTTATGTGTAAAAATAAATTCTTTTTCACCTGATTTAAAATATCTATTTTCGTCAAATACACCATAGTTTGGCAGCGTTTGTTTCGAATAGGTACCTTGAATTTTTCCATTAAAAATTAAGGAGGCTGAATTATATATTTTACTATCTTTTTTTAATGGGTGCCCTACGATAACCTTTATGAAAGGTAAGGCTTTCGCAATTTTTTTTAATGCTTTTGTGCATGCATCAAGAAAATCTTCTCTTAAAACCAGATCCTCAGGCGGGTAGCCGCATATAGAAAGCTCAGGAGTAATAAATATTTCAGCTCCTTTATTAGAAGCTTCTTTGGCGCGCTTAATAATAAGGTTACTATTTTTTTCTATATCACCAACAAATGAATTTATTTGCGCTAGGGCTATTTTCATGATTTTTAGTAACCACCACCTGCATTTTTAATTAGATCAACAATTTCAGTGTTTTTAGCTTTAAGCGCGTATACAAGAGCTGTTAATCCATAACGATCCTTTGCTTTTAAATTTACTTTTGCGTCAATGAAAAGCTGAATCATTTCTTTAGATTTATTTGCTACAGCGTAATGAAGAATAGGTGTGCCATCAGAATCTTTGCGATCAATATTAGCGCCGTTTTCTATGAGGATCTTGGCGACAGGTAAGTGATTCTTTTTAGTAGCCCATGTCAGTGCTGTCCAGCTAAATTGGTCTTCATAATCAACTTTTACGCCACGTTTTATAAAGAGGGCTGCTGCGCCTGCATTACCTTCTCTGGCGGCATACATTAGAGGACTACATTTATATTTGTCTGTCATATTTGGATCGGCACCATGATCTAGTAATGTTTGAATTATTTTAATGTCACCATTTTTGGCTGCATACATTAAAACAGTTTGCCCAGCATCGTTGGTGTTATTCGGGTCAATACCGCGTTTGATTAAAAGATCTACAGTCTCGTGAAATCCTGATATAGCTGCTAATCCATATGCGCTCCATCCATCATTGTCTCTTATTTTTGGATCTGCCCCATTGTCTAATAATAATTGAGCTGATCGTACGTAGTTTTTTTTGGCTGCAAACATTAATGCAGTCCAACCATTACTTTCTGTTGCATTCACTGCCGCACCTTTTTTAATTAAAAGCGCTACAATTTTATCCATATCTTTTCTTGCAGCATACATTAGTGCTGTGACACCATCCTCATCTTTAGTATTTGGATTGCCGCCACTCTCTAGAATAGCGCTTACTGTTTCAACGTCACCTTTTGAGGCTGCCGTTAAAAGATAATTCACAGATTCTTCAGTATATGCAATTGATGCAAACAAAGAAGCAATTAAAAGGAGGAAAAAAAGAGTTTTTTTGTACAATTTTATTTTTTTAATAAAGCTTGCATGGTAAGACCCATGTCTGCAGGGGATTTTGACATGCTGACACCGACCTTCTCCAATGCATTTATTTTATCTATTGCAAGACCAGAGCCTTGAGAGATAATGGCGCCTGCATGACCCATTCGTTTTCCTTCGGGAGCTGTGATGCCGGCAATATAACCTGCGATAGGTTTTTTGATATGTTGTTTAATGTATTCAGCAGCCACTTCTTCATCCGAGCCGCCAATTTCACCGACTAAGATAATACCCTTAGTATTTTTATCTTCCTCAAACATTTGTAAGCATTCAATAAAATTAAGTCCTTTGATAGGATCTCCACCAATACCAACACATGTGCTTTGACCTAAACCAAGGGTGGTAGTTTGCTGAACAGCCTCATAAGTTAATGTACCTGATTTTGAAATAATACCAATCGATCCGGGCAAATGAATGCTGCCAGGCATAATGCCAATCTTGCATTCGCCAGGTGTAATAACACCGGGACAGTTAGGACCAATAAGCTTTGATTGATTAGCGCGTATAGCTGCCTTAACATTAATCATATCCTGAATTGGAATGCCTTCTGTAATACATACAATAATTTCAATACCTTCTTCCGAAGCCTCGATAATTGAGTCTGCGGCATAAGCAGGGGGGACATAAATTACTGAAGCATTAGCGCTAGTCATTTTAATAGCATCTCTTACTGTATTAAATACAGGTAGATTAAGATGAGATGTGCCCCCTTTACCAGGCGTAACTCCACCTACTAATTTTGTACCATAAGCGAGTGCTTGCTCTGAGTGAAAGGTGCCCTGTTTACCAGTAAAACCCTGGCAAATTACTTTGGTAGATTTATTAATAAGAATAGACATTTATTTTTTTATAAGACTAGTCGCGATAGTTGCCGCTTCAGTAAGTGAATTCGCAGCTTTGATATTTAAGCCGCTTGTTTGTAAAAGTTTCTTGCCAAGATCCACATTGGTACCTTCCAATCTCACCACTATAGGTATTTGGATGCCAACTTCTTTGACTGCTGCAATAATGCCTTCGGCAATAATATCGCAACGCATAATACCGCCAAAAATATTCACTAAAACAACTTGCACGTTATTATCATCAAGAATAATTTTAAAAGCTTTCGCAACAGTTTCAGCAGTTGCTCCACCACCGACGTCTAAAAAGTTTGCAGGCTCTCCACCATAAAGTTTAATAAGATCCATGGTAGCCATAGCAAGACCTGCGCCATTAACCATGCAGCCAATATTTCCATTAAGTGCAATATAGTTTAATCCAGCGTTAAAAGCCTCAGCTTCTTTAGAATCATTTTGTGACCAATCGCGAAGTTCGGCCAATGTTTTTTGTTTCAAAAGTGCATTGTCATCAACTGTCACTTTGCAATCGAGAGCAATTATTTTTTTATTAGAAGTAATCACGAGCGGATTAATCTCTAATAGTGCTAGATCATTTTCAATAAAGACCTTAAAAGCACTTCGAGCAAACTTAACAAAATCATTAATCATCTCATTAGGCAAACCTAATGCAAAGGCAATATTTCGAGATTGAAAGTCCATGAGGCCGTTAATTGGACTACATAGCTCTTTGATAATTTTTTCAGGATTATTTTTAGAAATTTCTTCAATTTCTATGCCGCCAGCAGAAGATGCAATGACAACGATTCTTTCTGATTGCCTATCAACCAATATAGAGAAATATAATTCTTTTTCGATGTCGCATGACTCTTCGATAAGAACTAAATTAACAGGCTGACCATCTGGCTTATTTTGATAAGTGACAAGTTTTTTATTAATAAGTGAATTTACAACTTCAGACGCCTCTTTTTTTGAATTAACAATCTTAACGCCACCTGCTTTACCTCTCCCACCTGCGTGAATTTGGGCTTTTATGACATAAGAAGAAGTTTCCAGCTCCCCTATTGATTGATCTACTTCATCTATCGACTTAATTACAATACCTTCTGGAACAGAAATACCGTATTTTGCAATTAATTGTTTGGCCTGATATTCGTGGAGATTCATGATAAAAAAGGATCTAAATAAGCATTATTTTCTATGAATTTAGGCAAACATGCTAGTTAAGAATTATATTTTCATAGCAATGTTAGAATTATTCATTTAGAGCCTTTTATCATTTATTCATTTTATGAAATTATTAATTCAATCTTCATATAGTTTCCAAAGTCATTTGGCTGAAATCTCTGAAATTTTAGACCAAGTGACAGCTTCCCCATCTAAGCTTATCAATGATAATGCTGCTATATATGATATTAGTGATGACTTATCCGGAGATTTAAAAAATCAACTTCATTTGAAAAATATAGATTTTGCAATCTTAGATAGCTACAAAGCTTTAAATGAATTTAGCTTATGTGTGATGGATATGGATTCAACACTCATATCGATTGAATGTATCGATGAAATCGCAGATATGTGCGGCAAAAAAGAAGATGTCGCTTTGATTACTAAAAGTGCCATGATGGGCGAGATTGATTTTTCACAAAGTCTCATTAAGCGAGTTTCTTTATTAGAAGGTCTAGGAGAAGAGATGCTCTTTAAGGTCATAGAAGAAAGATTAAAATTTAATGAAGGCACTCAAGCATGGGTTAAAGCTTGCCGTAAAAATAACGTCACGACAGTACTTGTTTCAGGTGGCTTTGATTATTTTGCAGATTATGTGAAGAATAAACTAGGGATTGATGTTGCTATATCTAATCAGCTTGAAATTAAAGATAAGAAACTCACAGGTAAAGTTTTAGGCCGCATTGTGAACGATGAGGTGAAGGCTCAGACAGTGCGAGATTTTCAATCTAAACTTAACATTGATAGATCAAAAACTATTGTGATTGGGGATGGAGCGAATGATTTAAAGATGTTAGCTGAAGCTCAATATAGTATCGCATATCATGCTAAGCCTATTGTTCAAGAAAAGGCACGATTTAAATTTAACCACTCAGATTTTAAAGGCGTATTAAATCTTTTTAAAATTTAAATAAGCTCTTCTTTTAAGAAGCCTGCTTTATAACGTGCTTCCTTATTTAGCTTTCCATAATTTAATTCAATATCATACTTTTTAAGCAAACTCTTATAGGTTTCATGAGGGTCTAGCTTCTGAGACTCACATGCCCAGCGATACCAAATATTGCCGATAGACACATGACGAATCTCTTCTTCATAAATGATTTGTAGAATCGATGCAATTTCATCATCTTTCTGCTGCTTAAATTTTTCAATAATAGGGGGCGTCACATCAAGACCTCTTGCTTCCATGGTTCTTGGAATAAGTGCTAAACGATGTATTAAATCGTGATGAGTTCTTTCAGCCATTTCCCAAAGGCTATTATGTACATTAAAGCTGCCATAGCTTAAACCAAATTTTTTAAGATAGTCATTAAGTAAATTGAAATGTGTCTGCTCTTCGTAGGCGACTTGAATCCAGTCAAAATAAAATTGTTCTGGAAGATTTTTAAAGCGCCAGATAATATCGAGCGCTAAATTGATTGCACTAAATTCAATATGGGCTAGCGCATGAATGAATATTAATTTCCCTTGCTGAGTCGAAGTCGATCTTTTTTCAACTAGTCTTGGCGGGACAATATTAGGTTTTGAGGGCGCGCCTGGTATATGGGAGGTGTGATGAATATCAGCTTTTGAATCAATCGTTACTCGGCGGGATGTAAAGAATTCGTATATAGCTTTAACATGATTTAATTTATCATTTAAATCGTTTGTGGCAAGAGCCTTTAGGCATTCCGCTCTTAACTCCATAATGTAATCAATTAATAAATAGGAACGATCGTAACGGAACCAGCTTTCATATCTGGTGTAATGATAGATTTTTTATCAAAAGATAGTGCTATATCAGCAGCAGCTCTAAAACCGTCTTTAAATAAACTGACTTTGTTGCCTTGTACTTTATATATTTTTCCATTTTTCCAGTCACTGACAAAGAAATTATCTCCAGATTTAACTAGACCATCTCCACCGCCAAGCGCTTCAGCAACCTTTGAAATTGATTTAGTTTTCAAATTAATTTTGTATAAAATGCCACTTGAAAAATCCACTTCATAAAGATCATTTTTAACAACCCAAAGACCATTAGGCGCAAGAATTTCAGGCAAATTTTCATTAAGTACTAAAGTAATTTTTTTGTCCTTAGCAATTTTAAAAATGGCGCCACCTGATTTAAGATTGCCGCTATCACTCACATATAAATTGCCTGATTCATCTGAAGTAATGTCATTTAGAAAAATAGGTGTTTGTGGAAATGCCATGGTACTTCCGAATACACTCCATTTACCATCCGCCTCAACTTTCAACACTCTATTTTTATCTGTTACATACAAAGACTTACCAATAAAAATTAACCCTTTAGGGTCATCCATGCCATTTGCAAATGTTGAAAGTTTTCCATCGATTGAAATACGTGTAATTTTTCCATCACCATCTTTATTAAATTCACCAATCTCAGAGACATAAATGTCACCTTTGGCATCTTGAACCACTGATTCAGGACTTACAAAACCTGAGATTGTATTTAATGATTCATGCGCTTTTAAAGTGACACTTACGAGCGCTGATAATAGAAATAAAGAAACACGTAAATTTTTCATAATTTTTTTAGAGAGCCTTAATTAAAGACACTTTTCATCACAGCCCTCTTCACTTACGCCCAACGAAAGAAGCAAGTCTACCATTTTTGCATCACCTTTCTCTTTAACAACACGAACGATAGATACGCCACCTTTCATTTTTTTATTGATATCAGCTCCCTTAGAAGCAAGGTATTTGACAATTTCTGTTCTACCGTCAAAAGCAGCGTGATGAAAAGCATTCATTTTAGTAAGTGGGTGAGTGTAATTAATGTCTGCACCGTGATCTGCTAAGTATTTGAGTGTTTGAAATTGACCTTTAGAGGCTGCCATGAGAAGCGGGCTCCATGCGAAATAAGTTGAATTGACATCTACTTTTTTGACTTCAATATATTTTTTAACGATTGGTAATTTACCTTCATTCACGGCGCCTGCAAATTCGATTTCTTCTGCATCAGTTAGTGCAAAAAGCTGCATCGAGAAAGTAAGCAAAATTAATGTAAGTGTTGTTTTTAAAAATTTATTCATAAAGAGTGATTCTTTCGTTTAGTTAAAAAATTGATAAGCATTGGTAAACATTTTATACCATGGCGCTAATCCATCCCAGGCTTCAGGATGCCAAGAGTTTTGTATTGCTCTATAAACCCTCTCGGGATGAGGCATCATAATAGAAAACCGTCCATTTTCCGAAGTAAATCCAGTAATTCCTTCAGGAGACCCATTTGGATTCATCGGATAGATAGAAGTTCCCTTATGGTAATTATCAACATAGCGAAGTGTTGCAAGTTGATGATTTAAAACATCATTCATCTGATTCTGGGTTTGATATTCTGTAAAGCCTTCACCATGCGCTACAGCAATTGGAAGTATTGCGCCATTCATATCATTAAAGAATATTGAATTAGATTTAAGAATTTCGACAGACACAAATCTTGCTTCAAATTGTTCAGATTTATTTTTTATAAAATGAGGCCATAAGGCAGACCCTGGAATAATTTCTTTCAAGTTACTCATCATTTGGCAACCATTACAAATGCCAAGTGCTATCGTGTCGGTTCTTGAGAAAAAGTCTTCAAAAGCATCACGAGTTTTTGAATTAAACAAAATAGATTTAGCCCAGCCTTCACCTGCGCCTAATACATCGCCATATGAAAAACCGCCACATGCAACGAGCGCTGAAAAATCAGTTAAAGATTTTCGACCCTCAATAATATCTGACATGTGAACATCATGCGCCTCAAATCCTGCAGTCGAAAATGCAGATGCCATTTCAACATGACCATTAACGCCTTGCTCTCTTAAGATAGCTATCTTAGGTTTTGTTTTTTTGATTGCAAAAGATTGGGGAATTTCAAAATCAAATTTTGGATTTAACCCCGGATCAAAATCATCTGAAATTTTAGAAAACTCTTCTAAAGCGCATACTGGATTATCTCGCATAGATTGTATTTTGTATGATGTTTCAGTCCATGCGCTTTGTAAGCTTGACCTTGTATCTTCAAAGACAGTTTTATTTTGATATTTGATGTGAATGATTTGATCTAAGTTGACAGATCCAATTAAGAAGGCATTTTGATTTAAAGTGGCATTAATTTTTGTAAGTGCATTTGAGATATGTTCTTTCTTAATTTGAATGACAGCACCTAACTCTTCATTGAATAGAATAGCTTTAATATCAGGTCCACACGCGGTTAAATCAATATCTAAACCACAACGCCCTGCAAAAGCCATTTCAGTTAAAGTAGCAAGGAGCCCACCATCTGATCTATCATGATAAGCCTCAATCATATTTTCATCTTTCAATGTTTGAATCACATGAAAGAATGCTTTAAGAGTTTTTGCGTCATCAAGATTTGGTGGTATATCGCCTACTTCATTAAACACCAAGTTAAATGATGAAGCACCTAATCGATTCTTGCCTAAACCCAGGTCGATATAAATAAGGCCACTTTCCTTAAGATTTCTATTAAGTGAAGGCGTTAACGTTTTTCTAGCATCAAAGACAGGTGCAAACGCGCTTACGATAAGCGATACAGGCGAAACAACAGTTTTTTCTTTTTTGTTCTCAAGCCAAGCTGTCTTCATGGACATAGAATCTTTACCTACAGGAATACTAATACCTAAATCAGGGCAAAGATGCATACCGATTTCTTCAACAGCATCAAATAAAGCAGCATCTTCACCTTCATGCCCTGCAGATGCCATCCAATTAGCTGATAATTTAATATCTTCTAAATGATGAATGGATGCTGCGGATAAATTGGTAATCGCTTCACCTAAGGCCATACGAACAGAGGCTTTAGCATCAATCATTGCAATAGGTGTTTTTTCACCAATAGCAAAAGCTTCACCTACGTTACTATCAAAAGATGATAAAGCGACGGCGACATCAGCAACAGGAACTTGCCAAGGACCTACAAGCTGATCCCTTGCAATTAATCCTGTCACTGATCGATCGCCGATATGAATCAGGAACATTTTGTTTGCAACAGCAGGGTATCTTAAAACACGATATGCTGCGTCTTGGATATTAATATTTTCTGTATTGACAGATTTAACTGTTCTTTCTTTTCTCTTCACATTTCGTGTCATCTTAGGCGGCTTTCCTAAGAGGATAGATAAATCCATATGGACTGCATCTTTTTTAAGGAGACTATCTTCGACAATAAGTTGTTTGTCTTCTTTTGCAGTACCTACAATTGCAAATGGACATCTTTCTCGTTCGCAAAGCGCTTTAAATAAATCCAGATCTTTTTCTTTGATAGCTAATACATAACGCTCTTGAGCTTCATTACACCAAAGCTCGCGTGGCGACATACTTGGCTCTTCATTATTAATTGCACGTAATTGAAAAATCGCACCTACGCCACCATCATTCACTAATTCAGGAAATGCATTTGATAAACCACCAGCGCCTACATCATGAATACTTAAGATAGGATTTTGATCACCTAATTGCCAGCATCGATCAATCACTTCTTGAGCTCTTCTTTGCAATTCAGGATTGCCACGTTGTACAGAATCGAAATCTAAATTTTCTTCATTGAATCCAGTGCCCATACTTGAGGCAGCGCCACCACCTAAACCGATAAGCATCGCAGGACCCCCTAATTGAATAAGAAGGGCGCTTGGTGGAATCGCATGTTTTTTTGTATGAATATCATTAATACTGCCAATGCCACCTGCCAACATAATGGGCTTATGAAAACCTTTTATCTCATTGCCGTGTTGGATTTCTAATGTTCTAAAATAGCCTGCAATATTGGGTCTGCCAAATTCATTGTTATATGAAGCGCCTCCAATGGGACCGTCGATCATAATTTGAAGTGCTGATGATATGCGCGAAGGGGCGCCATAGCTATCTTTTTCCCAAGGCTGAATAAATTCAGGAATGCGAAGATTAGATACTGAAAACCCTGTGAGACCGGCTTTAGGTTTCGAGCCTCTTCCTGTTGCACCTTCATCTCTAATCTCACCGCCTGCGCCAGTCGCGGCGCCAGAGAAGGGGGAAATTGCTGTTGGATGATTATGCGTTTCTACCTTCATAATAAAGTGAGTGAGTTCTTCATGATCACAATAAATACCATTTTGATTTGGATAAAAGCGATTGATTTTAGGACCCTCTATAATAGAAGAATTATCGGAGTAAGCCACAATCGTATTGCCAGGATGTAACTGATGCGTATTTTTAATCATGCCGAAAAGTGATTTAGATTGCGTCTTGCCATCTATAACCCAATCGGCATTAAATATTTTATGGCGACAATGTTCTGAATTTGCTTGAGCAAACATCATGAGTTCTACATCTGTAGGATTTCTTTTGATAGAAGTGAAGTAATTAAATAAATAATCGATTTCATCTTCAGATAAAGCAAGCCCGAGTTTTTTATTGAAATCATTTAAGACTTGTTTCCCACCTTCAATTATTTCTGCATACTGGATCGGTTTTGGAGGTAAATGAGAAAAAAGAGATTGAGCATCATCAAGATTAAAAATTGAAACTTCTGTCATGCGATCATGAAGTGATAAGGAAAGTGCTTTTTTTTCATTTTCGGATAATAAAGTTTCATTTTTTAACTCAATATAAACAGCAACAGCTCTCTCGATACGTTTGATGTCAGAAAGTCCGCAATGATTTGCAATATCAGTAGCTCTTGAAGCCCAGGGTGATATGGTGCCCGGACGCGGCATAGTGATAATTACATTATGTTTAAATGTTAAGGTTTGAGCCTTAGGGCCGTAATGCAGAATTTTTTTTAAGGTCGCTTTATGTGTTTCTGTGATTTTTTTTTCACACCATATGATATGAATATATTCAGAATGAATATCTTTGATCTGATTATTAATTGTTTGAAGTTTTCCAAGAAGCTTTTCTTTTCTAAACTTTGAGTAAGCTGGACCACCAGCAATATGAATAATTTCTTGGCTTTGCATGTTTTGGGTAGTGTTTTAAGACGTTACTTTAAGCTTATGATTTTAACAGAAGCTATTTTTTTAAACCTTGTTAATTTTTAACAAATTAACTAGAAAAGTAGAGTGAGGTTTGATAGAAAATAAAGCTAAAAACCCATGCCAGAAGAAGTGCCCATGAAACTGAATAAATCACAAATGAAAGGTTTTTGGATTCATTTTTAAGGGTTGCGATCGTAGAAAGGCAAGGAGTATAAATGAGGGTAAAAATCATAAAGCTAATAGCCTGAATTTGAGTCACATTACTATAAAGATGATGGGCTAAAGCTGTGCCCTCTGCGCCGTAAATTACAGCTAAGGCGCCAATGACAATTTCTTTGGCAATAAAACCAAAAATGAGGGCAATCACCAATTGTTCATTAATGCCAATGGGTTGGAAAATAGGGGATAACCATTTACCTAATTGGCCAGAATACGTGAGTTCACTCGCAATCGGCACATCCATTGGGAAATGCGTTAACGCCCAAACAAGAAGCACGCCAATAATAATAAATTTGGTAGCGCGCGTTAGAAAATGTTTAATTTCAAGCACGCTCCTTTTGATAATGTGATTCATCGTTGGAAAGCGATAGGGGGGCAATTCAATAATAATAGGTTCTTTGTTTTTGAATTGATTTTTAAAGATAAGCGCTGAAATAAAGATCGTGAAAAAACTTAATAAATAAAGACAGAAAAGTACCAGTGGCCCGTATTTGGCGTTAAAGAGCGCTGTAATAATAAATAAAAATACTTGGAGTCTTGCTGAGCATAATGAAAATGGAATCACAAACATCGTTAAAAGACGAAGTTCTTTTGTACGCATAATTTTAGTACCCATGAGAGCCGGCACATTGCATCCAAAACCCATAAGCATCATCACAAAACCTCTTCCATCCAAGCCTATTTTTTCCATCAAAGCGTCCATCAAAAATGCAGCTCTTGAAAAATAACCACTATCTTCTACAACACTCATGATGAGGAAGAAAAGAATAATAATGGGCGCAAAAGCAGCTATGGTTGTGACCCCTAAATAGAGACCATCTAAGAGGAGGCTTTGAAAAATACCATGATGATTTGTAAATAAAGGCTCAAGATAATCTGCTCTAAAGAAATTGAAGAATTGAGCCATTAAATCTTGAATAGGTTTGCCTAGCGTGAAGATAAACTGAAAAATAGAAAACACAATAATAAAAAAAATGGGCAGACCCCAGAAGGGATTCAAAAAGAGTGCGTCTAGTTTTTTTGTATTCTTGTCGTTAAGTTTAGTTGGATATTTAACAGTCAATTTAATTAAACTTTGAATCGTTTTTTGATGAGATATTTGATCAGATGAATTTAATGGACTAATTTTTTTAATGGGTGTGGCGACTTTTTGACTCATTAGTTGAGAAGATGCTTTTAAAAGTTCAGTCATACCTTCGCCGAATTTAGCACTAGTTTTAACCACAGGCGTTTTAAGTTTTTTCTCTAACAATGGCGCGTTAATAGTGATACCCATTTTTTTTGCTTCGTCATGCATATTGAGAGCTATTACACAGGGGATATGAAGCTTTTGAAGTTGTAATAACAATGAAAGTTGTCGCTCAATTTGAGCGCTACATAAGACAACAATCGCTAAATCAATCTTGTTATGATTGATAAAGCTTTGTACAATTTTTTCATCTTCAGATAAACCTTGAAGGTCATATATGCCTGGTAAGTCAACGAGTTCAGCCATATGGCCGCCTAGTATTGTTTTCACCACATGAAGGTCTACAGTAATGCCAGGCCAATTACCGATGCGCGCAGAGGAGCCGCTTAAGCGATTAAACAGAGTCGACTTGCCCGTATTTGGCATGCCTAAGAGAGCAATACGCTTCATAGGGCAGATGAGTTAATTTGAATGAGCGATGCTTCTTGTTCCCGAATCATGAGCTCAGTGGTATCAATCATGATATGAAAAGGACCTTTAAGTGGCGCCTTTCTTAAGATGGTGATTTTTTTGCCGCATCTCAACCCCATGGCATTGAGCCTTTGAATAAGCAAGCGATCCATATCAAGCTTTTGGATAATACCGCTCTGGCCTTCTGACAATTCTAATAAAGTGGTCATAGTTATCTAAATGATAATGATTCTTATTATTATATACAAAAAAGCCTGCGTAACGCAGGCTTTAGCTGACTCCTAAGATGGATTTCTTTATTTGCGGTTATCAACAATCTTAGCTTTTGCTTTAAGATCTGTTACAAGCTTATCAAGTTGTTTTTGTTGAAGTGTTTTAGTTAAACCTTCTTTTACTTTATCGAACTCAGGTGCTTGAAGTGCTCTTGTGTCTTCTAGCTTAATTACATGCCAGCCAAATTGTGTTTGAACAGGTAGGGTTGTAAAGCTACCTTTTTTAATTGAGGTAAGTGCTTCAGCAAAAGGCTTCACCATTGAGTTCGCTGGAAACCAACCCAAATCACCACCTTTATCTTTTGAACCTGGATCTTTTGATTTTTCTTTAGCTATTTTGCTAAAGTTTCCACCTTTATTAAGTTCAGTAATCACGTCTTTAGCTTCTTGCTCGCTTCCAACAAGAATATGTTTTGCATTGAATTCTTGAGTTCCCAAATCTTTTTTGTATTGTTCATACGCATTTTTAATATCAGATTCTGAAATAGGATTTTTTTGTACGTAGTTTTGTAAGAATGTGTTGTATAGCATTTCTTTACGCGCTAATTCTTCTTTCAAAAGATAGTTTGTGTCCTTGCTAAGTCCTGTTCTTTCAGCTTCTTGGTTAATAAGTTCCATAGCAATCATACGATTGACAATCATATTGTTAAGGTTGTCATCCATTTTTTGGCCGCGATTTGCAAGATCTTTCACTACAAAATCATAGAGATTCTTTTTGATAGGCTTGCCGTTCACTGTAATATTTAAATCGGCTGAATGCGCTAAAGCACCAAACTGAAAAAGTAAAATAAAGGCAAAGGTTTTGATAAAAGAAAACATTAAAGCTCCTTGATAATTAACATTGAAGAGTGATTCCTTAAGGCAAATCAGCTTTGATACTTAATGCATGAATTTTTTGAGGAATTAAATCTTTAAGCGCGTCGTAAATGATGCGATGCCTCATTATCGTTGATTTTCCTAAAAAATGCGAACTTGTAATTTCCAAATCGAAATGGCCGCCACCTGTATTGCCGCTATGTCCTTTATGAAGATCACTTAAGTCTTTAAGACTTAAGTGAGAGGGCTCTAAAAATGCTAGCCTTTCTTTAATAAGATCTTGCAACATAAATATTTAAGGAAGTGTTTTTTTGAACGGTTTTACTTCAACAGAAGCATAAACGCCTGAAGTATAAAAAGGATCTTCATGTGCCCAGCTTATCGCTTCATCTAGCGAAGTAAATTCAGCCACAATAAGACTTCCTGAAAAGCCATCTAAACCAGGATCGATCGCATCGATCGCAGGGAAAGGTCCTGCGAGAATCAGCTTTCCTTGATCTTGCAATATTTTAATGCGCGCTAAATGCGCTGGCCTTTGAGCCAATCTTTGATTGAGGCTATTTTGCTGATCTTTAGCGATGATGGCGTAAAACATATTATTTATGATTAGCTCTTGATGCCAAAACACCAATCAATATGGCATAACAAATGATTAATCCTGTAATACCGAATAATTTAAAATTTACCCAGATACTTTCTGAAAAATTAAAAGCAACGTATAGATTAAGTACGCCTAAGCCTGCAAAAAATACTGCGGAAGTCATGTTAATTTGATTCCAAGTTTTTTCATTTAATCGAATTTGTTCGCCCATGAGATTTTTAACAAGATTTTTTTTCTTGAAAAAATGAAAAAATAAAAGCGCGCCTGCTAATAACCAATACAAAATACTGGGCTTCCATTTAATAAAATTTGCATCATGAAGCCATAATGTTGTGCCACCTAAGATGCTGATCAATACAGCATTAAATATAAGCAATTTATCCACTCTTTTATGAATGAGCTTGCTATAGATCACTTGAAAAAACGTGGCAGCTATAACGACTAATGTTGCTGTATAAATGTCTGAAAATTTATATGCAATAAAAAAAAGAATGACAGGAAAGAGATCAAATAGAAATTTCATTTGTAAAATTACCTCATGGCTTTTGTAAATTATCTTTGGTCTAGACTATCTGATACTATGGTAGTTCATATTGAAGCACCTAATACCCATGATCGATCTTCATTCACATTCTACTATATCTGACGGATTATTAAGCCCAACTGAACTTGTTCGGCATGCTCATACTAAAGGTATCAAGGTTCTTTCTTTAACCGATCATGATGATGTGGAAGGTTTAAAGGAAGCAACTTCAGAAGCAAAATTATTGGGCATGCATTTAATTCACGGCGTTGAAATTTCAGTGACATGGAAAAGGGCCACGATTCATATTGTTGGATTGAATGTGGACTCAGAAAATAAAACCTTATTACAAGGACTTTCTTCTATTCGAGACGGGCGATTTGAAAGAGCAAAGCAAATGGCCCATGCGCTTGGTCAAATAGGTATCAAAGGTAGTCTAGAGGGCGCATTAAAATATGCAAAATCAGGCATTTTAGGCCGAACACATTTTGCAAGATTTTTAGTTGACACGGGGCACGCTAAAGATGTGAGAGCAGTATTTAAAAATTATCTCGTCAAAGGCAAGCCAGGCTTTATTGAACATACATGGACAAATTTAGAAAATGCACTCACATGGATACATGAAAGTGGTGGTATCGCTGCTATCGCTCATCCTGCGCGATATGATTTGGGTAAAAATAATCTTTTGGCATTCTTGAGCGAATTTAAAGAATTAGGCGGTCAAGGGATTGAAGTCATTTCAGGAAGCCATACGACTGAACAATCTTTAAAATTTGAAAGAATCGCAGATGATTATGAATTTCTGGCTTCTATAGGTTCTGATTATCATGGCCCAGGTATTTCTTATAGGGAGATGGGGTCATTACCAAAACTTCCCGAAACATGCGTTCCGATATGGAAAACTTGGAATGAAGTCAATGCCTTATTGAACTAAATTTTTTCTGAAAAATACATATTTCTTGAATGAATTTAAGAATATTCAAATAGAATGACATTCTATATATGGAATTAACTGTTATACAAAAAGTTACCGTTTACGCGCTTCCCATTATCTTTGCGATTACGGTTCATGAAGCAGCGCATGGCTATGCTGCCAAGCATTTTGGCGATTTGACAGCTTATAACCAAAATAGAATCAGTCTTAATCCATTAAGGCATATTGATCCCATTGGTACCCTTCTTTTACCAGCATTAACTGTATTACTAGGCGGTGTTTTATTTGGATGGGCTAAGCCTGTGCCAGTTAATTTTATGAATTTGCGCCACCCTAAAAAAGATATGCTTTGGGTAGCTGCTGCCGGCCCTTTTTCAAATTTAATTATGGCGATCTTTTGGACGATTTTATATGGACGAAGTGCCTACTTCCCAGAATCGATGTCTTTGTTTATCCAGCAAATGGGAATTGCAGGCATTAGTATTAATTTATCTTTAATGGTATTAAATTTAATTCCATTACCCCCGCTTGACGGTGGAAGAATTGCTGTGAGTTTATTACCTAATCATCTCGCTTATAAGTATGCACAAGTTGAACGATATGGTTTTTTAATTTTAATTATTTTATTAATGACTCATATTCTCGATTTAATAATTTTTCCGCTTATCCAAATTAGTCAAAGTCTAATTTTATGGATATTTGCTTAAGGATGAAGATATAAGTTATGGCTATTGAACGCGTCATATCTGGGATGCGACCCACGGGCAATCTTCATTTGGGTCACTTCAATGGAGTGTTGAAGAATTGGATCAATCTCCAACATGAATTTGAATGTTTATTCTTCGTAGCCGATTGGCACGCTCTCACGACACATTACGACTCCCCTGAAATTATTGAAGAGAATGTTTGGGAAATGGTGGTTGATTGGCTTGCAGCTGGTGTTGATCCAGCGACAGCAACTATTTTTATTCAGTCTAAAGTCCCTGAGCACGCCGAGCTTCATACCTTGCTATCTATGATCACACCTCTGGGCTGGCTTGAAAGAGTCCCAACCTATAAAGATCAGCAAGAAAAATTATCCTCTAAAGATTTATCGACTTATGGATTCTTAGGCTATCCATTATTACAAAGCGCAGATATTCTCATTTATAAAGCAACTCAAGTGCCTGTTGGCGAAGATCAAATTCCTCATATTGAATTTACACGTGAGATTGCAAGACGCTTTAATCATCTCTACGGCAAAGAAGCTGGTTTTGTTGAAAAAGCTGAAGAGGCAATTAAAAAATTAGGCTCTAAAAAAAGTAGTCTCTATATGGAAATGAAAACAGCTTATCAAGAAAATGGTGACGAGGAAGCTTTAGATTCAGCGCGCGTATTAATCGAAGAACATCAGGGATTAAGCTTAGGCGATAAAGAAAGATTGTTAGGCTTTTTAGAAGGTGGCGGCAAAATGATTCTAGTTGAGCCAGAGTATAAGCTAGCACCCGCATCAAAAATGATTGGCTTAGATGGTCAAAAAATGTCTAAGTCTTATAACAATACAATTGCTTTAAGAGAGCCTCCTGAATCTGTTGAGAAAAAAATTAAAACAATGCCAACAGATCCTGCGCGTGTCAGAAGAAATGACCCGGGTAATCCAGATCATTGCCCTGTATGGCAACTACACCAAGTCTACTCAAATGATGAAGTAAAGTCTTGGGTCGAAACGGGATGTAAAGAAGCGAAAATAGGATGTATTGAGTGTAAGCAGCCTATTATTGAAGCAATTAATAAAGAATTGAAACCTATTCAAGAAAGAGCATCTCATTACATTGAAGATCCTGATCTCGTAAAAAATATCGTGGCAGAAGGCTGTGAAAAAGCGAGAAAATTGGCAAGAGAAACGATGCGAGAAGTCAGAGAAGCTATGGGGTTGAATTACTAATGAATCAAGAATTGCCAACAGCGACTATTGGAAAAATTCATGGAGAGAATATTGAGGTATTACCTCAGGATCTCTATATTCCGCCTGACGCACTTGAAATTTATTTGGAAGCTTTTGAAGGACCACTCGATCTTCTTTTATATCTCATTAGGAAACATAACTTAGATATTCTCGATATACCTATGGCTGATTTAACAATTCAGTATATGGATTATGTAGAGAAGATGAAAGAAATTAAACTTGAGTTAGCTGCAGATTATTTGCTTATGTCTGCTGTCTTGATTGAAATTAAATCAAGAATGTTATTACCTAAGAAAACAGCTGAAGTAGATACAGAGCAAGATCCTCGCGCTGAACTTGTTCGAAGGCTCATGGAATATGAGCTCATTAAAATAGCCTCTGAAAAGCTTACACAAATGCCGCAAGTAGGTGTTGATCTTTATGTGGCTAATGCCTATTTTGAAAAAATTACAGAAATTACTTACCCTGATGTATCGATTGATGAAATTTTTTCTGCATGGAAAAATATTTTAAATCGTGCAAAACATTTTGAGTCGCATAAGGTTGCTCGAAATGAGCTCTCCGTCCGAGAACACATGACAATGATTTTAAGAAAACTTCAAGAAGAAGAGTTTGTTGAGTTTTCATCACTATTTAATGTGGCCGAAGATAGAATTCAAAAGTTAGTTGTATGCTTCCTAGCTATATTAGAATTAGCAAGAGAGCGACTCATTAAGATTACTCAACAAGAAAGCTTTTCTCCTATCTACATTAAATTACAGATTAATTAAGCCATGACAGATTTAAATAACATATCGAAAATTAAACAAATACTAGAGGTAGCTCTTCTAACAAGCGCTAATCCTTTATCATTGGATGATTTGCAAAAATTATTTTCAGAAAAAATTGAGCGATCTACATTAAGAATGTTGTTAGATGAACTTAAAACAGAATGGCAAGACCGCACTATGGAATTAGTCCTTGTCGCATCGGGCTATCGCTTTAAAGCAAGAGATGAATATTCAAGCTATCTTATGAGATTGAGCCCTGAAAAAGTAGCTAAATATAGTCGTGCAGTAATGGAGGTATTGGCGATTGTGGCTTATAGACAGCCAGTCACGCGTGGCGACATTGAAGAGATTAGAGGTGTGGCACTTAATCCTAATGCTATTAGGCAGTTGCAAGAAAGAGACTGGATTGATGTGATTGGTCAAAAAGACGTTCCTGGCAGACCTTCCTTATATGCAACAACAAAACATTTTTTAAATGATTTTAATTTAAGATCTATATCCGAGCTTCCTGATATCGAAAGCTTCCTTCAAAATGAAATTCCTTTGAATGTCTAACGTTAAGTCATTAAAGACTTAATTACCTTATGCGTTCACAAGATCAAGATTCATCTAAAGACAGCAAGCAAATAAGTCCAACAAAAACTCAGCGCCTACATAAACTTCTCGCTCAATCTGGCATTGGATCCAGGCGAGAAATGGAAAAATATATTGAAGCGGGTCGTGTACATGTAAATGACAGCGCAGCTACCTTAGGCCAATTGATCCATGAGCATGACATCATTAAGATTGATGGAAAAACGACCCATCTTTTCTTTGATTTAAAATTCCCTAAAATTCTTATCTACCATAAGCCTGAAGGTGAAATTGTTTCTGTAAGTGACCCGCAAAAAAGAACCACAGTATTCTCAAAGCTACCTAGAATTAAGAATGAAAAATGGATTTCGATAGGGCGTCTTGACATCAATACTTCAGGGCTCCTTATGTTTACTACTTCAGGCGATCTTGCTAATCGCCTCATGCACCCTAAATTTGAAATTGAACGTGAATATGCTGTTCGTATCTTTGGCGAATTAACTGAAGAGCAAATATCAAAGTTAAAATCAGGCGTTAAGTTAGATGATGGCCTCGCAAAATTCGATGAAATTCGTTATCAAGGTGGCGAAGGAGCTAATCGCTGGTATCAGGTCATACTAATGGAAGGTAGAAATCGAGAAGTTAGGCGTTTGTTTGAACATTTTAATTTGCCCGTGAGTCGTCTCATTCGAACAAGATTTGGACCTGTGTCTCTGCCATCTCGGGTAAAAAGAGGCATGATGCTAGAGCTTGAAGTGAAAGAAGTTGAAAAAATTTTAAAATGGCTAGATATGCCTTTTTCGATGGTCAGCCGTAATGAAAGTCTCAATAAAGTTAAAGCGCGGAAAAAACATGCGCATCCATCACCCTATGCGCCGAAAGTGAAGCTTGATCGAAAAGCTATGTTAGATAAAAAGATTGGAAGAAAACCAGTTAAGAGAAGAATCAGAAGTGATTCTGATATTAAAAAAATCTAATCAGGTAATTGAGATTTTTGAAGCATAAATACAAAGTCATTACCTAAAGAAACATCTAGCCATTGAAATTTAAGTGTAGGGAATTTATTTAATAAAACTTCTTTGTTGTGACCAATTTCAACAATCAATATGCCATCATCATTAAGGTAGCGTTTTGCTTCGTTGATAATTCTAATGGTGTGATCTAGACCCTCTTCTCCACTTCCTAAAGCCATACTTGGTTCTTTTAAAAATTCCATAGGGAAGCTATCAACTGAAGCTTGATTTACATAAGGAGGGTTCGAAATAATGAGGTCATATTTCTTATCTTGTAAGGCATCAAATAAATCAGATTGAATTAATTCGGTACGATCATTCAGCCCATAATGATTAATATTGATTTCTGCTACCTGTAATGCTTTTTCAGATAAGTCTACAAGATCAATAATTGCATTCTGAAAGCTATGTGCCATCATGATACCTAAGCAACCACTGCCAGAGCATAGATCTAGCGCGCTAAAGATTTTTTCAGGGTCATCGATCCACGGGTAAAGATTTTCGCTTAATGACTCCGCAATTAAAGATCTAGGAACAATGACGCGCTCATCCACATAAAACTTATAATCTCTTAGCCAGGCCTCATTAAGAAGATAAGCGGTTGGGATTTTGTCTTTAATTCTTTTTTCAATTAAAAATAATAAATCTTTTTTTTCTTTGCCTGTTAGGCTAGCGTCTAAAAAGTTTTCTATCGTATCGTGAGGAAGGTGAAGAAAGCCGAAAATAAGCCAGACAGCTTCGTCATATGCATTAGAAGTGCCATGACCAAAAAAAATATCAGAACTTTCAAATTGACTGACGGTGTATCTTAGCCAATCACGAATTGAAGAAAGCTCAGTAAGAATTTGCGCTTGGCTCAAGTGAGAATCTTATGCAACGTCAGTTTGTAGATATCTTTAAGTGGTTCGATATCTTTTACATCAATACATTCATTTATTTTATGAATCGTGGCATTAAGCGGGCCAAATTCCACAACCTGATCACTGATGTTCGCAATAAAGCGACCGTCCGAAGTGCCGCCCGTTGTAGAGAGCTCGGGCGTGATACCCACAGTTTCTTTAATCGCTTCCGATAAAATCTCTACAAGCTTACCTTTTTTTGTTAAATAAGGATTGCCCGAATACTCCCAATCAATAACATAATCAAGTTTATGCTTATCTAAAATAGCATGTGCTCTTTCTTTTAAATTTTCAGCAGTACTTGCTGTTGAATATCTAAAATTAAAAAGAATATCGACTTCCCCAGGAACAACATTGGTAGCACCGGTGCCACCTTTAATATTTGAAATTTGCCAAGAGGTTTTAGGAAAATATTCATTGCCTTCATCCCAAGACATATTGACTAAATCTGTGATTGCAGGGGCAACCATATGAATCGGATTCTTAACCAAATGAGGGTAGGCAATATGACCTTGAATGCCTTTTACAGTAAGCTTTGCGGAAAGCGATCCTCTTCGGCCATTTTTAATCATGTCACCGAACTTAAGATGTGAAGTAGGCTCACCGACTACACAAAAATCAATCCTTTGATTTCTTTCTTTAAGAAGTTCAACTACTTTCACGGTACCATCCACCGCAACACCTTCTTCGTCGGAAGTAATAATTAATCCAATCGAACCTTTGAAACCTTTGGTTTCTTTTAAAAATTCTTCAATAGAAACAATAAAGGCTGCAATAGATGTTTTCATATCCGCAGCACCTCGACCATAGAGCTTGTCATCTTTGATCGTAGGTTCAAAAGGAGGCGATACCCATTGATCGACTGGACCACTAGGTACGACATCTGTATGACCTGCAAAAACAAAGAAGGGCGCTTCAGTCCCTCTCCGTGCGTATAAGTTTTCTACATCACCTACTTTAATTTTTTCACATTTAAAACCTAAAGGTTCTAAGAGGCTGATAAGCAAATCTTGACAGCCAGCATCGTCAGGCGTGTTAGATTTTCTAGCAATTAAATTCTTAGTGAGTTCTAATGTTCTGGTCATTTTTATTTTTTAAATAATTGTGTAAATGTAGCTTCATCAAATCCAAGCGATACTACTTTTTTGTCGATTGCTACCAAAGGTCTTTTCATCACCGTTGGTTTTTCTATAATTAATTGAATGGCAGTTTCTTTCTTGTCTCCAAGTTTTTTTTCTCGGTCTGTCAGATTTCTCCAGGTCATGCCGGATTTATTAATGAGCATATCCCAGGTTAAATGATTTGGAAGTTTTTTAACCCATGCAGTCAAAGTAGCTTGATCTAATGCTTCTTTTTTTAGATCAAAAAATTCATATTTAATTTTATGGTTATCAAACCAAGTTAATGCTTTTTTGACGGTGCTGCAATTTTTAATGCCGACCACCATCATAATTTAGATACCTCTAAGCAACTCGTTAATACCAACTTTACCAAGTGTTTTTTCGTCTACCTTTTTTACAATCACTGCACAGTAAAGACTATAAGAACCATCTTTTGATGGTAGGTTTCCTGAAACAACAACTGAGCCTTTAGGAATGCGGCCATAAGTTACTTCGCCTGTCTCACGATCATAAATTTTAGTAGATTGACCAATATAGACCCCCATAGAAATAACTGCGTTATCTTCAACGACAACACCTTCAACCACTTCTGATCGTGCACCAATAAAGCAATTATCACCAATAATAGTTGGACCAGCCTGAATAGGTTCCAATACCCCACCAATGCCCACGCCTCCTGAGAGGTGAACATTTTTACCAATTTGCGCACAAGAACCGACAGTCGCCCATGTATCGACCATTGTACCTTCGTCTACATAAGCCCCAATATTTACATATGAAGGCATGAGCACAACATTTTTGCCAATAAATGAACCGCGTCTTGCAATAGCATTCGGCACAACACGATAACCACCTGCTTTAAAATCTTCATCGGTGAAATTAGCAAATTTTGAATTTACTTTATCAAAGTAATTGGTATAACCACTCTTCATGACCTCGTTATCGTAGAGCCGGAAAGAGAGCAATACCGCCTTCTTAATCCATTGATGTGTTTCCCATTCCTGAGAATCTTTAATGCGTGTTGCCACTCGAAGTGACCCATTATTTAAATTATTAAGCACTTCATCCACAGTATCTTTAATTTCTTTTGGCGCATTTTTTGGATTGATTTCAGCTCTTATTTCAAAAGCATTTTCGATGATTGATTTTAATTGATCCATGAGAGTATATTTTTTTAAGTTAAAACAGTATTTTACATTAAAGTTTAATGTAATTATCGTGGTCGGTTTGATTCATAGAGAGGCTTTAATTTGTAAGCAAGATCAGTAAGCTCTCTAATGCGATTGTCATCAGATGGATGGGTACTTAAAAATTCAGGTGGTTTTTTTGTATCTTGTTGTTTCATTTTTTCCCATAAAGTGACTGAAGCGAAAGGGTTAAATCCTGATCTCGCAGCAAGTTCAAGACCAATAGCATCAGCCTCTTTTTCTTGTGTTCGGCTATTAGGAAGAGCAAAAAAGAGGGTGGTACCTAATGAAACTGCTTGCATTGTGGCATTAGCTCTATTTCGATTACTCGTATTAGAGATGTAAGCAGCAAAACCAATCAAACCTAATTGTTGAACGGCTGCTGTCGACATTCTTTCTCGTCCGTGTTCACGAAGTGCGTGAGAAATTTCATGTCCTATGACAGCTGCTAATTCATCATCAGTAGCGTTTAGCTTTCGAATAAGACCTGAGTAAACCATAATTTTACCCCCAGGCATGCAGTAAGCATTGACTTCATTGCTGTCTTCAATATTTATTTCCCAAGCCCATTGACTAGCTTCGGGCTTAAAATAACTTGCTTTAGCAATAAGCCTATTACTTATTCTTTTAACGCGACTTACTTGAAAAGGGTCAACATTAAGTTTATTTTTTTTGCTTGCTTCTTGAAGTGCAGATCTGTAGCCATCATTCGCCAGGCTTGCCACCATAGATTGGGGCATAAGCAAAAGCTGTTTTCTATCAACACCTGATTGATTTTTTAATGTAGTGGAAGCACAACCCACGACAAGAAATACTAAGAAGAATAAAACGCTATATTTCATTCTTAAAACAATACTTGGCTTCCTAATTCAACCACCCGGTTAGGCGGAAGCTTAAATTGATTGGTAATTGTTTCCGCACTTCTAAATAAACCGATAAATAGTTTCTTTCTCCAATAATTCATGTTGTCTTTTGGCGTAGCTAATAAAATTTCCTTGCCGATAAAATAAGAGCTATTCATTGGATCAATATTGACACCATTTTTCACACATAATGCCAAGTCTTTTGGTAAGTCAGGCTCATCTTTAAATCCATATTTCACAGTGACTTTGTAAAAGTTATAAGGCAGTTTTTCAACAGTTACTAGATCTTTTGTAAGTGAGTGAGGATAGTCCATAAACATCACAGTCAAAATAATAACTTTTTCATGGATTACTTTATTATGTTTAAGGTTATGAAGAAGTGCATGAGGAACACCTTCAGGATTAGGCGTCATAAATATTGCAGTACCTTCTACCCGAGGCGGCGGATTAGCGCCTATAGATGAAATAAATGAATTAATTTCAATAGCTTCACCCTTAAGTATTTTATAAAGAAGTGCACGACCTTTTTTCCAGGTAGTCATTAAAACAAAAAGAATGCAGCCGATTAAAATTGGGAACCAACCACCATCAGGTATTTTTAAAATATTGGCACTAAAAAATGCAAAATCGATCATTAAAAAAATTGCCATAAAAATAAGTGTTTTAATGGAGTTCCATTTCCACACTTCATAGAATACAAAGCTCGCTAGAAGCGTTGAGATTACCATGTCACCTGTAACTGCAATACCATATGCACCTGCAAGATTGCCTGAGCTTTTGAAAGTCACTACTAAAGCCATCACTGAAATCATTAAGAGCCAATTAATTCTTGGGAGATAAATTTGTCCCTCTTGATTTTCCGAAGTATGTTCGACGTGCATTCTTGGTAAGAATCCCAATTGAAGTGCTTGCCTTGAAACTGAAAAGGCCCCAGTGATCACTGCTTGTGAAGCTATAATTGCAGCGAGCGTTGCTAAAATAATAAGAGGAATACCAAGAAATTCGGGGGCCATAAGATAAAAAGGATTTTTAATATTTTCAGGATTACTAATAAGTAATGCACCTTGTCCAAAGTAATTTAATGTAAGCGCTGGAAGCACAAAAATAAACCATGCAAGTCTAATAGGATGTTTACCAAAATGTCCCATATCTGCATAAAGCGCTTCAGCACCTGTTACAGACAAAACGACAGCACCTAAAGCTACAAATGCAACCATGGGAGCTAATTGGAAGAAATGAAATGCATGTAAAGGATTAATCGCATAAAGTACATGTGGCTCTTGCGCAATATTCATAAGACCTAATAATCCAAGTGTTAAAAACCAAAAAAACATAATGGGACCAAAGAGTGCGCCTACAACATTTGTTCCTTTACTTTGTGCATAAAATAAAATAAAAAGTACTACAAGAGTTATTGGAATAATAAGATGGCTTAAGGAAGGCGCAACAACCTCAAGACCTTCAATCGCAGATAAAACAGAAATTGCAGGTGTAATCATTCCGTCTGCATAAAACATACAAGCCCCAAGAATGCCTAAAATCATAATCCAATTTCTTTTATTGCTGCTCGGTGCATTTTTATTAGCAAGAGAGAGTAAAGCCATAATGCCGCCTTCACCTCTATTATCAGCTCGCATGATAAAGCCTACATATTTCACTGACACAATCATAATGAGAGACCAGAAGACAAGCGAAAGTATGCCTAGAACGTTAAATTGAGTAAGTTCAACTGGATGTTTGCTTAAAGAAAAAACTTCTTTCATGGTGTATAGAGGACTTGTGCCAATATCACCAAATACCACACCTAAGGCTGCAAGCGAAAGTGTAGCTATCGAGACTTTGTGATTATTTTTTTTGATATCTTCCATGAGTGCCAGAGTATTTTTAATTCAATCTAAAATTATTAATTTTTAAGATCTGAAATATTTGCATCAGCTTGTCCATGGTTCAATTGAATAAGAATTTTATCATCAAGCTTTAACTGGTTTACATTATTTACAATCTGACCATCAACATTTGTGATAATGGAATAGCCTCTTGATAAAACAGCATGAGGGCTTAAATGATCTAAGTTTACTTTCAATTTATCGATCTCTAAACGATATTGGATCATTGCATTTTTCATGCTTTGATTAATCCTTTGTATATATTGATGAATCTGTTCTTTTTGTCTTTGAATTTGTTGTCGGGGCGATATAAGACGTTTCTCTAGATAGTCAATTTTCTGCATCAATTCACGAATGACGCCAGCCATTACTTTATTTAGTTGATTTTTGTATACTTGAATTGTTTTAACTAGTTCGACAGTATGGCTTGTGACGAGCTCAGCGGCGCCTGTGGGTGTCGGTGCTCTAAGGTCAGATACAAAATCAGCTATGGTTGTATCAGTCTCATGACCAACACCAGTAATAGTAGGTATTTTAGATGTAACAATTGCTCGCGCTACAATTTCTTCATTAAAGGCCCATAAGTCTTCAATCGAACCACCACCTCGCGCAAGAATGAGCACATCACATTCCATTCTGATATTTGCAGTTTCAATAGCTTTTACAATCGCGAGAGGCGCCTCTTTACCTTGAACGAGACTAGGATATATAAAGATTGGAATATGAGGACTACGTCTTTTAAGAGTAGTAAGAATGTCTTCAATTGCAGCGCCTGTAGGAGAAGTAATAACTCCAATAGACTTGGGAAATTGAGGTATGAGTTTTTTGCGAGAAGTTTCAAAAAGACCTTCTTTGAGAAGCCTTTCTTTTAATTGATTAAAGGCTTCCGATAAAAGCCCAGCGCCCGCATGTCTAATCAGATCAATATTAAGCTGGTATTCTCCGCGAGCTTCATAAAGCCCGATAAAGCATTTCGCTTCAATTTTTTCACCATTTTTAGGGGTCCAATCAGCAGCCATATTTTTATTTTTAAACATGGTGCAGCGCACTTGAGCTTCATCATCCTTAAGAGAAAAGTACCAATGTCCGGAGGATGCGCTTATAAAATTAGAGATTTCACCTGATATCCAAAATGAGGGAAAACTTTGCTCAAGAAGCTCCCTGACGAGGCGGTTAATTTCTTTAACAGAAAAAACCTTGGCCTCGTTAGGTTTGGAGCTATTTATTGGTGTTGAATTAATCAAACTAGGGGGATATCCGTTACAATTATCTTCATTATAGAGTTAATGAATAATTAAAGAGCTTTAATTGAAGAAATTTTTTTTATCACATAAACAAGCCCATTTATTTGCTTTTTTTGCTGCTTATTTTTTAGTTGCATTAGCGCTGATCATTCAAAAAAAATTTAATCTCGAACCTTGTCCTTTATGCATTACACAAAGGATTATTTTTATGGTGTTGGGACTATTCTTTTTGATTAATGCATTTATTAAGCCAACATATTTAATGAGAAGACTGACCTTAGTTGTCTTGTCTATAACCTCAATTATAGGCATGGTATTTTCGTTTAAACATATTCTGATTCAATCGAAAGCCATTGATGTTCCTAATGAATGTGGCGTTGACTTAAATTATATGTTTGAAAATTTTCCATTTTCAAAAGCTTTAAATTTGCTTTTTAAAGGGACGGGCGACTGCTCCCATATTGATTGGAGTTTACTGGGCCTCACAATTCCTCAGTGGGCTTTAATTGGATTCATATCCTTTTTCGTATACACCGTTCTTTTATTTCGGATGAATGTAAAGTAATGCACTTAGAAAATTTTATTGGTAACACCCCACTCGTTTCCTTGCAGCGCATGAATGGAAATTTAACCAGCGCGATCCATCTTAAATTAGAAGGTAATAATCCCGCAGGCTCAGTAAAAGATAGAGCCGCGTTTTCTATGATTCATAACGCTGAATTAAGAGGCGATATTAAACCAGGCGACACACTCATTGAAGCTACATCTGGCAATACGGGTATAGCGCTTGCTATGGTGGCTGCGATGAAGGGCTATAAAATGATTTTGGTTATGCCAGAAAATCAAACCATCGAAAGACGGCAAACTATGAAGGCATTTGGCGCAGAACTCATTCTGACTTCGCAAGAAGGCAGTATGGAGTTTGCAAGAGACACCGCTCTAGAGATGCAAAAAGAAGGTAAAGGTTTTGTTTTGGATCAATTTAGTAATCTTGACAATCCTAAAGCACATTATGAAGGCACCGGCCCCGAAATATGGAAAGATACAAAAGGTCGTATCACTCATTTTATTTCGAGTATGGGTACTACAGGTACGATTGTAGGCACCTCAAGATTCTTAAAAGAAAAAAATAAAGATATTCAAATTATTGGTGTTCAGCCAAAAGAAGGCTCTCAAATTCCAGGTATACGTAAATGGCCAGAAGCCTATTTACCTAAAATTTATAATCCAAAAAATATCGATCGTATTGAGTATGTCTCACAACAAAATGCAGAAGAAACTGCACGAAAACTTGCAAAAGAAGAAGGTATTTTTTCTGGAGCGTCTTCTGGCGGAGCGCTTTATGTCGCTCTTCAAATAGCGAAAGCAAATAAAGATGCTGTGATCGTATCTATTGCTTGTGATCGAGGCGACCGCTATTTATCTTCCAATTTATTTGTGAGTTAAAGTTTTGACTCCTATTCTAGTTTTTGATATCGAAACCATTCCTGATATTCAAGGTATTAGATCTTTATATGCATTAGATAATAATTTTTCTGATGATGTTGTTGTGAATGCTGCTACTTACAAAAGAAGACAAAAAAATGGCTCGGATTTTCTACAGCACCATCTTCAAAAAATTGTAGCGATCTCATGTGTTCTTCGAGAAAGAGATCAATTAAAAATATGGACATTGGGAGATATTGACGATTCCGAAGAAGAAGTTATTCAGCGTTTTTTTGATGGTATTGATAAGTACACCCCTATACTTGTATCGTGGAATGGATCAGGATTTGATTTGCCTGTATTAAATTACAGAGCTTTGATTTATGGCATTAATGCTTCCAAATATTTAGATATGGGCGAGATTGATAAGGATTTTAAATGGAACAATTATTTAAGCCGATATCACACACGCCATACAGATTTAATGGAATTTTTAGCTATGTTCCAAGGTAAAAATAATGCCCCATTAGATGATATTGCAAAGCTTTGTGGCTTCCCAGGTAAGTTAGGTATGGATGGTGGAAAAGTTTGGAATACCTATAGAGAAGGAGATATTCAATCGATAAGAGACTATTGCGAAACTGATGTTGCGAATACTTATCTTGTTTATCTTAAATTCCAATTAATCCGGGGCCATCTTAATCAAAACGAATATGATGCTGAAATTAATTTAGTTAAAAATACGATTCAAGAATATCAAAAAGATTATTGGGATGAGTTTTTGTCCGCCTGGAAATCTTAAGTCTTCCTCAATGCAAGACGATATTAAATCTAAAAAAAAATTATTACTCGCCACAATAGAAAATATTGATCAAGAGGGTAGGGGTGTTACTCATATTGATGGTAAAGCTATTTTCGTAGAAGGTGCGCTTCAAGGCGAGTTGGTTGAGTGTGAGTCTTATGTGAGAAAGCCAAGCTATGAAATCGCTTTTACACATAGAGTGATTCGACAATCTAATTTAAGAGTAAAGCCTAAATGCGATCACTTTAATCGATGTGGCGGTTGTTCTATGCAGCATTTTGAGTTTCAAGCTCAAATTGCAGCTAAGCAAAGAGTATTTGAAAATACATTATCCAGAATTGGTAAGGTTAAATCTGAAACAATCTTAACGCCACTTGCAGGACCCTCCTGGCATTACAGATATAAAGGCCGGCTAAGGGTTAAATTTGTTGTTAAGAAAAATAAAGCGCTTGTGGGTTTTAATGAAAAAAGAACACATTTTATTGCTGATATTTCCAGCTGCGAAGTGTTACCTCAAAACCTCTCTGATATCCTGCCCCCGCTTCAAGACTTGATTACTCAGCTTTCTATCAAAGATAAAATACCTCAGATTGAATTCGCAGCAGATCAAAAATATTTAGTGTTGGTATTAAGAATTTTAGAAAAGCTAGATTTAAGAGATGAAGCACTTTTAAATGCATTCTCAAGTCAATATTCCGTCCAATTTTGGACGCAATCTAAAGGCCCTGAAACAGTAAAACCGTTATCAAAGAAAGATGACGTGAAGCTCTCTTATGCTCTAAAAGAGTTTGGTCTGCAATTTAGTTTTATGCCTTATGACTTTACACAAATCAATCCTTTTATTAATCAAGTATTAGTAAGAAGAGCGATGAGTCTTTTAAAGCCATCAAAAGATGAACGTATTTTTGATTTCTTCTGTGGGCTTGGAAATTTCACATTGCCTATTGCAACTAGAGGTGCAAAAGTGACCGGTATCGAAGGCTCAGCATCACTGATAGAAAGAGCAAAACAATGTCGAGATGAAAATCACTTAAATGATTTTGTGGAATATCAATGCATCAATTTATTTGAAATTACTAAGGAAATATTATTAAAATTGGGTCATGCAAATAAATGGCTGATTGATCCTCCGAGAGATGGGGCGTTTGAATTAGTTCAGCTCATTGATGAAGAAATTAATCCCTCAGTGATTGTTTATGTATCTTGTAATCCAGCCACCTTGGCTAGAGATGCTCAAATATTAGTAAATGAGAAGGGATATAAATTAGATAAAGCTGGTATTGTAAATATGTTTCCACATACCTCACATGTAGAATCTATTGCATTATTTGTAAAGACAGCATCTTAAGAATTATTTAATTATGCATATTAAAATTTCAATCAAAGAGCAAAAACTTCATGTCTATCAAGATGATAATGTATGGGTGAAATCATTTGTGATTTCTACTGCAGAAAAAGGTCCGGGTCAAAATAAAGGCAGTTTTTGTACGCCCTTAGGTCAGCATATTGTGCGAGCAAAAATTGGCAACGGCGCACCTTTGTTCGCGCAATTTATAGCTCGAAGACTTACAGGAAAAATATGGAATTCAACAATGTCAGGCTCTAACTCCAAAGAGGATTGGATTTTAACTCGCATACTTTGGCTTTCAGGTCTCGAGGTTGGATTTAATCGTCTGGGCACTCAAGATACAATGCAGCGTTTTATTTACATCCATGGAACTAATGACTTAGCTCATTTGGGTCAGCCCAAATCTCATGGATGCATTCGTATGGATAACTATGACATCATCGATTTATTTGATCAAATTAACGTTGGTGATCATGTCTTGATCAATGAAATTTAATATGAATAAAAATCAATATCGATATTACGATCTAGTCATGGCAGCATTTGTGACGGTATTGATTACATCTAATTTGATTGGGCCTGCAAAAATTTCCCAAGTAGACGTTCCATTCTTTGGCGTCCTGACTTTTGGCGCTGGCGTTTTATTTTTTCCCATTTCTTTTATTTTCGGGGATATCTTAACTGAAGTTTATGGTTATGCGGCATCGAGAAGAGTGATATGGGCAGGATTTGCTGCACTTGCTTTTGCATCTTTTATGGCTTGGATGATTGTGGCATTACCACCCGCACCCTATTGGCATAATCAAGATGCTTATGAAGTTGCTTTTGGTTCAGCTTGGAGAGTTTCTTTAGCGAGCTTAATTGCTTTTGCAGCAGGTGAGTTTGCGAATTCTTTTGTATTAGCAAAAATGAAAATCATGACGAAGGGTAAATATTTATGGAGTCGCACGATTGGCTCAACTATTGCAGGTGAGGCGATCGATTCTATTTTGTTCTATCCATTAGCCTTCTATAACAGCGGTGTGATTCCAAATGACAAATTGATTCTTGTTGTTATGGCACAATTTTTTGCTAAAACATTAATCGAAGTATTATTTACACCAGTCATTTACAAAATTATTGCTTTTCTTAAAAAGAAAGAAAATATAGATTATTTTGATACGCGCACTAATTTCAATCCTTTTATTTTTAAATAATATGAATAAGATCGATTCTATATGACGATCGGCCCGTTAATGATTGATGTGGAAGGTCTTGCTTTGCAAGATGAGGAGACCAAAAGAATCATGCATCCGATGGTGGGCGGACTTATATTATTTACAAGAAATTACAAAGATACCGTTCAATTAAAAACTTTAACGGATGCGATTAGAAAAATAAGAGGCCATGACTTTTTAATTGCTGTAGATCATGAAGGCGGGCGTGTGCAGAGATTTAGAGAGGGCTTTACGACTATTCCTGCTATGAGAAAGTTAGGAGAAGTTTGGGATAAGGACCCTAAAAGAGCTAATCACTTAGCTTTTTTAATTGGCCAAATTATTGCTACTGAATTAAGAGTGTTTGATATCGACTTTAGTTTTACACCAGTTTTAGATATTGATTACAACGAAAGTACCGTGATTCGAGATAGAGCTTTTCATAATGATATTGAAGCGATCAAGGCTTTGGCATCGAGTATTTTGGAGGGCTTAAAAGAGGGTGGTATGCGCGGGGTTGGAAAACACTTTCCAGGACATGGATATATTAAAGCTGATTCACATTTAAGTGTTTCTGAAGATGAAAGAACATTTGATGAGATTGCTTCTAAAGATATGAGTATTTTTATCTCATTGATCAAGCACGGATTAAATGCAGTTATGCCATCCCACGTCCTTTATTCTGCGGTAGATAAACATCCCGCAGGATTTTCAAGTTTCTGGCTTAAAGATCAATTAAGAGAAAAGTTTCATTTTAAAGGCGCTATTTTTAGTGATGATATGAGCATGAAAGGTGCCATACTTGGCGGTGAAATGAAAGATAGGATTTTAAAGGCCCTCGAAGCCGGATGCGATATGGTCTTGTTATGTAACAGCCCCCAGCTGGTTGATGAGGTCTTACTTCATTTAGATTGGAAAATGTCATCCGAGAACATTTCAAGACTTCTTTCAATGAAAGGCACTAAAGAACCTGCTGATGCCTTAAAAATGATCCAAGAAAAAGGTTTCAAAGAGATGACAAGTCAAATTATGGCTATGTAAAATAATGCAAATGAATGTTGAAACTATTTAGTAGGTTATATAATCTAAACAAAGTATTAAAAACTTCTTAAAGAGGAAAAATATGGAAAATGTAAGAATTGAAAGTCAGTCGCAATCAACACTAGCGACAAATAAAGTACTAAGAAATACTTATGCTTTACTTGGTTTATCCCTCATTCCAACAACAATTGGCGCATACATAGGCATGAGCATGAACTTTTTATTTGCTCAACAACATCCTATTATGTTTGCCATTATGCTTATGGCCGGTATTTTTGGTTTATTTTTTGCTATTCAAGCAAATCGTAATAATAGCCTAGGCGTTGTTTTGCTATTAGCGCTTACTTTGTTCTTAGGTGTGATGTTAGGCCCAATTCTGCAAGTAGCTTTTAATCTAAGTAATGGTGCTCAAATCGTTGGTCTTGCTGCAGGCGGCACAGCAGCTATATTTTTAACTCTAGCGACGATCGCAACCACCACTAAAAAAGATTTTAGCTTTATGGGAAAATTTTTGATGATTGGCATCATTCTTCTTATCTTAGCTTCTCTGGCTAATTTATTTTTCCAAGTGCCTGCGATGGCTTTAGCTTTATCTGGTGTTGCAGTTTTATTATTTTCTGGATTCATTCTTTATGACGTAAGTCGTATTGTGAATGGCGGAGAAACAAACTACATCATGGCAACTTTGGCGCTTTATATGAATATCTATAACTTGTTTGTTAATTTACTTCAATTGTTAATGGCTATTTTAGGCAATAGAGACTAATCGTTTGATTGAAAGAAAGAAGCCGTAGTTTTCTACGGCTTTTTTCTTTTTGAAAGAAAGAAATCTTTTAGTATTTGACCACATTCTTTTTCTAAGATACCACCCAAAGCTTCTGCATGATGGTTAATTTCTTTAACGCTTATTAAATCAATCATGCTTCCACAAGCGCCAGTTTTTGGATCAGGAGCACCATAGATAATTTTCTCAATACGAGCGTGTTGAATAGCTCCAACGCACATAGCGCAAGGCTCCAATGTCACGTAAATCGTGCAATCTTTTAACCTATAATTTTTGATAGCCTTAGCAGCTTCTCTGATGGCATTTATTTCAGCGTGTGAAGTAGGGTCATAATCACTAATAGATGTATTCATACCTCGACCGATTATTTTGCCATCCCGAACAACTAGAGCGCCGACAGGTACTTCATTTTTTAACTCAGCTTTTTTTGCTAGCTCTAGAGCTAGCTTCATAAACTTAAGATCTTCATCTGTCATGAAGTGGTTTATTTTCTTTTGGGATCAGAAATTGTCGTTTTAAAACGGAGCACTAAAATATAGAGTAAGCCAATTAAAAATGCACCTCCAACCCAAATACCGACCTCTTCAAATGTTGGTGTTGAATCTTGAACGGGAAGCACAATGAGCTTTCTTAGGAAAAGAACCATCACAACTTCAATAAAGGTTTCAACTTCTAATTTACTTCCATTGAGGTAGCGCATTTCGGCAGAAATAAGGGCCGATATCGACCAAAGAAGCATTAAAGTGCCTAGCGCATGAATAAAGCCATGAATTAGATTGTGGGCATTCGCTGCAGCATTGATTTCATTAAAGAAAAGCCAAGTGAACATAATAATGGACGTCGCTAAGGCAAGGCCAATAATAATATGGGCGAAGCCATTTAAATAAAGCATTGCTTTAATAGCAAATCGATTAATGCCTTTGAATTCGGAAGGAAGTTCAGTTTGAATCATCATGGAATCCTTATTATTTAATTTGAACGAAGTGAAAACTATCTTTATTATAGAGACAACTTTAAATATAAAGATAGCTCCCTTAATGAAAAAACCAGCCATTACTGAACAACCTATTCATTCAATTCTAAGTGATAGATGGAGCTCTAGGGCTTACGATCCCGATCAGTTGGTCTCCCAAGAATCGTTTTTATCTCTTATGGAGGCTGCAAGATGGAGTCCTTCCTGTATGGGAGATCAGCCTTGGCAATTTATTGTATTCCATAAGAAAGATGCGACTTTCTGGACGCAAGCCCTTAATTGCTTATCTGTAGGTAATCAAAATTGGGCTATGGATGCATCCATTTTAATTTTGGCATGCGCCCGTCAAAGCTTCTCGAGTAATGAAAAACCTAATCGATGGAACCAGTATGATACGGGAGCTGCTTGTGAAAATATCTGTCTTCAGGCTACAAGCATAGGGTTAGTGGCTCATCAAATGGGCGGATTTGACGTTGAAAAAACTAGACAATTATTTCAAATTCCAAGCCAGTATGATTTAATGTCTTTTATAGCGATTGGTTATCCGCTCGCTATAGAGAAAATTAGTGCTGAAGCGCTAGTTAAAGAAAAAGAAGCTAGAAAGCGTAAGCCCTTAAGAGAGATTTTTTATACCAATCAATGGGGTGAGTAGTCGTTATAGTTTTTTAACCAAACACAACTGGGATATAAGATGGCAACAGTCAAGCTTACAAAAAAGAACTTTAAAAAAACAATCGAAGAAAATGATTTTGTGATTGTTGATTTTTGGGCCCCTTGGTGTGAGCCTTGTGTTGAATTTACCCCTCTATTTGAGGCAGCTTCGGACAAAAATAAAGATATTATATTTGGTATGGTAGATATCGAAGCTGATCCAGAAATTGGTGAGTATTTCCAGGTTGATAAAATTCCAGGCCTTTTGATCATCAGAGAGCAGGCTGGTATTCATACTCAAATCGGTCAAATTGGGGCATCAGCGCTTGATGAAATTATTACGTGGGCGAGAGACCACGATATGTCAACTGTAAGAGATTATTACGAGAGAGAAGCCAAAGGGGAAATTAAGGTTGCCCGAGAAAAGTAGTCGGATCGACTGATTGACCTTGTTTTCTAATTTCAAAGTGTAGTTTCACTTTATCTGTTCCAGAATCCCCCATTGTTGCAATTTTTTGACCCTTTACAATCGCCTGACCTTCTTTAACGAGAAGTTCTTTGTTATGGGCATAGACAGACAAGTAAGAATTATTGTGTTTTATGATGACAAGTTTGCCATATCCCTTAAGATCTTCACCGCTATAAATGACTTTGCCCGGCCCAGCCGCTTTAATATCCTGACCGAGCGCTCCTAAAATATCGATTCCTTTTTGTCCTTGTGCTTCATTAAAAAGATTTTCTAATTTGCCTTTGGTAGGCCATTGCCAATCCACTTTATCTTCTAAAAAAATAGACGCACTTTCTTTGAGTGTTGCGGGCGAAGTATTATTAGTTGTTTGTGTTTGAGCTGTAACTACCTTTCGGTTATATGCTTCCTCTGTATATTTCTCTCTATAAGCTTTTGGATTGTCTAAATGCGCAACACCCGCTGATACTGGTTTTGTTTGAGGTTGAGCCTCTGTATTTGCAATAGCTTCTTCATTATTTTTTAATGGTGAAGTCACAACCTCTTCATTTTTTTTAATTTCATTCGAAGTTGTAACGGGATTGTTTGTTTTAACTTGGTCAAATTTTATTTTGTCACCTACTTTAATAGCATAGGGCTCTTTAATATCATTTGCTTGAGCGACTTCTTTGTAATAGAAGCCACAATCAAGACTTAAGCTATAAAGCGTATCACCTGGTTTGACGATATAAGTATCAGGACATGGTTGACTAGAGTCTCTTTTCACTCTCGCGACAGGTTTTTTTTGCAATACTGTGGATTTCTCAGTAGCTATTCTTTTTTCAGTCACTGGCGCAGGTGCATTAGATGCACAGCCAGCAATTAAAGAAGCTAGCGCCAAGTAAATAATAAAAAAATTCAATCTCATTTAAAGTTATTCATCCATGTTTTTAAATCATTAATTTGATTATGTCTTGTAAGATCTGCATGAATAGGAGATACAGATACAAAACCATGACCCACTGAATAAAAATCAGTACCTTCCCCACCGTCGTTTGGAAGACCTGCAGCACCAACCCAATATAAAATATTGCCATCAGTATCTTCTGTTTTATTCACGGGTTCTGCTTTATGTCTTTTTCCAAGTCTTGTGATGTGTATGCCTTGAATTTTTTCTAAAGGGATGTCGGGGACATTAATATTTAATAGCATCGCATCTTGAGGTTTATTTTTTTGGTAATGCAAAATCAGATCAACTGTAATAGATGCAGCAGTTTCAAAATGTGTTGCTTCATGCTGTGACATTGATATAGCAAAAGAAGGGATATCTAATAAATAACCTTCCATCGCTGCTGCGACTGTGCCAGAGTAGATTGTGTCGTCACCCATATTGGCACCATTATTAATACCCGAGATCACCATATCTGGCATCTTGTCTAATAATCCTGTTAAGGCTAAATGCACGCAATCCGTAGGCGTGCCATTGATATGATAATAATCTTTTTCAACTTCTGTCACTTTAAGAGGGCGGTCAAGCGAGAGGGAGTTACTTGCGCCGCTCCTATTGCGATCAGGCGCGACAATTGTGACGTGCGCGATTTTTTTTAAATAGCTTGCAAGTATTTTAATGCCTGGCGCATCATAACCATCATCATTAGATAAAAGAATATTCATATTACGGACGATTAGCTTTCACGTAAAACGCTACACATAAAAAAAATACAATACTTAAAAAAACTTCAAGAAGTGCTATTTTAGATGATAGACCTTGATCAGAATAGGACCTCACAACGCCCTCAATAAAATAAATTAAAATCAGCATACCTGACCATTTGTAAGTATAAATTTTCCCTTTAAGAATACCCATCAGCGAGATAAGTAGCGGTATGATTTTAAGAACTAACCATGAGCTCTGATTTTTAAAGGGCGCTAAAAATAATTCCCAAGAGCATAAAAGAAAAATAAGGCAGATTAAGCTAACAGAAGCTCCTAATTGGAGATAATTTTTCATGCTGAAAGTTTGAGTGCGGTTTCGGCTAATCTTTTTCCCATCGCAAGACATATTTTTTTTTCATCTTCAGATATAGGTGCTTTATTTGATTCTCCCGCTACGTGGGATGGTCCGTAAGGCGTGCCACCAGTTTTGGTGCTACTTAATTCCGGCACTGAATATGGGACACCCACAATTACCATACCTAAATGAAATAATGGAAGTTGCATACTAAGCAGAGTTGATTCATTACCGCCATGGTGAGAACCTGATGATGTAAATACACAAGCAGGCTTACCAATAAGATTTCCATTTAACCATAAAGGTATAGTGCTATCGATAAAATATTTAAGAGGTGCTGCCATATTGCCAAATCTTGTGGGGCTTCCCAAAGCAAGCCCAATACACTCCTCGAGGTCTTTGTGTTCAACATAAGGAGGACCCTCGCTAGGAATATTGTCTTCTAATGTCTGAATGGTAGACGTGATTTTTGGGACAGTTCGAATTCTAGCTTTTACACCAGAAATAGACTCAATACCTCTCGCAATAAATGCGGCCATTTCTCCGACAGCACCTCCATGAGAGTAGTAAAGAACTAAAACTTCTTTCATTAGATTTTTTTTGCTAACTGAATGGCGTCGCCGATATAAGTTGCCGGCGTTAATTGAAGTAGTTGATTTTTAGCATCTTGAGGAATTTCAAGTTGCTGAATAAACTCTTGTATCACTTCTTTGGATATATGGTCGTTGCCGCGCGTTAATTCTTTTAGTTTCTCGTATGGATTTGCGATGCCATACCTTCTCATGACTGTTTGAATAGGCTCGGCTAAAACTTCCCAAGCATGATCCAGATCACCAGATAATTTTTTTGCATTAATTTCTAATTTATTAAGACCTTTGAGACAAGATTCAATTGCAAGCGATGTATATCCAAAACCTAAACCAATATTTCGAATGACCGTTGAATCTGTCAAGTCTCTTTGCCATCTCGAGATAGGAAGTTTTTCTGAGAAATGACTTAATAAGGCATTTGCAATACCAAGGTTACCTTCTGAATTTTCAAAATCGATGGGGTTTACTTTGTGTGGCATAGTAGATGAGCCCACTTCATTTTCTTTTAGCTTTTGTTTGAAATATCCGAGTGATATATAGCCCCAAATATCGCGATTAAGATCGATGAGAATCGTATTCATTCTTATCATATTTTGAAAGAGCTCTGCCATGTAATCGTGAGGCTCAATCTGCGTTGTATAAGGATTAAAAGTTAGCTTAAGTGATTGTACAAATGTTTTTGAAAAAGCTTGCCAATCAAAATCAGGATAGGTTGTTATATGCGCATTGAAGTTACCTACGGCACCATTAATTTTTCCTAGAATTTCTTGTGCTTTAAATTGATTAATTTGTCTTTCTAATCTATAGGCCACATTGGCAATTTCTTTACCCATTGTAGTTGGGCTCGCAGCTTGTCCATGTGTTCTTGCTAACATAGCGTGCGCACTTAAGTCGTGTGCGAGATCCTTTAATTTCTTAATGAGACTTTCAAAGTGAGGTGTTAAGACATCTTCTTTCGCATGCTTAATCATTAGCGCATGTGACAAATTATTTATATCTTCGGAAGTACATGCAAAATGAATGAATTCTGAAATATTTTTTATTTCTTGGTTGTCTTTAAATTTATTTTTTAACCAATATTCAACTGCCTTCACATCATGATTTGTTGTTTCTTCAATTTTTTTAATTTCAGCGGCGTCAGCTTCGCTAAAAGATTGGATAGTTTTTTGAAGTGACTCTCTGGTAGATTTGCTTAGTTCAGAAACTTCTTTAATCGCTTTTTCGTTTGACAATGAAATGAGCCAATTAATTTCAACTTCAACACGAAATTTAATGAGAGCAAACTCACTAAAGTACTGACGCAAATTATCTACTTTTTTAGCGTATCTTCCATCGAGCGGAGACAGGGCATTGAGCGTTGATAATTCCATGTAGAAATCCTATGAGATATATAGTGTTATTTTAACTCGTTTTTGCTTCAATTTCATAGGAACCGTGGCCGTTAAGCCCTAATTGCTCGCTTAAGTAGGGCATGATTTCTTCTAATTGTTCTTTCAGTTTCCACGGCGGATTAATAATAAAAAGATAGCTACCAAACATACCAACATCATCAGCAGGTTTAGCAATCGAAAGACTTACATAAAGCCATTCTTTAGCATTTAATTTTTGAAGTTGTTTAAGCATAGCTAAAGGTTCACTTCTATCAATCAAAGGGCACCAACACATATAAATCCCTGTTTCAAAACGCTTCAAACTATCTTTTAGAGAGTCCACTACTTTAAGGTAATCATTTTTAATTTCATAAGACGGGTCGGTTAAGATAAGTGCTCTTTTTGGAGGTGGCGGAATGAGCGCTTTTAGCCCCTGAAAGCCATCTTCACCATAGATTTTAGTATTTTGTTTTTTGCCTAAAGTATGAAGTAATGCAGTTAAATCAGTCGGGTGTAATTCAAAGAGTCTGATTTTATCTTCATGGGATAGAATTTGGCTCGCAATCCAAGGAGAACCGGGGTATTGTTTTAATTGATCACCGCCATTGAGATTCCGGATAATTTCAATATATTTTGCTAAAGCCAATGGCTTTTTTTTGTCATGAAAAATCTTATCTATGCCATCTAGGTGCTCAGATGTTTTGTTGGAAAATTCACTTTCAAGCGAATACTTACCTGCACCTGCATGCGTATCAATAAACCAATAGGGTTTATTTTTTTGTTTGAGGTAATCTAAGACCAGTGTTAGTACAATATGTTTTAACACATCAGCATGATTACCTGCGTGAAAGCCGTGTCGATAACTAAGCATGGATAGAGGTCATGATGAACATGGACTATTATAGAGTTTATAAATAAAATACGTGAATTCTCACGATATAAAATAATGACACAATATAAAGAAGACTGTAGAGAATGTCCTCGGCTTGCTACATTTTTAGATCAAGTTAAATTAGAGCAACCCAGTTATTTTTGTAAGCCAGTGCCGCCATTTGGCGACACATCAATTCGTTTATTGATTGTGGGTTTAGCCCCTGGCATGCATGGAGCGAATAAAACAGGTAGGCCTTTTACGGGTGATTATGCAGGGATTCTTTTATATAAAGCATTATTTCACTTTGGGTTTTCAAATCAACAAGAGTCAACTTCAGCAGATGACACATTAAGACTTATTGGTTGCAGAATTACAAATGCAGTGAAATGTTTACCTCCGCAAAATAAACCTGAACCTAAAGAAATAAAACAATGTAATCACTATTTAAAATCAGAATTAACTTCACTCCAACCACATACATTAGTATTGGCTCTAGGAAGTATTGCGCATCAATCAGTTCTATCGGCCTTTGAATTAAAAAAATCTGACTATTTATTTTCACATGGCGCTCGTCATGCTTTACCTAATCAACTAGTTTTGTATGATAGCTATCATTGCAGTCGATACAATACCCAGACAAAAAGACTTACCGATGAAATGTTTTTTAGTGTTTTTCAATCAATCAAAAAAGAAATGGAGAGTTAAATATGCCTTATATAAATATTAAATTAGCAGGAACATTAAACCGCGATCAAAAAGAAACGATTGCGAAAGAAATCACGACACTTATGGAAAAAGTAGCCCACAAGCCGGCATCTTACACATACATTGTGTTTGATGAAGTTAAGGGCGAAGATTGGTCTGTAGGAGGCAGTTTGTTAGGCTAATTAAATGGACATTAAACCCTTTTTAAAATCATTACCTAATTTACCTGGCGTATATCGGATGATTAACCAGGCAGGAGAGGTAATCTATGTTGGAAAAGCTAAAGATTTAAAAAAAAGGGTTTCATCATACTTTGTTAAAACTATTGTAAGTCCAAGAACAAAAATGATGGTAGGTCACATTGACCATATTGAAATCACTGTGACACATTCTGAAGCTGAGGCTTTGATCCTAGAAAACAACATGATCAAGTCTCATATGCCCCGCTACAATGTTATTTTTAGAGATGATAAATCTTATCCATATATTGTATTAACAGGTGAAAAATTCCCACGTTTAGCATTTCATCGGGGCACACAAAAAAAAGGGAATCAATATTTTGGACCTTTTCCAAATACCAACGCGGTTAGAGAAAGTATTCAGCTCTTACAAAAAGTTTTTAAATTAAGAACATGCGAAAACTCAGTATTTAAAAATAGATCAAGACCTTGCCTTCAATATCAGATTCATCGATGTACCGCACCATGTGTTGATCTGATTAAGGAAGATGAATATAAAAATGATATTAAACATGCATCACTTTTTTTAGATGGAAAAGATAGTGAAGTCATTAGCCAGCTTACCTATCAAATGAATGAAGCAGCAAGCTCGCATGCATATGAGTATGCAGCTTTATATCGCGATCGTATTCAAAGTTTAAGGCAGGTAAGAACTAAGCAATTTGTAAGTGACTTTAGCGCTAGCGATGCTGACATTATTGCGTGTGTCGAAGAGGCGGGCGAATACTGCCTAAATTTAGTAATGATTCGGGCAGGGAGACATTTAGGCGATAAAAGTTTCTTTCCTAAAAATGCTGCTGATATTGAGACGCAAGATGTTATTGAAACCTTTGTTGCGCAATATTATACAAATCAGACGATACCAAAATTAATTGTTACGCAGCAGCATGTAAATCAATCATTGCTATCTGAATTTTTTAAATTAAATTATGACATCGAAGTTAAAGTGATAAATAAGGCGATTGGCGATAAACGCGTTTGGCTTGCCATGGCACAAAAGAATGCGCAGATTGCTTTAAAACAAAAACTGATGCAATCAGAAACCCAAGAAAATAGAGTGGAAGCACTAAAAGCAATTTTTAATTTATCTGAATCATTTTCAAGAATTGAATGTTTTGATATCAGCCACACCATGGGCGAAGGCACAGTTGCTTCATGTGTGGTCTTTGATAAAGGCAATCTTCAAAATAAAGAGTATAGACGTTTTAATATTGAAGATATTACGCCTGGAGATGATTACGGAGCTATGCGCGAAGTATTAACGCGTCGCTATAAAAAAATTGCAACGGGTGAGGGTATTAAACCCGATCTTATTTTTATAGACGGAGGTAAGGGTCAACTTAATATTGCTATAGAGGTTATTCAAGAATTGGGCCTAAGCGATATTCTGCTCGTAGGTATTGCAAAAGGTGAGGGTAGAAAGCCTGGATTGGAACAACTTTTTGTGGAAGGTAAAGACGAGCCTATCATTGTTAAAAAAGATAATGTTGGATTCCACCTTATACAGCAAATAAGAGATGAAGCGCATCGTTTTGCCATTTCAGGACATAGAGCTAAACGTGCTAAAAAAAGGATAACATCATCCCTAGAAGATATTGAGGGTATTGGCGCACAAAAAAGAAAAAATCTACTCGTCTATTTTGGCGGTATAGAGCGTATTAAAAATGCTAGTATTGAAGAAATTATCATGGTTAATGGCATTGATAAAAAGTTAGCTGAAAAAATTTACGATTACTTTCATTAAGAAATAAATATATATGAAAATTAATGTCCCCAATGCGCTTACTTTTTTTAGGGTAGTTTTGATTCCTTGTTTTGTAGGTATTTATTATCTTCCTCACACACTTATCAATCAGTCTTTAATGAATTGGATCGGCGCTGGTATTTTCTTATTTGCGGCAATCACCGATTGGCTCGATGGATTCTTTGCGCGATATTTAAATCAAGCCTCTAAATTTGGTGCATTTTTTGATCCAGTAGCTGATAAATTGATGGTGGTTGCAGCGCTTCTTGTTTTATTAGAGCTTGATCGGGTGAATGCAATTATTTCTTTGGTTATTATAGGCCGTGAACTTTCTATCAGTTCTTTGCGAGAATGGATGGCAACGATTGGCAAACCGGGTGGTATGGCAGTTATGTTTATAGGTAAACTTAAGACCACAATTCAGATGATTGCCATTTTGATGCTTCTTTACTATGACAATCTATGGTTTATCAATTTAAAGTGGATAGGTAATATATTGATTAATATAGCTGCATTACTCACTGTAATTTCGATGGTTTATTACATCCGTGTGGCTTGGCCTACCTTAAGAAAGAGCATCAAAATAAGGTAAGTCTTAAGAATGGGGCGGACTTTAAATTGACACTAGCCCAAAAAACGCTAAAATACTCGCTTCTTTACGCGGGAATAGCTCAGTTGGTAGAGCGCAACCTTGCCAAGGTTGAGGTCGCGAGTTCGAGACTCGTTTCCCGCTCCAAATCAAAATCGGGGAAGCATCGTCTTCCCCTTTTTAATTTTGGTGATATTGATGTGGCGCGATAGCAAAATGGTTATGCAGCGGCCTGCAAAGCCGTAGACGCCAGTTCGATTCTGGCTCGCGCCTCCACTTATTAGTGCTTAAGTCTATTTAAGAATAATTAGTGATAAAATTCGGTCTTAGTTTTATTTCAAAAGGCCCGGGTGGTGAAATTGGTAGACACAAGAGACTTAAAATCTCTCGCTCGCAAGGGCGTGCCGGTTCGATTCCGGCCCCGGGCACCACATTTTATTATTTCCTTGTAGTTTGAATACAACCCTTCTTTGTAAATTTACTCCTAACCATCATCATCCAATACTTGATCGATTTTTGACGATTGGACAAGTTGAATCTTTAAAATTTTCCTACGAAGAATTTATATGTTATTTGTTAGGTGTAAAACCCAATCCCGATTATCCATTTGCTGCTATGGATTACCAAAAAAATCATAAACATTATTATCTCTATGCAGATCTAGTTTATTTGAGCCTTCAAAGAGATACATTTTTTTTAGAAAAAAAACTAACAGATGATTATACGAAGGATGAGATTGAGAAATTATGTCATGCCCTTAATGAGACATTTGAAGATGAAACTCGCGTATTTGTCTTAAATGATAAAGAACAGTTATTTCTTGAATTAAAAAAAGAGCCTCACATTAAAACGACATCAATTGCTCATATCAAACGCCAGTCGATTGATAAATTTATGCCGCAAGGCGATGAAGCTATGGCATGGCACGCATTTATGAATGAAATTCAAATGTTTCTTTTTGATCATCCGCTTAATCAAGATAGAGTTCAGCGAGGACTTCTTTCTCCTAACAGCATTTGGTTTTCAGGTGGCGGCCTATTGCCTAAGAGTATTCAAAACCCTTATACAACCATTTTTTCTAATAATAATTTTTTAAAAAAAGCGCTCTCTATTGATGCAAAGATTTCCCCAAAAACTTTAGATATATTTCATCAAGACAATATCAACAGCAACACATTTATTGCTTTTGAGGACGATAAAGAGATAGATCGCATTTTAGAAATTATATGGAATAATTTTAAGAAACGAAAAATAAAGCATTTGGATATTTATGTAAGCTATCAAGGAGAGCTCTTACATATTCATAATAGATTTATACAGTTACTTAAGCTATGGAAAAAAACTAATACAGTAGAAAATTATTTTAATGTTCATTAAATCAAAAAAAATTGATCATGCTGCTTTAGATATACTCGTTAATTCAGGGCTAAATCCTCATTTGGCGAAGTTTTATTCAGCGCGTGGTATTAAGCATATTGACGATGCCACGCTTTCTATTGAGAAAATTATTCCACCAGAAGCTTTAACAAATAACACATTAATGGCATCGATCTTAGCAGATGCTATTTTAGAAAAACAAAAAATTCTTATTATTGGTGATTATGATACAGACGGTGCAACCTCGACCGCTGTTGGAGTAAGAGCTCTCAAAATGATGGGTGCTGATGTAGATTATTTGGTACCTAATCGATTTGAATTCGGTTATGGGTTAACACCTGAAATTGTTGATTTAGCGAAAGAAAAAAATCCTAATATTATTATTACCGTCGATAACGGTATTGCAAGTGTTGAAGGTGTAAATCAAGCTAATCAATATGGTATCAATGTCTTAGTCACAGATCATCATCTTCCTGGTGACGTATTACCTCGCGCCAAATGTATTGTGAATCCTAATCAGCATGGTTGTGATTTCCCAAGTAAATATCTATGTGGTGTAGGCGTTATTTTTTATGTGATGTTAGCTTTAAGAGCCGAACTTCGAAAACGAGATTATTTTATGGACCATGCAGAACCTAACTTAATGCAGTTAATTGATCTTGTGGCTTTAGGTACAGTTGCAGATTTAGTGCCGTTAGATCGAAATAATCGTACTTTGGTTGAATATGGTATTCGAAGAATTAGATCAGGTCAGGCTAATCCTGGCATTAGAGCGCTCATGGCATTAACTAAAAAAAATCCATCACAATTTCATACTTCTGATCTTGCTTTTAGTATTGCACCAAGACTCAATGCCGCAGGAAGATTGGACGATATGACCTTGGGTATACAATGTCTTTTATCTGAAAGTTATGAGGATGCGCGTTTTATTGCATCATCACTTGAAACTTTAAATCTCAAAAGAAGATCAATTGAATCTGAAATGAAGGATGGTGCTTCAATTCAACTTCATGACGTGAATTGTGAAGCACAATTTAGCATCGCACTTTATGACCCCACTTGGCATCAGGGAGTGATTGGGATTATTGCTTCTCGCATTAAAGATAAATATCATCGCCCTGTGATTGTGTTTGCTAAATCTGATGAAGGCATACTTAAAGGCTCAGGTCGATCTATTCAATCACTTCATTTAAGAGATGCTCTCGATCTTGTTTCAAAAAAAAATCCAAATATTCTTATTACATTCGGTGGCCATGCTATGGCAGCAGGACTCACTATTAAAGAAACGGATTTTGATCATTTTGTTCAATTATTTGAAGAAACTGTAAAAGGTTTAATTTCATCAGACGATCTTGAATTAACAATTGAAGTAGATGATGCGCTTAATTTTTCAGAGGTCACTTATGAAGATATAGAACATATTAACGCGCAAGTATGGGGACAAGGTTTCCCCCTTCCTATCTTTGAAGGTGAGTTTGAAGTCGTTGAGCAAAAAATCCTTGCAGATAAGCATTTGAAGTTAAATCTTCTCTTACAAAATAAAGTGTTTGAAGCTATTTATTTTAATCATAGCGAACACCTCCCTCGCAAGATAAAAGCGATCTATCAGGTTGATTCTAATGAGTTTAATGGCAATAAAAAAATTCAAATTCAATTAAGAATGCTCTCTTAAAGAGATATCCTTGAATTGCCCATCTAGCGCCAACAAAGTAAAATTCAACAAACTATTTAAGAGAGTGTCATGAGACGTAAAATCGTTGTTGGTAATTGGAAAATGAATGGTTCTTTGGCATCTAACGAATCGCTCCTTAAAGCCTTGGCAGAAAAGATACCTCAGACAATCCCAGTCGACATTGTGGTGTGCGCCCCTTACCCCTACTTATTTCAAACGCAATCCTACCTTAAAAATTCGCCTATTCGCTGGGGCGCTCAGAACGTGGCTAAATTCGAATCTGGCGCTTTCACGGGTGAAGTAAGTGTTTCTATGCTCAAAGAATTTGGTGCAAGTTATGTGATCATTGGTCATTCTGAAAGAAGTACTGCTTACTGTGAATCAGATGAAAATATCGCTACTAAATTTATGATGGTAAAAAAAGCAGGTATGACGCCTATTCTCTGTGTAGGTGAAACTCTGATTGAGCGAGAAGCTGGCATTATGGAAAAAGTTGTTTCTAAACAGCTTGATACTATTATTGAAATGTATGGCGAAGAAATATTTGATGAGACTGTGATTGCTTATGAGCCTGTATGGGCAATTGGCACTAATTTGGCTGCATCTCCTGAGCAAGCTCAAGCGATGCATCAATTTATTCGTGAGAAATTATCTTCAAATACCAAGGTCGTAAAGAGCCTTAAAATCATCTACGGAGGGAGCGTAAACCCTCAAAATGCGTTACAATTATTCTCTATGCCAGACGTAGACGGCGGACTCGTAGGACGAGCTTCTTTAAATGCGAGTGATTTTGAGTCTATTTGTCATTCGGCTGAAATATAAATCAAAGAAAATAGGATTATGGAAAATTTATTAACAATTATTCATGTGATTGCATGTTTAGGTGTCATTGGTTTAGTGCTTATGCAACACGGTAAGGGTGCTGATATGGGGGCAGCCTTTGGAAGCGGCTCTTCAGGAAGTTTGTTTGGCGTAAGCGGCTCATCTAATTTTTTAAGCAGAACAACAGCAATATTTGTTTTAGTCTTTTTTCTAACTAGTATTGCCTTGGCGTTTATCGCAGGTCAAAAATCAGGCACTGGAAGTGTGGTGAAATCAACTGAGTCGTCAGAAGTTCAAAAACCTTCTGAAACTAAAAGTGGTGAAGCTCAGTCGAAGTCATCAAGTGGTGCTCAGAACATCCCAAAATAGAGACTGTTAAATCTATAAAGCCGTCGTGGTGGAATTGGTAGACACGCTATCTTGAGGGGGTAGTGACGAAAGTCGTGAGAGTTCGAGTCTCTCCGACGGCACCAAATTAAGAAAATCATGTAGTATTTTTTTAAGGAATCGTTGTGCTGGAAAATTATTTTCCAATTTTATTATTTATATGTGTAGGACTTGCGGTTGGTGCAGGGCCTCTTCTTATCGGCAGCATTCTCTCACCTAATAAACCTGATAACGAGAAAAATTCCCCCTACGAATGTGGTTTCGAAGCATTTGAAGATGCGCGTATGAAATTTGATGTGCGATATTACCTTGTTGCTATTCTTTTTATTTTATTTGATCTTGAAATAACATTTCTTTTTCCTTGGGCGGTAGTCATTCAAAAAATTGGTATGTTTGGATTTATTGCGATGATGATTTTCTTAGCCATTTTGGTGGTTGGTTTTATTTACGAATGGATGAAAGGTGCCCTTGATTGGGAATAGCGAATGAGCATTGAAGGCGTCATGGAAAAAGGATTTGTCACCACAAATCTAGATACTCTTATCAATTACACACGCACAGGCTCTTTATGGCCCATGACTTTCGGGCTTGCATGTTGCGCAGTTGAGATGATGCATGCAGGAGCAGCTCGATATGACCTAGATCGATTCGGTATTGTATTTAGACCTAGTCCAAGGCAATCCGATGTCATGATTGTAGCTGGCACACTAGTCAATAAAATGGCGCCCGCATTAAGAAAAGTTTACGATCAAATGGCAGAGCCGCGTTGGGTTATTTCGATGGGCTCTTGTGCAAATGGTGGTGGTTATTATCACTACTCTTATTCAGTCGTTCGCGGTTGCGATCGTATTGTGCCAGTAGATGTTTATGTGCCCGGTTGCCCACCAACAGCTGAAGCCCTTATGTTTGGGATTATTCAGCTTCAAAATAAAATTAAACGTACCAATACGATTGCGCGTTAAATGACGAACTCAGTCGAAATATTACTTAAAGAAATAAAGTCGACTTTTGGTAAAGAAGTAAGCCACACATTCATTGAGCATAATGAACTCACAATCGAAGTAAAAATCGATGATCTTTTAGCTACCTTAAAAACTTTAAAACAACACAAAGCATTTCAATTTAAACAATTGATCGATCTTTGCGGCGTTGACTATAAAGATTATGGCGAAGGCGCTTGGATCAAACCTCGTTTTGCTCTGGTATATCATTTCTTATCCATTGAACATAACCACCGTATTCGAGTACGAACTTTCTCTAAAGAAGATAATTTTCCATTATTTCCGTCAGTAATTGATTTATGGCCAGCTGCTAATTGGTATGAACGAGAAGCTTTCGATTTGTTTGGTTTTATGTTTACTGATCACCCGGATTTAAGACGCATACTTACAGATTACGGATTCGTAGGCTATCCATTCCGTAAAGATTTTCCGATGATTGGTAAAGTTGAAATGCGTTATGACGATGTGCAAAAGCGTGTTGTCTATCAGCCTGTGTCAATTGAAGAAAGAAATAACGTGCCACGTATCATTCGTGAAGAAGGTTTCCATAATGGCTGAGATTAGAAACTACACGATGAATTTTGGCCCACAACACCCTGCAGCGCATGGTGTGTTGCGATTAGTGTTAGAGCTTGATGGTGAAGTCATTCAGCGTGCAGATCCTCATATTGGACTTCTTCATCGCGGTACGGAAAAATTAGCTGAAAATAGAACGTACTTACAAACCGTTCCTTATATGGACCGCTTAGATTACGTATCTATGATGGCGAATGAACACGCGTATGTTCTAGCTATTGAAAAATTATTGAATATATATGTTCCTATTCGCGCTCAATATATTCGTGTCATGTTTGATGAAATTACCCGTATCTTAAATCATTTGTTATGGCTAGGAGCACATGCGCTTGATGTTGGCGCTATGACTGTATTTTTATATGCATTCCGCGAAAGAGAAGATCTTTTTGATTGTTACGAAGCCGCATCTGGCGCCAGAATGCATGCAGCATATTATCGTCCCGGTGGTGTTTATCGCGACCTACCTGATCGCATGCCTCAATATGAATCGACTTTTAAAAATAAAAAAGAATTAGATGGTCTAAATCAAAATCGCAGTGGCTCACTATTAGACTTCATTGAAGATTTTTCAAATCGCTTTCCAAAATATGTAGATGAATATGAAACATTATTAACAGACAATCGTATTTGGAAACAGCGCACAGTCGGTATTGGCGTTGTTGATCCTGATCGCGCCATAGCTCTTGGTATGACAGGCCCTATGTTAAGAGGCTCAGGTATTGCATGGGATTTAAGAAAAAAACAACCTTACGAAGTTTACGATCAACTTGATTTTGATATTCCCGTGGGTGTGAATGGTGATTGTTACGATCGATACCTTGTTCGCATCGAAGAATTTAGACAATCTAATCGCATTATTAAACAGTGCGTTGACTGGCTCAGAAAAAATCCAGGCCCAGTCATTAGTGACAATCACAAAGTAGCCCCACCTCCTCGCGCTGCCATGAAAGAAGATATGGAGGCGATGATTCATCACTTTAAATTATTTACAGAAGGCTTCCATATTCCGCCAAGTGAAGCTTATGCAGCAGTTGAACATCCTAAAGGTGAATTCGGCATTTATTTAATTTCGGATGGCGCAAACAAACCTTACCGCTTAAAGATTCGCGCTCCAGGTTTTCCTCATTTAGCAGCTTTAGATGAAATGACGCGAGGCCATATGATTTCTGACTTAGTGGCTATTATTGGTACGCAAGATATTGTATTTGGCGAGATTGATCGATAAAAATGATACACGCTGACGACATTAAATTAATTGATAAAGAATTAAAGAAGTTTCCGGATAACCAAAAACAATCTGCAGTGATTTCTGCTTTACGTATTATTCAAACACGACATGGTTGGCTATCTCATGAACATATTTCTGATGTTGCTCATTATCTCGGTATGCCGGAAATTGCTGTGATGGAAGTTGCCACTTTTTATAACATGTTCAATTTAGAAACAAAAGGTAAGTACCAAATTACGGTATGCACCAATATTTCATGCATGTTAAGAAATTCAGATGAAATTGTGCAGCACTTAGAAAAGAAATTAGGAATTGGTTTTGGTGAAGTCTCAAAAGATAAAAAATTCTCACTTAAAGAAGGAGAGTGTATGGGCGCTTGCGGCGGTGCACCTTTATGCCTAATTAATAACCACAGCATGCATGAACACTTAACGACCGAAAAAATTGACAAGCTTTTAGCGAGCCTTAAATAAATGGTAAAGCAAATCGACATCATTAAGCCATCAAAAATTTTTCCTAATCAAGATTTGGTTTGTTTAAGAACTATGGTTCATGATGATCCGGGTTCTATCGAGACTTATTTAAAAGTAGGTGGGTATGAACAACTTAAAAAAATACTCAAAAAGAAAATAAAGCCTGAAGCAATCTTAGCTGAATTAAAAACATCAGGACTAAGAGGTCGAGGTGGTGCGGGATTCCCAACGGCAATTAAATGGTCATTTATGTCGCGCGATTACGATGGTATGAAATATCTTGTCTGTAATTCAGATGAAGGCGAGCCTGGTACATTTAAAGATCGAGACATTCTAAGATATAACCCACATCAGCTTATTGAAGGTATGCTCATCGCAGCTTATGTAATGGGTACGCGTGTAGGTTATAACTATATTCACGGCGAGATATGGCGTGAATACGAGCTCTTTGAAAAAGCACTTGATGAAGCAAAAGACCACGGATTTTTAGGCGAAGACATTTTAGGATCAGATTTTAGTTTTGATTTATATGCAGTGCATGGTTATGGAGCTTACATTTGTGGTGAAGAGACAGCGCTGATCGAATCGATTGAAGGAAAAAAAGGGCAGCCGCGTTACAAACCACCATTCCCAGCAACTTATGGAATTTACGGTAAACCTACAAATGTAAATAACACAGAAACATTTGCATCTGTGCCTTGGATTTTGGAGCACGGCGGTCAAGCATTCCAAGATTTAGGTGTTGAAAATTCCGGCGGCGTTAAATTATTTTCTGTATCAGGCCATGTTGAAAAGCCAGGTAACTACGAAATTAAAATGGGCACCCCTTTCAGTGAATTATTAGATATGGCTGGCGGTATTTGGCATCGCAGAAAATTAAAAGCGGTGATTCCGGGCGGCCCTTCCACAGCAGTTGTTCCCGCAGCACTTATTGAAAATGCGACCATGGATTATGACGGATTACAAAAAATTGGCTCGAGTTTAGGCGCGGGTTCTGTGATTATTATGGACGACTCTACCTGTATGGTAAGTGCACTAAAACGTCTTTCTTATTTCTTTTATGAAGAATCTTGTGGCCAATGTACACCGTGTCGTGAAGGTACAGGTTGGGTTTATCGTGTAATTAAAAGAATTGTGGATGGTAAAGGCACCATGGAAGATCTTGATCTTTTAACGGATGTCAGTAAAAAGATTTCTGGCAGAACTATATGCGCTTTAGGTGATGCAGCTGCCACACCCGTATTAAGTTTCATCAAGCACTTTAGACCTGAGTTTGAATATTTTATTCAGCACGGGCATTCAATGGTTAAAGCTAAATGACAATTACAATTGAAATTGATGGCAAGAAAATTGAAGTAGAAAAAAATACGACGATTATTGCTGCTGCAGATAAAGCAGGTATTCCAATTCCTCGCTTTTGTTACCATAAAAAATTATCGATCGCTGCAAATTGCCGTATGTGTTTAGTTGATGTAGAGAAATTCAATAAACCGTTGCCGGCATGTGCTACACAAGTTACTGATGGTATGAAAGTTTCAACCACATCTAAAATGGCTACCGAAGCGCAGCAAAGTGTCATGGAATTTTTGCTTATCAATCATCCACTAGATTGCCCGATTTGTGATCAAGGCGGCGAATGTGAATTGCAAGATACTGCAGTGGCTTTTGGTAGTGGTCAGACACGTTACAAAGAAGAAAAACGAGTGGTATTTAATAAAAATATAGGCCCACTCATTTCGACAGATATGACGAGATGTATTCAATGCACGCGATGTGTGAGATTTTTACAAGAAGTCGGCGGCATGATGGAGCTTGGCATGGTGGGTCGTGGTGAGCATTCAGAAATTACAGCTTATGTTGATCGCTCGATTCAGTCTGAACTCTCAGGCAATATTATCGATTTATGTCCTGTAGGCGCACTTACAAGTAAACCATTTAGATACAAAGCCCGCACCTGGGAGCTCATTAGAAGGCCTACTATAGCCCATCATGATAGTTTAGGTTCACCTCTTGAAGCGCATATTAAACAAAACAAAGTGATTCGAATGCTTCCTCGCGAAGATGAGGGAATCAATGAATGTTGGATTTCTGATCGCGATCGTTTTTCATATGAGGGGTTGAATAGCGAAGACCGTTTGCAAGTTCCTATGATTAAAGAAAACGGGCAATGGAAAGAATCGGATTGGGAATCTGCATTAGCATTAATTGGCGAAAAACTAAAACATATTGTAGATCATAATGGGCCTGAAACATTGGGCATCCTCATATCACCGCATAGCACGATTGAGGAAGGCATCTTAGCCAAGAAAATAAGTAACACTTTAAATTCGCCTCATATTGACCATCGTATTCGTCAATCTGATTTTTCAATAGAGCATCAAGGTTCGCCATGGTTAGGAAGTCATATTGATGCGATCGGCCACTTTGACCAATATCTTTTGATTGGTAGCAACATAAGAAATGAACAGCCGCTTTTAACTTCAAGAATTCGCAAGTCTGTAAATCAAGGCGCAAATCTTTTTGTAGTTAATTCAGTTGATGCAGATCCTCTCATGACGGTATCTGAAAAGTTGATTCAAGCTTCTCATAAACTTCCTCACGCACTCGCAAAAGTTTTGAAATCAATGACAGAATTAAAAGGTGTATTAAGAAAAGATATTAAATTTATAAAAGCTGATATTGAAAAAATTAAAACCGACAAAGTAAGTGATGGAATAGCCCAACAACTAATGAAAAATGTTTTAGCTGGCAAAAAAAATAACACATCTATATTGCTTGGCCAAATAGCTCAAGAACATCCAGACTACTCAACGATTTATAAGCTTGCTTTTGAAATTTCAAAATTATCTCAAGCGACTTTTGGTGTTTTACCCACATATGCTAATAGTGTAGGACTTCATGCTGTTAATGTGCTTCCAGAAAAAGGCGGCTTAAATACATACGCGATGTTGGAGAAGAAATTAAAGGCCTATATTCTTTTAAATGTTGAACCTCAATTAGATACATCGAATGCACAATTAATGCATGATGCAATTGCTTCTTCAGACTTTACTGTGGCATTAAGTTCTTACAATTCGAAATATCTTAAAAATGCAGATGTACTTTTACCAGTCTCACCATTTACAGAATCATCCGGTACGATTATTAACATGGAAGGTCGAGTACAAAGTTATGCCGCTGTGACTCAGCCTTTAGGTCAATCGAGACCAGCCTGGAAAGTATTAAGAGTATTAGCTAATCATCTTAACTTGAAGGGATTTGATTACGAATCGAGTTTAGATGTCAAAGAGGTGCATATGAAATCTAAAAATCAATTCATCTCAAAAGAGCTTTCTAATGCAATTGATATTACAAATGATTACAAAATACCTAATACTAAGCCTCAGCAATTCTCGCGCATTGGAGAGATACATCAATATCGTATGGATCCTATTGTAAGAAGAGCTCCATCTCTTCAAACAGCGATTCAAAAATCAAAAGCGTTTGCGAAACTGAACCCGATAGAGATGAAGTCATTAAGACTTAAAGCAAATGACAAAATTAAAGTTACACAAGGTAAGCAATCGATCAATCTTGTCGTGACAGAAGATGTAAGTATCCCAGAAGGATCTATTTATATACCAAGCGGTATCGATGAAACGGCGAATCTGTCTGATATTTATGGTGATGTTACCGTTAAAAAAATAACTTCAAGGAGTGCATCTTAAAGATGGATGCTTTGATGACATCTTTCTTTGGAGCTTGGTGGCCTGATATTGCCAAAACATTATGGATACTTTTAAAAATTGTAGCTGTCGTTTTACCTTTGATGATATCGGTGGCTTATCTCACTTATTTTGAAAGAAAAGTCATTGGTTATATGCAAGTGCGTATTGGACCTAATCGTGTAGGTTATTTTGGATTACTTCAGCCAATTGCTGATGCCTTAAAACTTTTATTCAAAGAAATTATTCTCCCTACAGCATCAAATAAAGTTTTATTTTTCTTGGCACCTATTTTAGCAATTGCACCAGCTTTTGCTGCTTGGGCTGTTATCCCTTTTGATCTTAATTTAGTGATTGCAGATATTGATGCAAGTCTTTTATATATTTTAGCTATGACATCTATTGCAGTTTATGGAGTGATTATTGCAGGATGGGCTTCAAATTCTAAGTATGCATTTTTAGGAAGTCTACGTTCTGCGGCGCAGATTGTGTCTTATGAAATTGCCATGGGATTTACGCTAGTAGGCGTTTTAATGTGTGCCAATAGTTTAAATTTAGGAAAAATTGTCTTGGGACAAGAGGGAGGTTTCTGGTATTGGTATATCTGGCCTTTATTTCCTTTATTTATTATCTACTTTATTAGTGCTGTAGCAGAAACAAATCGAGCGCCTTTTGATGTGGCTGAAGGTGAATCTGAAATTGTGGCTGGATTCCATGTGGAATATTCCGGTATGGCTTTCGCAGTATTTTTCTTAGCTGAATATGCGAACATGATTTTAGTTTCGATGCTTGCAGCTTTAATGTTCTTAGGTGGATGGTTATCTCCCATTCCATTTATTCCAGATAGCTTTTTATGGCTTTTAATTAAAGTTGCATTTTTACTATTTTGCTTCTTATGGTTTCGAGCTACATTCCCTCGATATCGATATGATCAAATTATGCGATTAGGCTGGAAAATTTTTATTCCAATTACAATTGCATGGATAGTATTTATTGGCGGCATGATGCAAACCTCATGGGGATATCTATTTCACTAAATGATTAAAAAAACCAAACAATTCTTATCAAGTCTGATGCTCATTGAGCTTCTTAAAGGCATGCTCCTTACAGGCCGCTATTTCTTTGCAAGAAAGATTACTGTGCAGTATCCGGAAGAAAGAACACCACAATCTAATCGCTTTAGAGGCCTTCATGCGCTTCGTCGTTATGCAAATGGTGAAGAGCGTTGTATTGCCTGTAAATTATGTGAAGCTGTATGCCCTGCTATGGCAATTACGATTGAATCCGAAGAGCGGGAGGATAAAACAAGACGTACGACCCGTTATGACATTGATCTTACTAAATGTATCTTTTGTGGTTTCTGTGAAGAATCTTGTCCTGTGGATTCTATTGTTGAAACAAGAATTTTTGATTACCACGGGGAGTCTCGGGGCGATTTAATTTATACGAAAGACATGTTGCTTGCCGTAGGTGACAAATATGAAAAACAAATTGCAGAAGACCGTGCTCAAGATGAGAGGTTTCGATAAATCATGATTGAATTTAAAGATTTCGTATTTTATGTTTTATCCTTCGTGCTTATTAGTTCAGGATTGAGCGTCATTACTTCTAGGAATCCTGTAACTGCAGCACTATCTTTAGTATTAGCATTTTTTAACGCCGCAGGCATTTGGCTTCTATTGCAAGCTGAATTTTTAGCGATTGCATTGGTACTAGTTTATGTAGGTGCTGTGATGGTCTTATTTCTATTTGTGGTAATGATGCTTGATATCAATCTAGATAAATTAAGAGAAGGTTTCTGGGATTACTTACCCATGGCAGGATTTATAGGTCTCCTTATGATGGTTGAAATGGTGATGGTTTTTAAAACCAAACCATTTACTCTGGCGCTTATTACAGAGCCAATTTCAAATACCTCGAATACAGAAATGATAGGCAATACTTTATATTCTAATTACGTGCTTCCGTTTGAACTCGCTTCTGTTGTCTTACTTATTGCTATTGTTTCAGCAATTGCTTTAACACTGCGCGATCGTAAAGATAGCAAAAAAACAAATCCTGCAGATCAGGTAGCTGTGAAGCGTCAAGATCGAGTGCGAATAGTTAGAATGAAATCAGAGGAAAAGTATATAAAACCCAAAGCGAAGGAAAGAACATGATTGGTTTATCTCATTACCTTATCCTTGCTGCAATTTTATTTACGATCAGTGTAGTAGGTATTTTTCTTAACCGAAAAAATATTATTATTTTGCTTATGTCGATTGAGCTTATGTTGCTTGCCGTGAATATTAACTTTATTGCTTTTTCACATTACTTAAACGATATTGCCGGACAAATTTTTGTGTTCTTTATTTTAACGGTTGCAGCTGCAGAGTCAGCAATAGGCTTAGCAATTATCGTTTTAATTTTTAGAAATACTCGCTCTATTAACGTTGACGATTTAAATCGTCTTAACGGGTGATCACTTGAATTCTATTTATTCATATCTAGCAGTTCCGTTATTGCCTCTTATAGCGTCTTTCTGCGTAGGCATCTTAGGTCGAAAATTACCCGAATTTTTTGCATCAAGTATGACTATTTTTTCTGTTTTTATTGCATTTGTTCTTTCATGTTTCACGCTTAATGAAACATTAAATGGGTTAGTTTTAAATCAGACAATCTATCAGTGGCTTCTTACAGGACATTATCAATTTGAGGTTGGTTTTTTAATTGATAATTTAACAGCCATGATGATGGTTGTTGTAACTTTTGTATCGCTGATGGTTCACATTTATACGATGGGTTATATGAAAGGGGATCCAGGCTATCGAAGATTCTTTAGTTATATCTCCTTATTTACTTTTTCAATGTTGATGTTAGTTATGAGTAATAATTTCATGCAGCTCTTTTTTGGATGGGAAGCAGTAGGCCTTGTGTCTTATCTTCTTATTGGATTCTGGTTTGAAAGACCCACTGCAATTTATGCAAATCTCAAAGCTTTTCTGGTTAATCGTGTTGGTGATTTTGGTTTTATTTTAGGTATTGCTTTAATTCTTTATTGGACGGGCTCACTCGATTACGCGAAGGTATTTAATAGCACAGGGATTATAGCGGCCCACACGATGCAGTTATTTGGACAGCCTATTTCCGTCGTCACAGTAATATGTATTTTGTTATTTATTGGAGCTATGGGCAAATCTGCACAAGTGCCATTGCATGTGTGGCTTCCAGATTCAATGGAAGGCCCGACACCTATATCTGCATTGATTCATGCTGCGACGATGGTCACCGCAGGTATTTTTATGGTCTCACGAGCATCACCTTTATTTGAATTATCTGATACTGCACTTTCTTTTGTCATGATCATTGGTGCTATTACCGCATTATTTATGGGTTTATTAGGCATTATTCAAAATGACATTAAGCGTGTTATTGCGTATTCAACACTTTCACAATTAGGTTATATGACAGTAGCGCTAGGTGCTTCAGCTTATTCAGTGGCTATGTTTCATTTAATGACACATGCATTCTTTAAAGCTTTGCTTTTCTTAGGCGCTGGTTCAGTCATTATAGGTATGCATCATGATCAAAATATTCAACACATGGGCAATTTAAAAAAATATATGCCTATTACATGGATTACTTTTTTAATTGGCTCTTTAGCATTAATAGGCACACCATTATTTTCAGGATTCTATTCAAAAGATAGCTTGATTGAAGCTGTGAAATTCTCCCATATCACAGGAAGCCATTTCGCTTATTTTGCTGTATTGATAGGCGTTTTTATAACGGCTTTTTATTCATTTAGACTTTATTTCCTAGTATTTCATGGCAAAGAGAAATGGCGTCTTCAGAAGTTGGTGCATCATGATGATCACCATCATGGCTTGAGCGCAAAAGATAACCCACACGAGAGTCCTTTAAGTGTTACTTTGCCTTTGGCACTGCTTGCCATCCCGTCTTTAGTAATTGGCTATATGACAATCGAGCCTATATTGTTCGGTAACTTTTTTACAAAAAGCATTTTCTTAGATATTAAAGCGCATCCTTCGATGGAACACTTAAGCCATCATTTCCATGAAATTTATCATGGACCTTTTGGTATGGCATTACACAGCCTAGTGAGCTTACCTTTCTTATTTGCTTTAAGTGGTGTTGCATTCGCTTATTACTGTTACCAAGTGAATTTAAATTTACCCAAAGCTATTTTCAATCGAACACAAATGATTTGCCGCATATTAGAAAATAAATATGGATTTGATACATTTAATGAAAAGTTTTTTGCTTTTGGCAGTCGTTTTTTAGGTGAAAGATTCTGGCAAATAGGTGATGTAAAAATTATTGATGGATGGCTTGTCAATGGAACAGCAAAATCTATCGGTAAGTTTGCAGAAAAAATACGCGTGATTCAATCGGGTTATATTTATCACTATGCTTTTGCGATGGTGATAGGTGTATTTTTATTTTTAACCTTCTTTATAAAAATATAAGATGAATTTAACCCATATATTAAGTTATTCAATTTGGACGCCTATCTTTTTAGGCGGACTTATACTTTTATTAAGTGGGAAAGTAAACGACACACAAGCTAAATGGCTTTCACTTATCAGCAGTGTGATTTCATTTTTAATCACGATCCCGCTTTACACGGCCTTTGATTTTTCTTTTGGACAGTTCCAGTTCCAGGAATTTTTTCATTGGATTCCAGCTTTTCACATTAACTACCATTTAGGTGTAGATGGATTCGCTGTACCTTTAATTATTTTAACAAGCTTTACTACATTAATTGCAGTCATCGCTTCATGGCGATCTATAGAAGACCGTGTTGCACAATACATGGCGGCTTTCTTGATCATGTCAGGCCTTATGATTGGTGTTTTTAGTGCGCTTGATGCCATGCTTTATTATATTTTTTGGGAAGCTATGCTTATCCCTATGTTCTTGGTGATTGGTATTTGGGGTGGGCCTAATCGCATTTATGCCACGATTAAATTCTTTTTATATACTGTTTTAGGTTCTTTATTAATGTTGGTAGCGTTTATTTATCTTTACTTACATACTCATTCATTTGAGATAGTGAATTTTTATAATACCGGTCTTGGTCTTTATCCTCAGATTTTTATCTTCCTAGCTTTGTTTATGGCATTTGCAGTCAAAATTCCAATGTGGCCTTTACATACGTGGCTACCTGATGCTCACGTTGAAGCACCGACAGGAGGTTCAGTAGTATTAGCAGCAGTGATGTTGAAATTAGGCGCATATAGCTTTATGCGATTTGCAATGCCAATCGCACCTGACGCTGCGATCTATTTAAAAGGGTTTATGGTGACTCTATCACTCATTGCTATTTTATATATTGCACTGATTGCAATTGTTCAAAAAGATATGAAAAAATTGATCGCTTATTCATCGATATCACATATGGGCTTTGTCACGTTAGGCTTATTTATGTTTAATTCAATTGGCATTGAGGGCGCATATGTTCAAATGATTTCTCATGGTTTTATTTCAGCTGCGATGTTTTTATCTGTAGGTGTTTTATACGATAGATTACATACAAGACAGATTGCAGATTATGGTGGTGTCATTCACGCAATGCCAACTTTTGGAGCCTTTGCAGTATTTTTTGCTATGGCTAACTGTGGACTGCCAGGGACTTCAGGATTTGTAGGTGAATTTATGGTTATTATGGGTGCAATGCAGAATAATTTCTGGATTGCATTGATTGCTGCAAGCTCTTTAATTTTCGGTGCAGCATATTCTTTATGGATGGTTAAGCGAGTATTTTATGGTGAAGCGCGCAATCAAAAAATCAGCGCTTTAAAAGATATCTCGTGGCGTGAATTTTTCATACTTACTGTATTGGCACTTCTTATTATTTTAATAGGCATTTATCCGAAGATAATTACGGATATGACAAATGCAACAACAGTTCAATTTTTAGAGAATATGCATTTGATAAAACCTGTCACATCATTACCGCTGGATGTATAAATGAATTCATTCATTCAATCTGATCTTTCTCTAATCTTGCCAGAAATTTTTGTGCTTTCAATGGCAATGATTGTACTTATGACAGATTTATTTATTAAGCCATCAATGCGCTGGATTATTTTTGCTCTATCTCAATTTGCCTTATTAGGCGGCGCTTATTTGACTGGTCAACATTTTAATCATGAAACTGAATTTGCTTTTTCTAATATGTTTGTTCGTGATGGTTTAGCAGATCTTTTAAAGATGATGAGTTATTTAGGAACGTCACTGATTTTTTTCTATAGTCGGTCTTATATGAAAGATCGTAATTTATATCGTGGTGAATATTTTTCACTCGTTCTATTTGCATTGCTTGGCATGATGATTATGATTTCAAGTCATAATATGCTGCTCGTTTATATGGGTCTCGAGCTTCTCTCTTTATGTTTATATTCTCTAACAGCTCTTGATCGTGACAATCAAAAAGCGACAGAGTCCGCAATTAAATATTTTGTATTAGGCGCTCTTGCATCAGGACTTCTTCTTTACGGTATGTCGATGATTTATGGCGCGACATCAAGCTTAGATTTAAATGTGATTTCGATCGCATTGTTAAATCACCCCACAGACCATGCCATTCTTGTCTTAGGCCTTGTTTTTGTAGTTGCTGGCCTTGCTTTTAAATTAGGCGCAGTGCCATTTCAAATGTGGGTGCCAGATGTATATGAAGGCTCACCCTCATCTATCGCTATACTGATTAGTTCAGTGCCTAAATTAGCGGCTTTTGCTATTACCGTTCGTATATTAGGTGATGGTCTTCAGTCTATGATGGTGGATTGGAAGCAAATGATACTTATTATGGCGGTTCTTTCTATCGGTATCGGAAATGTTATAGCGATTGCACAAACAAATATCAAGCGTATGTATGCATATTCAACGATTTCTCATATTGGCTTTACTCTTTTCGGATTCATGAGTGGAACACTCAATGGTTACGCATCAAGTTTATTTTACGTAGTGAGCTATATGTTTATGACTTTAGTTTCTTTTGCAGTGTTAATGATGATGTCTCGGAAAAATTTTGAGTGTGAAACGCTTGAAGATTTTAAAGGTTTAAATAAGAGAAATCCTTGGTATGCATTTCTTATGTTAATCACCATGTTAAGTATGGCAGGCATACCCCCTACCATAGGTTTTTACGCAAAGTTTATGGTGCTTCAAGCAGCATTTGATGCAGGCTTTGCAAGTTTTGTGGTCTATGCAGTCATGATGGCTTTAGTGGGTATGTTTTATTACATGAGAATTGTAAAACTTATGTACTTTGATGAGCCAAAATTAAAAAATAAATTAGATGTGTCCATCGATATGCAATGGATCTTATCAGCTAACGCATTAGCGCTTCTAATTATTGGTTTAATGCCACATTCATTTATGGATGCTACTGCTCAAGCAATAGCTTTAAGTCTTCATTAAATGACTCAGTGGATCCTCATCTTAATTACTATCATCATGGCTAATGTGCCTTGGATGTTTAACGATTTTCTTTTTATTAAGAAATTCCCCTCTTATAAAAAACCATTTTCTTGGGCTTTACTTGAAGTTGTCATTTTGTATTTTGTGACCGGCGGTATTGCACTATTTACAGAACTTAAAGTAGTAGGACATATTCACCCGCAAGATTGGGAATTTTATACAGTGACTTTCTTTTTGTTTTTAGTTTTTTCTTTTCCTGGATTTATTCTTAAAACGCTTTGGAAATAAAATCTACTAAAGTATTAATTGTAGGCTGCGGTCAACTTGGCTTTTCGGTTGCTAAAAATATTGATTGCCATATTTTTAAACTCTATGGATTTAGTCGAAGTTTAAAAAAATCACCCCCTTCTATTGAAATGCATCAGGCGGATATTTTAAAAACTGAAACTATTGATACTATTAAATCAATAAATCCTGAAATCATTATCTATGCAGTTTCTGCAGATGCACAATCTGTTGAGAGCTATCAAGATCATTATGTGGTTGGCTTAAAAAAAACTTACGAAGCTATTTTAGATCTCGATCACTTTAAGCATCTTTTCTTTGTTTCAAGCACGAGAGTTTATGGACAAAAAACAACAAAGATCTTAAGTGAGTTTGATGTTGCTCAACCTTCTGATTACGGAGGTGAAGCGTTAATGGAAGCTGAAACGATTGCGCGTCAATTAAAAGAAAAGGCCACTATATTGCGTTTATCTGGAATATACGGCCCCACTCGATCGCGCATGATTCAATTAGCGCAAAGTAATCCTGGCAATTGGCCTGCAACCAATAACTGGTCTAATCGAATTCACGAGGAAGATGCTGCGCGCTTTATTGTTTTTCTCATGAATAAAATTGTGAGACAAGAATCTATCGAATCACTTTATCTTGTGACAGATGGCGAACCTACTAAACAATATGACGTATTAACGTGGATTAGAAAACATCTCAAATTAAGCACAGACACTATTGAGATACCGATTGTGGAAGGGGGGAAGCAACTACGATCTGTTTTATTGAATCAAACTGGATTCACATTAAAGTACCCTGATTTTACTTACGGCTACAAAGCGATGATTGATTAGGGTTCTTCAATAGGATAGAATCCAAACTCCTAAATTCTTTAGGCGCGTAGCTCAGCTGGTTAGAGCACCACCTTGACATGGTGGGGGTCGTTGGTTCGATTCCAATCGCGCCTACCAATTTTTTGCCTCATGGCTCAAGCTATCAAGAATAGAGAAAAGCTTATAAAATGATGCAATTCTTAATAACTTGATTCAACTATGCCTGAAATAAGATTACCAGACGGATCTAAGCGACAATTTGAAAGTGACATTACTGTTGCAGAAGTTGCACAAAATATTGGTGCAGGATTAGCCCGTGCAGCCCTTGCTGGTCGAGTCAATGATCAGTTAGTCGATCTTTCATTTGTCATTCGTGAAGATAGTGATCTTGCAATCATCACCGACAAAAATTCTGAGGGGCTTGAAGTGATTCGTCATTCAACAGCTCATCTTTTGGCATACGCTGTTAAAGAATTATTTCCAGACGCACAAGTGACGATTGGCCCTGTGATTGAACATGGGTTTTATTATGACTTTTCGTATTCGCGTCCTTTCACACCAGAAGATTTAGAAAAAATTGAAAAGAAGATGGCTGAAATTGCCAGTCGCGATTTACCGATCACAAGAAAAGTATTGCTACGTAATGACGCAGTGGAATATTTCAAATCAATCAAAGAAAATTACAAGGCTGAAATTATTGAATCGATTCCCGCGGATCAGGAAGTATCTTTATATTCCGAAGGCGAATTTACAGATCTCTGTCGGGGTCCTCATGTGCCATCGACTGGAAAATTAAAAGTATTTAAATTGATGAAAGTAGCAGGCGCTTATTGGCGTGGTGATTCTAAAAATGAAATGCTACAGAGAATCTACGGCACAGCATGGACAACTAAAGAAGACTTACAAAATCATCTCTTCATGTTAGAAGAGGCTGAAAAAAGAGATCATCGTAAATTAGGTAAGCAGCTCGATTTATTTCATATGCAAGATGAAGCACCTGGTATGGTTTTTTGGCATCCTAAAGGATGGTCGATTTGGCAAGAAGTTGAACATTACATGCGAAAGATGTTCTTAGATTTTGGATATCAAGAAGTTAAAACACCTACGGTCATGGATAAGACTTTGTGGGAAAAATCCGGACATTGGCAGAATTATCGCGATAACATGTTTACAACTTCATCTGAAAATAGAGATTATGCAGTGAAGCCTATGAACTGCCCTGGCCATATTCAAATCTTTAATAATGCGCTTCATAGCTATCGTGAATTACCTTTAAGACTTGCTGAATTTGGTTCATGTCACCGCAACGAACCCTCAGGATCCCTTCATGGGTTAATGCGCGTGAGAGGGTTTACTCAAGATGATGCCCATATTTTTTGTACCGAAGAGCAAATTAAAGATGAAGTAGCTCAATTCATCGTAATGCTCTTTAAGGCATACGAAGACTTCGGATTTAAGGATGTGTTAGTGAAATTATCCACTCGCCCTGAAAAACGCGTGGGTTCTGATGAGACTTGGGACAAGGCAGAAGCTGCCCTTAAAGCTGCTTTAGTTGAAAATAAGCTCGAATTTGACCTTCAGCCCGGGGAAGGGGCTTTTTATGGCCCTAAGATCGAATTTACCCTAAAAGACAGTTTAAGCCGTCTTTGGCAGTGCGGTACGATCCAGCTCGACTTTAATTTGCCTGAGCGTCTAGGCGCTGAATATGTCACAGAAGACAATAGCCGTAAGCATCCCGTGATGTTACATCGAGCCATTGTAGGCTCTATGGAGCGTTTTATTGGGATTCTGATTGAGCATTACTCAGGTGCCATGCCCCTCTGGCTTGCCCCTACTCAAGCGGTTATCCTCAATATTGCTGATGCCCATGCAGACTATGCCTCAAAAGTCATGGATGAACTCAAGAAAAACCACATCCGATGCGATTCTGACTTGAGAAATGAGAAAATAACCTATAAAATACGCGAACATAGCTTACAAAAGATTCCTTATCTCTTAATTGTAGGGGAAAAGGAAATGGAAGCTGGGCAAGTTGCCGTGCGAACCCGAAAAGGCGAAGACTTAGGATCTATGTCGATTAAGTCATTGATTGATCGACTAAATCAGGAAGTTCAAACTAAAGTCTAGTCATAAGGTAGCGCGGTTTTTCTTTTATATTTACAGGGGATTTGTTATCGCTCAAGAAAAAGAAGTCAGAATTAACGGGGATATTACAGCTCCAGAAATTCGATTAATTGGCGTAAATGGCGAAGCGCTTGGCATAGTGACACTAGCTGAGGCATTTGCAAAAGCAGAAGAGATAGATATTGATCTAGTGGAAATTGCTCCACAAGCCCAACCCCCCGTATGTCGATTACTCGATTACGGTAAGTTTAAATATGCAGAAAGTAAGAAGCAACACGAAACCCGCTTAAAACAAAAGCAGGTCAAGATTAAAGAAGTGAAGTTTAGACCAGGCACTGATGACGGTGATTACAACATCAAAATACGAAACCTCATCGGATTCCTTACGGATGGCGATAAGGCGAAAATCACCTTACGTTTTAGAGGTCGAGAAATAACACATCAAGAATACGGTTTAGCAATTCTAAAACGTGTTGAGCAAGATTTAATGGAATATGCAGTCGTCGAACAATTTCCAAAAATGGAAGGTCGACAAATGGTGATGGTTTTGGCTCCGCAAAAAAAAGCCAAAGCAAAAACCACAGAAGCAAAAGTTTCTGAGTGATACGGCTTAAACGGCATGCCTAAGCACTCTTAATACTCTAAAGGAGATCAAAATGCCAAAAATGAAAACAAAAAGTGGCGCAAAAAAGCGCTTCAAGTTTTTAGGAAGTGGTATGGTAAAGAGAACGCGTTCTCATTTACGTCATATCTTGACCAAAAAAACAACGAAACAAAAACGTAATCTCAGAGGCACTGTCCTCATTTCAGCAACCGATATCAAACGCGTTCGCGCGATGATGCCAACTCAATAAGGAGAATCATATGCCTAGAGTAAAACGTGGTGTCACCGCTAGAGCAAAACATAAAAAAGTTTTAGCACTTGCTAAAGGTTATCGCGGACGTCGTAAAAATGTATACCGCATAGCTAAACAAGCAGTGATGAAGGCAGGTCAGTATGCATACCGTGACCGCCGTCAGAAAAAACGTCAATTTAGATCATTATGGATTGCGCGTATTAATGCAGCAGCTCGTGAGTGTGGTCTTACATATAGCCGTTTCATGAATGGCCTTAAGAAAGCTTCGATCGAAGTAGATCGTAAGGTGCTAGCAGATATGGCAGTATTCGATAAAGCAGCTTTTGCTAAGTTTGTCGAAATCGCTAAATCTGGTTCAGGAGCAGCATAAAAATATTAATTTTTAAAAGGAGGCTTCTAGCCTCCTTTTTTTTATTAAAATGATAGTCAATGAATAATCTCGAACATACCTTAAAAGAAGCCCGTGAAGATTTTGAGCAGTGTCAGACTCTGACCGATCTTGATCAGGCTAAAGCTAAATATCTAGGTAAGAGTAGCATCTTAACAGAAGCACTCAAATCATTAGGTAAATTATCCGCAGAAGATAGACCTAAAGTAGGCGCTGAAATTAATGTTGTTAAGCAAGGCGTTGAAGAAGCTTTAGAAAAAAGACGTGAAGCTATTCTCAATGCCTCGCAAGCAAAACAGCTTGCAGAAGAATCATTGGATGTGACTTTGCCTTCACGAAAAGAGGATCAAGGTAGCTTGCATCCAGTCACACAAACACTTCATCGCGTTGAATCACTTTTTCATTCCATCGGATTCTCAGTGGCACATGGCCCACAGATTGAATCAGATTTTTATAATTTCACCGCACTTAATATTCCAGAATCACATCCAGCGCGTGCGATGCATGACACATTTTATATTGATGAATCTTATGTATTAAGAACGCACACATCCCCTGTGCAAATTCGTCATTTAGAAAAAAATAAACCACCACTCAAAATTATTTCACCAGGTCGCGTTTATCGTGTTGATTCAGACGCAACACACTCACCAATGTTTCATCAAGTTGAAGGTTTATGGGTTGATCAACAAGTAAGCTTTGCAGACCTTAAAGGTGTTATCGAAGATTTTCTTCAAAACTTTTTCGAGAATAAAGATTTAAAAGTGCGTTTCAGACCTTCGTACTTTCCATTTACAGAACCTTCAGCTGAAATGGATATGAGCTGGAAGGGCGGTTGGCTCGAGATTGGCGGCTGCGGCATGGTTCATCCAGAAGTATTTAAACATGTGGGTATCGATTCAAATCAATATCAAGGCTTTGCTTTCGGCTTAGGTATAGAACGTTTAACAATGTTGCGTTATGGCGTTCAAGATTTACGTCACTTTTTTAATAACGATTTACGTTTTCTTCAGCAATTTATTTAAAGACATTTCAATATGCAATTTTCTGAAAACTGGTTAAGGTCATACGTTAATACATCACTCGACAGTGATGGGCTTAACCACGTCATGATTATGGCAGGATTAGATGTTGATGATTCTCATCCTCTAGGAGCATCGTTTAGCCATGTTGTAGTCGGTGAGATTGTAGCTATTAAAAAACATCCTGATGCAGATCGACTTCAAGTATGTGATGTCAACATTGGTGATAAGTCATTACAAATTGTTTGTGGTGCATCTAATGCGAGACAAGGCATTAAAGTAGCATGTGCTTTAGTAGGCGCTAAATTACCCTCGATTGATATCAAAGAAGCAAAAGTACGAGGAGTTGAATCGTTCGGTATGCTTTGCTCATTAAAGGAATTAGGATTAGCTGAAGAAGCTGATGGTATTCTGGAGCTCAACCATGATTTAAAAAACGGTACAGATTTAAGAGTGGCGCTTGATCTTAATGATCAAATTACAACATTAAAATTAACACCTAATCGAAGTGATTGTTTAAGTGTTTGGGGTGTAGCTCGAGAAGTGGCAGCCATTAGTGCATCTTCACTTTCTCCCATCCATTATGATGTTAATCCAATCAAGCAAAGCGAAAAGAAAAATGTAATCATTGAAGAAAAAGAAGCATGTCCGCGTTATTGTGGTCGCATCATTAAAAATGTAGATAACACAAAATCGTTGCCTGAATGGATGACTTCAAGACTTGAGCGTTCCAATATAAAGTCAATCAGTCCTATTGTCGATATTACGAATTATGTGTTGCTTGAAATTGGACAGCCACTGCATGCATTTGACCATGAAAAATTACAAGGTGATGTCACGGTTAGATTCGCAAAGCCTGAAGAGCCGATACATCTTCTCAATGATACAAAAATTAAATTATCAAAAAAAGATCTAGTGATTGCAGATCAATCAGGCGCAATTGCATTTGCAGGGGTAATGGGTGGCATGCCTTCATCAGTCACCGATAATACTCAAACTATTTTCTTGGAAAGTGCTTTTTTTGATCCCATTGTGATTGCTGGTAAAGCTAGAGCATATAACTTATCTACAGACTCATCTTATCGTTTTGAACGCGGCGTAGATTTTTCTAATACGCGACATGCACTAGAACGTGCAACATCTCTTATTATTGAATACTGTGGTGGAGCAGCAGGAGAGATTACAGAAGTTTTAAATGCTTTACCAAAGCGCAATGAAATTCATCTAAGACTTAAAAAATTAAATGCTATCTTAGGTATTGAAGTTCCTAGCCAAGATGTTGAGCGAATATTTATACAATTAGGTTTTGAAGTGAATAAAACAATCGAAGGATTTAAAGTCACACCCCCTTCTTATCGCTTTGATATTGCTATTGAAGAAGATCTGATTGAGGAAGTTGTGCGATTGTATGGCTACGATAAAATTCCTTCACATCATCCTCTGAGCCATCAAGTGATGTTACCTACATCCGGCACTTATCATCGTGACCTTAAAGAAGCACTCACATCTCGAGGTTTTTATGAGGTAGTGACTTATAGCTTTATTGAAGATGAGGTTGAGAAATCATTACATGGAAATGCCAATCCGATTCAATTACAGAATCCAATTGCAAGCCAGATGTCGACGATGCGATCATCTTTATGGGGTAGTCACCTTGAAGTTTTAACTTACAATTTAAATCGCCAAGTATCGCGTTTAAATATTTTTGAGATCGCTCAAACCTTCCATGGTGTAAAAAAAGATTTTATTGAGACCGAAGTGATATCAGGACTCAGTTACGGTAGTTTTATGCCTGAGCAGTGGGCTGACAAAATTCGCGATATTGATTTTTATGACATAAAAGCACATGTTGAAGCTTTGACGTCTAAACAACTCACATTTAAAAGAAGTGATAAAACTCCATTAGCGCTTCATCCAGGACAATCAGCAGAAGTCATTTTGGACGCTCAGTCGATAGGTTGGGTGGGTAAATTACATCCAAAATGGCAGCAACACTTTTCCCTCCCTAAAGCCCCTTTTATTTTTGAATTAAAAATAGAGAAGCTTTTAGAAGACAAGGTATTTAAATACGAAGAAATCTCAAAATTCCTCCCGGTAAGGCGTGATATTGCTGTTGTGGTAGACGACTCAGTCGAGGTGGATTCGATTTTAGATGCGGTAAATAAGGCTAAAATTCCGTTCTTAAATCATATGGCTTTATTCGATCTTTACCAAGGAAAAGGCATCGCCGAAAACAAAAAAAGTGTTGCATTTCTGATACTTATGCAGGATACTTCAAAGACATTAGTTGATAGTGAAGCTGATTCTTCTGTATCAAAAATCGTTGAATTACTTGAAAAACAATTTGGCGCAACGCTCCGCAACTAATCCCATATTTAATACCGATTTAAAAGTAGGCCGTTATGACATTAACTAAAGCAGATCTATCCGAAATACTATTTGACCGTGTAGGTTTAAATAAGCGTGAAGCCAAAGATATGGTGGAGGCTTTTTTTGAAGAAATTCGCAATGCACTTGAAAATGGTGACAGTATCAAATTATCTGGTTTTGGTAATTTTGAATTAAGAAAAAAATCAGAAAGACCAGGCCGCAATCCTAAAACGGGCGAAGAGATTCCTATCAAAGCAAGACGTGTAGTGACTTTTCACGCAAGTCAAAAACTAAAAAGCAATGTAGAAGAGAACTACTCTGGAAAGAAAGCTTAAATCCCCCGTCTTACCTGAAATACCTTCAAAGAGATATTTTGCAATCGGAGAGGTAAGTGAGCTTTGTCTCGTCAAGGCGCATGTGCTTCGATATTGGGAGCAGGAGTTTGATCAACTCAAAGACATCAAGCGACGCGGCAATCGACGTTATTATCAATTACCTGAAGTGCTTCTCATTCGTAAAATTAGAGAGCTCCTTCATGATGAAGGCTTTACGATTCAAGGCGCTAAACAGCGACTTAAAGATAAAAATTTTGTTAAGGAAGTAAAGCAAGCTGAGCCCCCCAGAGAATTTCAAGTGACCAAGCAGGGTCAAGTTGAATTACCTTTAGAAAATCTCAATCAATCCAATTCTCTTGCTGGTCTTAATATCAAATCGATTAAAGACGAATTGCTCAGTATTATCGAGCTACTTAAAAAGTAATTCATCATTGTTTTAGTTTTCGGGGCGTAGCGCAGCCTGGTAGCGTACTTGCATGGGGTGCAAGGGGTCGTGAGTTCGAATCTCACCGCTCCGACCAATTAAAGCGATGAATTAGTTTTCAAAAATAGATTTCTTAGCCTTATAATTTTCATACATCTTTAAAATCTAGTAACTCGTACTGGGTGAGTCATTATAAAAATCAATCAACCTTATCAGAATAAAACTTCATCGAAGCATAATGGTTCGATATTAAATACGCTATGGGTGAGTTTTTTCTTTATCGCTTTGTTAAGTGCATTATGGCGATGGGCTAACTTAAGCGACCTCGAAGTTTTTGCTCGCATGGTAGACAGTCTTTTTTCTATGGCGAAATTATCTGTTGAAGTCATGATATTACTTTTCGGAACGCTAACACTATGGTTAGGCTTTTTAAAAATTGCCGAACATGCTGGTTTAGTTGAAAAAATTGCAGGTTGGCTTTCGCCATTATTTAGACGTCTTATGCCTGAGGTTCCTAAAAAGCATCCAGCAATCGGCCTTATCACTATGAATTTTATTGCAAATGGATTAGGTCTTGATAATGCGGCGACACCTATTGGACTAAAGGCGATGCGATCCTTGCAGTCACTTAATCCGACACCAAAGATTGCCAGCAATGCACAAATTTTATTTTTAGTGATGAATGCATCTTCACTTACTTTGCTACCTGTATCAATCTTTATGTATCGTGCACAACAAGGTGCTGCAGATCCTACTCTTATATTTTTACCTATTCTTTTAGCGACAAGCGCATCTACGATAGCTGGATTTTTTTCTGTAGCATTCACTCAACGTATTAAAATGAATGATCCTGTGGTATTGACATGGATGTTAACTATAGCGATTTTATTAAGTGCATTTATCTTTTTCTTAAGTCACTTATCAGCTGCGGCATTAGGCGTATTCTCGTCTTTCTTAGGGAATGCTGCACTTTTTGGATTGATTATTACTTTTCTTGTGATCGGTGTTTTAAAGCGTGTGCCAGTTTATGAGTCATTTATTGAAGGCGCTAAAGAAGGTTTTGATGTATCAAAAAATTTACTTCCTTATTTGGTTGCAATGTTATGTGCAGTAGGTGTTCTTCGGGCGTCAGGAGCACTTGATTTCACTTTAGACATGATTCGTTATTTAGCTCATAGCTTTGACTGGGATACACGTTTTGTGGATGCATTGCCTACTGCACTTGTAAAACCTTTTTCTGGGAGTGCCGCAAGAGCTATGTTAATTGATACTATGATAACTCACGGTGTAGATAGCTTTCCATCATTATTAGCAGCTACTGTGCAAGGAAGCACCGAAACTACATTTTATGTTTTGGCTGTTTATTTTGGTGCCGTAGGTATTCAGCGAGCTCGCCATGCAGTGGCATGTGCATTATTTGCAGATCTTATTGGGGTATTAGCTTCTATTGCTGTTTGTTATTGGTTCTTTGGATAAACGTATTTTAATTTGGATTTGATATGAATGTATTCATGATAATTATGTATGGTGGTATTTTATTTTTAATTGCTGCTTTTTCTTTTGCATTCATATCATGGAAGATTTATAAAAAGAATAAAAAAAGTAAACAATTAAAAAATTTATATTTGGCACGTGTTGTTTCCGCGGTACTTTTAACACCTTATGTATTTTTTCAGTATATATTTTCTGATTTAACTTACCTCCCTATCAGAATTGCTTTTGTAATTTTCTCTTTTTTCATTCTTTATCTTCTAGTTAAGCGTTGGGGGTAAAGAGGCATCATCAAGACGCAAATGATTACGATTAAATTAATTAAAGATTCTGATTTTGAAGTCACGGTGAAATTAAAATCGACTACACAACATGAGGTTCATGTTTCAAATGATTTCCATAAGTCACTAACGGATGGTAAGGTCTCGCATGAGAGTTTAATCAAAGCTTCGTTTGAGTTTTTATTGGAGCGAGAATCGAATAATTCGATTCTTTCTCAGTTCGATTTAGAGGTAATCTCGCAGTATTTTCCAGAGTACGAAAAAGAAATAAAGAAGCGGCTGAAGCCCTAGCCTTTCGTATACAATGTTCATTTATTCAACCTATTAAGGAGGTCATATATGGGTAGTAAAGATAAGAGAAAAGAATCTAAAGGTAAAAAACCACAACCTAAGCCAGCTAAGGTGTAGTTTTATAAGTTATTGATTTATATAGTTTTTAATATAAATTTATTGTTTTAGTGCCTTATCTCTCATGATTTTCATGAGACCTCATTCATGATCCTAAAGGTGTTTACTTTTATAGTCCGAGTAAGATTACATTTAAGTAATTTCTTATTAACTTAATAAAAGGATAAACATCATGTGGACAACTCCAGCTGCTACTGAAATGCGTTTCGGTTTCGAAGTTACAATGTATGTAATGAATAAGTAATTATTCAGATTTTAAAAAAGCCCGCTATATGCGGGCTTTTTTGTTTTTAAAGCTTTTAAAGATGAACCCAGGTTTTTGTTTTGATGGATGATTGAATAGCTTCCAATGTTTTTGTATTCCAAAGTGCATCATCTAAAGAAAGTTTAGGTGCGGTATTATTTATGATGCATTGGTTAAAGTGATCAATCTCAAGCGTAAAATGATTGGCTTTTTTAATATGTTCATTTTTTACGCCATCTGCATCTGTTGTTAAAGTTAATAAGGCTTCATCATTCTCATGCTGCCATACTGTATGGCACATTAATTTCCCTTTTGATCCGAATATTTCAAATTGAGAACGTCGAACACATTCAAAGCTGATATCAAATTGTGCGCGTCTGTTATTTCCAAAATCGATCATCCCTGAGGTTGTGAGATCTGCACCGTGTTCATTGAGATGGCTTTTTGCAACGATTGATAGAGGATTCTGCTCAAAGCATTGCCTTATCGTATGAATGGCATAAGGTCCAATATCCCAAAGTGCACCACCACCATTTTCAATTGAACGATCGATTCGATAAAAACGTGCAGGCTGGATTGGAAAAGAAAACATAGAATGCACATATTGAACATCACCTAACAATCCTGAGCTGATGATTTCTTTTACGCGATCAAATTGGGGATGAAAGACATACATAAAACCTTCCATCACCTTGACATGATTTTTTTCGGCAGCCTCTTGAATTGCTTTAACTTCTTTTGAATGAAGTGTGATGGGTTTTTCAATTAACACATGTTTTTTATTATTGACCGCTTTAAGAGCTGGCTCGGTATGCTCTTCATTTGAGAGTGGAATATAAATAGCATCTATATCGGGATGGTAAATCACTTCATCCAGTGAATTAAAGGTTTTAACTTTACCTTTTAGGTTGGGTTGATATTTTTCTAAACATTCTTCTGCGGCATTTGCTCTTCGACTTCCAATGGCAAATAGATCACCAAAAGGACTATTAGCAATAGCTGGAAGAAGTCGTTCGTTTACGCGCGCAGCCCCCAGAATACCCCAACGTATTTTTTTCATTTTTTTTAACTTAAATTAAACGATGTTTAATTATGCTCAGCCTTCAGTGAATAGACAAGCCGTGATTTCTCAGAAGTTTCATGTTGAGAAAATATTTATTAAATGCGATGATTTGACCCATGAAATTTTTCCTATCTCTTTTGTTTCTTATTCCAATTCATTCCTTTGCTGATTGGTCTTTGGTGCATCAAGACGATGCCGATCATTACATAGATTATGCTCTTATGAGTAAAAGTGGACATAAGACAAGGGCGTGGTATTTACAAAATTACGCCGAACCACAAACCATTAAAAATCTTCAATATCGATCTGTTAAAAATAGATCAGAGTTTGATTGTAAGTCTCGAAAAATGCGAATTCTTGCTTATGCGTTATACCCAGAGCCTATGGGGCAAGGCCATTCATTATTTAATAAAGGTGAAGCATTAGATTGGCAAGCAATCAAACCTAAAACGCTGAATGATTTGTACTTAAAAAGCGTCTGTAGCAAAAAGAAATAGAGTTTTATTTGCTTCCACGTTTAGGTAATACAACACCAAGTCTTTGAGCGGCCATTTCATTATTACCTTCTGAATCTGCTAAAACCCATCCAGTCATAAACATACGCGTCATATATTGTCTGTTATATAAAAAAGCCACAATGATCTGCCATAGCCCTAATGTGATAATTGAAAAAAGCATATGAAGTGCAGCTACACCTAATTCACCTCTAAAAAGCGGCACAAACCAACCAAAAAAAAGATAGGTCCAACTAAAACCATAGTAACCAATTTTAATCATGCCAGAATTCGGATGTTTAATAATTACGGCGGTAGCCATTGTTATTCCTTAGTTTTATAAAATTAAATTTTAATAGAGATTATCAGAAATAAATTAATTTTAGTGGTGGGGGATGCGAGGGTCGAACTCGCGACAAACGGATTAAGAGTCCGCTGCTCTACCAGCTGAGCTAATCCCCCAGAAAAGAACATTTTACAGTACTTGTGCGGGTTGTAGATGGCAAACCAAGTCAAAACTGCAAAGGGTGAATAGTGGCGAACTTTAAAACAACTGAAACTTCAGTAATTAGATTTTGTAAATTTCAAGATTTTGAGTGGTCTGAGTCATCAGGTATCTAATCTAGTAAACTAATGATAAATGCTTAAGCGTCATATTTCCTTCATAATTATCAGTGATTATCATAAGATTTGTGTGCATTCTATGTTTAAAAATTACATAAATTACCTAGTTTATATTTTGACTAGCTTCGTGCTTACATATTCTCCGCTTATCAAGGCTATGGATGAAGATAGTCGCTTATGGCAAGCCTTTATTGCAGAAGGCAATATTACAAAAGATGTGCGCTGGTATGCCGAGGTTCAGGCACGCTGGAAGGATGATGTAAAAAACTTCGACCAGGGTTTTTTACGTCCCGCTTTAAATTTTGCATTATCAGAAAAAGCCTCACTGTGGCTAGGGTACGCCTATGCTGACACTAAAGCGGCCAATGGGCATACTCACGAAGATCGTTGGTGGCAGCAGTTTCAATACGTATCAAAGTACAACGACATTACATGGCTTACTCGTTCTAGGCTTGAGCAGCGCCATTTGGATAGCGGCGACTCAGCATCATATCGCTTCAGACAACAGATACGTGCGAGTTTGCCGATCAATGGTAGAAATGACTTGAGTTATTTAGTTTGGGATGAAGTCTTCTGGAACGTAAATGATACGCAATGGGCAGGATCTGATGGTTTTAATCAGAATCGTCTATTTACTGGTTTGATGTGGAAATATACCGAGTCATCAAGACTAGAAATTGGCTACTTGAATCAGTATATCAATGGAACAAATGGTAGGACTGATCAAATGAATCATGTACTTTCTAGTTTTGTGTTTATCGGTTTCTAGCTATCTTTAATGATGTTTTGAAGTCTATTAAATTATTTGAGTATAAAGATAGAAAAAGTGGTGAGTGAAAAAAGCTAAATTGGAGAAATGTTTATGGACTGTTCTTTCCAATAATTCTTATATATATCAGTTGGATCATGTTCTAAATTTTGTTTTGTCGTATTAAATCTTCTTCCACCTCTAGGATCAGTGCCATTTCCTGCAATGTAAAGCCAATTCCCATGATTACTATAAACATCATAGTCAATTAATTGAGATTCAAACCATTGAGCCCCTTTTCTCCAGTCACACTCTAAATCATAAATTAAGTAGCTTGCAACAATTTGTCTCATTCTGTTTGATAGGTATCCAGTCAAAAAAAGTTCTCTCATGCCAGCATCGATTAATTGATTTCCTGTCCTACCATGTATCCAAGCTTCAAATTTAGATTCATTATGGTTTATGTGTGTTGGATTCTTATTTAATCCATTTTTTAAATAGAGACTTTTTCCATATTTAAAATGTAAGAATCTAAAGTAATCTCTCCATAGAAGTTCAAACCATATCCAATATGAGCTTTCATTTGCACCAAATTGATCCTCAAATTCTTTTAATTTAAAGGCTATATATTTTGCGGATATACAACCGATAGCAAGCCATGGAGAAAACTTTGTTGAAAAATCAATACCGGATAGTTTATTTCTTGTTTCTTTATAAGAATGAGGTAGTTTTTTAAGTAAATAATTTTCAAGGTGAGCCAGCGCAGTTTTTTCACCACCTAAGAATTGATTTTCTGTATATGGAAAAGATGATTTTTGATTCTTAATCTCTTTTGTAAAATTAATATTTATATCACTTTCAAATTTTTTGTTTGGAAGACGCGGAAGTTTTGAAGGCGATTGAGCCAATGTTTTTATTTCAATATTCTTTAACTCAATCTGCTTTCTAAATTCTGTAAAAATATCTGGCATATTTTGAGGTTCAAATGGAAGTTCGGATGGATCAATCATTGAGGACTGCCAAAATGTCACAACAGGAATACCGAGGCTTCGAATTAATGCTTCTTGCTCAAGCTCTTCAGGAGCTATAATTTTTTCGAAGAAAATATTTGTAGCACCGATTGCATCTGCTATTTTTTTTATCTGATCACAAATATTACCCTGAACTTCAATAAGATCTGAGCCCATCAATTTAAGACTAGCGCTTAATTGATTTAATGCCTGTCTTAAAAAAGTTTGTCTATGTATACCAACCCTTTTAACGCTTTTATAAATCAAATCATTATTCGGATGACAAAATAAAGGTAATAAAATATCGCTTTCACTTGCAGCCTTTAGAAAGGCTGGATTGTCTATTAAACGAAGATCATTTCTAAAACAGTAAATAGTGATATTGGGCATTTAATCTTAAATTTTTTAATTATGTGTTCTAAAGCTTTTGTCGCTTAAACATATTTAATCTCAATAGAAATAATATGAAAATAATGAGGGCGTAAATGAGTGGCTCGGTGATATCTTTTTTAACTAGCCATAAAAAGTGAAGTACACCTAGAATAGCTATTAGATAAATAAGACGATGTAACCTTTTCCAATTAAATTTAAGCTTTCTCATCATTGTGTCTGATGAAGTAATAGCTAAAGGTAATAACAAAAGCCATCCTAAAAAACCCACAAGTACATAGCGATGCTTAATGATGTCATTTTTTATATCAATCCAAGCAAAATGATAATCGAGCCCTATATAGCAAAGAAGATGCACTGTTGCATAGAAAAAAGTAAAAAGCCCTAACATTCTTCTATATAAAATCCATTGATTCATATGGGTGATTCTTCTTAAAGGCGTCATGCTTAATGTTAGACACAAAAAAATCAGTGCCCACTTACCAAAATGACGCTCAATAAATTCGACTGGATTAGCTCCAAGATTATTTAGGAATATAGCAACACTAAGAGATAAAATTGGCCAAAGGCTTATGATAAAAATTAAACGTTTGATATATATTTGATTTAACTTCAAAAGGCTTAAAAATACCTATTTAGATCCATGCCCTGATATAAGTGAGCAACCTCTTCTTGATAGCCATTAAACATCTGGGTTTTTAGTCGAGGTGTTAATAAACTTTCACCCACTCTTCTTTCAGTGGTTTGTGACCAGCGAGGGTGATCAACCTTAGGATTCACATTTGCGTAAAAACCATATTCCTTTGGGTTTGCTTTCATCCAAGTAGATATAGGCATTTTTTCTACTAATCTAATTTTTGTAATCGCTTTAATGCTCTTAAATCCATATTTCCATGGCACAACTAATCTGATAGGCGCACCATTTTGTTTAGGTAAAACTTTTCCATATAAACCCACTGCTAATATCGTCAAAGGATGCATCGCTTCATCTAATCTTAGGCCTTCGGTATAGGGCCAATCGAGCATGTCATCTTTTTGGCCAATCATTTCACTTGGCCGTTTTAAGGAGACAAATTCCACATACTTAGCATTTCCATTCGGGGACACTTTTTTAAGTAATGCATGTAATGGAATACCCACCCAAGGGATGACCATCGACCAACCTTCGACGCATCGAAGTCTATAAATGCGCTCTTCTAAAGGCATCTCTTTTATAAGTTCATCCAAATCTAATTTGAGTGGTTTAGTCACAGAACCTTCAATAGAGATTGACCAAGGGTCGATATTTAATTTTTCTGCGTAGTCATAAGGGTCAGATTTTGAAGTACCGAATTCATAATAATTGTTATAGCTTGTGATGTCCTTAAGTGAGGATAGCTTTTCTTTTTCTCGCTCTTTAGCTTGAGCAAATGAAGGTAGTGTATGAAGTGCTGCAAAACTTTTATTTGCAAATGCAGAGAGCGCAGTTGAACCTAAAATTAAACCTAAATTTTTTATAAAATGTCGACGATCAATATAAATATGCTCAGGCGTAATTTCTGATGACGGTATTTTTTTTATCTTCATTAAAATTAAGTAAATTTAGTTATTGCTGATACTCTAGTTGAAAATAGTTAACTTGAATAGAAATAGATTATAGAAATTTATCTAGCAATTATTTTATAAGGAGCTCAAATTTTGGAAGATAAAAGATGCTGTGGAAGAGGAGTCTGTATCATTAATGCTCAAGGTATTTGTTGGTGCGGTCAAAGGTGGGATGGTGAAAAAATGATCTCTTCAAAGCCAGATGACAGCAAAAAAATAGAATTAGAGAAAAAACGGCTATCAAAAAATTAATCATTTAAATGAATCACGCTCATTAAATATTGTAGCAAGGCTCTAGAAGGCGTGAGTTACAATAGAACCTAAATCCAGAGGTTTTTTCATTGAACTCATTCGATTAATTTAACTCTCTAAAAACATCATGATTAAAAGAATAACTCATCATAAAGCTGAAGGTTTTTCTGATTACTTTGCCTTAGCTTGTACTAAATTCCTTCGTTTTTTTGCAGATACTTTTTTTGCTGGACGATACGGACATAGAGCTGTAGTTTTAGAAACGGTAGCAGGCGTCCCAGGAATGATAGGCGGTACTTTACAACACCTGAAATCCCTAAGGCGGATGCAAAATGACGATGGTTGGATCAGGTTATTGCTCGATGAGGCTGAAAATGAGCGTATGCATTTAATGACCTTTATTGAAATTGCCAAGCCAAACGCTTTTGAAAGGTTCTTGATCATTCTGGCACAAGGCATTTTTTATAACTTATTCTTTTTGCTTTATTTGATTTCATCTAGAACAGCCCATCGCTTAGTTGGTTATTTTGAAGAGGAAGCAGTTTATAGCTATACAGAATATTTGCATGGTGTCCAAATGGGTAAATATGAAAATATTCCAGCACCTCAAATAGCTATTGATTATTGGCATTTAAAAAAGAACGCACGATTAAGTGATGTTATTTTGGCTGTGCGAAAAGATGAAATGAATCATAGGGATGTAAATCACTATTTTTCAAATCAACTTAACTAACTTCTTGGAACTAATAAATTTACATCGAATCTTAAATGCGTTAACCATAAGTTAATAATTTTAAGAACCCAAAAGGTGTAAATATGATTAATAAAGAAGATAAAAATAAAAACCGAAAAGTTAAAGATTTAGCAACAGAAGCAGCTATTAAAGCTTTAACACTTCCGGAACAATTCCCCTGTAAAGCTGAAGATAAAGCATGCACTAAAAGATGGCTTGAATCACAGTCTGATTGTGCTTGATTAAAATGGCTAATGAAACAGTATATTTGGCAGGTGGTTGCTATTGGGGCTTAGAAAATCTTTTAAGTGGAATTCCGGGCGTTGTTGATACAACGGTAGGTTTCTCCGGCGGGCATGTTAAAAATGTATGTTATCGAGAAGTCACAACCGGTACAACAGGGCATGCAGAGACAGTAAAAGTCGTTTTTGATTCTGATATTTTAAGTTTTAAGGACTTACTTTTATTCTTTTTTAAAATACATGATCCCACAACGCTTAATCAACAAGGCAATGATTTAGGCACTCAATACCGATCAGCTATTTTCGCAACCAATAATGAACAAATCATGATGGCCGAAGATTTAATTAAAAAGATCGATGCGTCAGGTGCGCTTTCAAGAAAAATTACAACAGAGGTAATTACATTCAGCTCATTTTTCCCCGCTGAAGAAAATCACCAAAAATACTTAAAGAAATACCCGGATGGCTATTCATGCCATTTTTTACGAGATATAAATTGGGTACTTTAAATATTATTACTTAATGAGGAGATGAGGCGTTAAGTTTGAGGGTGTTTTAATAAACAAAACCCCTTCTTTCTCTATTCATGCAAGGATTTAGTAAGCAAATAAAAAAAGAAGGGGCGAACCTAGGAAAAAATTTACGTCGAAATAAATTTTTAGCTAATCCAATTTATTCCTTTGATTACAAAAAATCAACACTATATAGGTTTTTATTTATTCCCATATTTGTTTTATGGTTAATGATAATCATGAATGAAATCAATAGAATAAAAATATATATAACAACCCTAAAGTTAGAGTGTAAACTTTCTTCAAGATAATTTTATTAATGCTACATTTAATTATCTAAACTTTAGTCGTTAAAGTTTTTTTCAATCAACAGGAGGTTCTTATGTTTCAAGGTTTTTTTAAATCCCTAAGAAATAAGTGCTTATTAGGATTGTCTTTATTAGGCTTATCAACATCAGTTTTTGCTACATCAGGTCAAGTGCTTCAATCAAGCGATTTTGTTGGTATTACCTTTTGGCTAATCTCAATGGCATTAGTTGCTTCAACTGCTTTCTTCTTCCTCGAAAGAGATCGTGTAGCAGGTAAGTGGAAAACTTCTCTCACTGTGTCCGGACTTGTTACATTAGTAGCGGCTGTTCACTATTTCTATATGCGTGACGTGTGGGTCGCAACTGGATCAACACCAACAGTTTATAGATATATTGATTGGCTCATTACAGTACCACTATTAATGATTGAGTTTTATTTGATCCTATCTGCAATTACCAAAGTATCAACAGGTGTTTTTTGGAGACTTGTAATTGGTACATTAGTAATGCTTGTGGGCGGTTATGTTGGCGAAGCTGGCTATGCTGACGTGATGACATCATTTATCGTTGGTATGCTTGGATGGTTCTATATCCTTTACGAAATCTTTGCTGGCGAAGCAAGCAAAATTAGTGCAAATAAGGCTCCTGCAACTGTGCAAAAAGCTTTTAACACTATGAGATTAATTGTAACTTTTGGATGGGCAATTTATCCATTAGGCTACTATTTCGGATATTTAACTGGCGCTGATCCTGCAAGCAGCATGGCATCATTAAACATTATCTATAACTTAGCTGATGTTTTAAATAAAATTGCATTCGGTGTAATTATTTGGTCTGTAGCTGTTTCAGAATCTAAGTAAGTATGTAATATATTAAAAAAACTGTGTGGCTTAGGCTACACAGTTTTTTTATTTTTTGCCTTTAAATTTAAATATATCAAAAGCCCAAGTAACAAAATCGATATACCCATACGATGAATAATGTTGAGTTTAATTTAGTTTATAACGCAATTTCATTTGCAATTGCTGCTTTTGGAGCCTCAACTATTTTTTTTCTATTGCAAAGATCGCAAGTATCTCCTGCATATAAAACTGCATTAACTCTCTCAAGTCTTGTTTGTTTGATCACAACGTATCACTACCTAAGGATTTTCGAAAGTTTTAATAATGCATACTTATTAAAAGATGGTTTAGTGATAGAAAGCGGTATGCAATTTAACAATGCATATCGATATGTTGACTGGTTATTAACAGTCCCTCTTTTGCTTTTAGAGTTTGTTTTAATTTTAAGATTGCCTCATTCAGAGACATACAAAAAAGGATTTGCCTTGGTTGCAGCATCAGCCCTTATGGTCTTATTGGGCTATCCTGGCGAAACGCTTACTATTGGATTTGCTAAGATTATTTGGTGGATTTTAGCCATGATTCCATTCTCATACATACTCTACGAAATGGTTTATGGCATAGGAATGTCAATCAAAACCCAACCTATGATTGTTCAACCGTTATTTAAGAAAACAAGATTACTTATTATATTGTCTTGGTCATTTTACCCTTTAGTTTATATTCTTCCCTTGCTAGGTTTTTCTGCATTTGTAAGTATTCAGGTGGGATATACCTTCGTAGATATTATTGCTAAATCAGTTTTTGGCATTTTGATATACATTATCGCGCAAAGAAAATCTGAAATTGGTGCCTAGTTAAGCCTTTTATCTAAATAAGCTAAATTTCTATATGCTTTCTTTTAAATAAATTAATGATGTATACAGACGAAAGCGACTCCATAAGTATTGTAAAAAAACATCTGGCGATGTCTTTTGATGTCGACGAGAAAAACTTATCTCAGTGGTTAAATTGGCATGGCAGATCAGAAGGTAAATTAATCAGATCGCACTTAGCTTTATCATCCGGTGAAGCCTTAGGAATCTCTAAACACACAGCAATTATTTGGTCTGTTGTTTGTGAGTTAATTCATAGCGCATCTTTACTTCACGATGATATTTGCGATAGCGATGAAATAAGAAGAGGCAAGGTAAGTGTTTGGAAGAATTTTGGAATTCCAGCTGCAATATGCACAGGCGATTATTTGATTGCTGAGTCGTTTCGAAAAATCACTGAAATTGAGCAGGGCTGGCATCAGAATATTTTACTTAGCCTGCTTTCAGGAACTGTTAAGGAAATCGTATTCGGTCAATCGGGAGACGTCAATACGAATTTTTTAAGTTTAAGTTGGGAAGAATATATAAAACTTGCAACAGCTAAAACATCACCACTTATTTGTTTACCTATTATGGGTATGTTCAAATGTGGAGAGCTAGAAGAGCCTTATTATATGCACTTAAGAAAATTAACAGACGAAATGGGGCTTGCCTACCAAATAGTGAATGACTTAGAAAATATTTTAATCAGCCAACATAACGAAATTCCCACAGATATTAAATTTGAGAGAGTGAATGCACTTATTGTTTTACTTAAGGAAAAGTCCTCCGAAAAAGAAATAAATTTCCTTAAGAAAAATAAGAGCGAGTTAAAGCAATATCTTTTATCATCAAATATTGCAGATGATTTAATTTTTAAAATTGAGAATATTCTACATGGCATTAAAAATTCTCTACATCTTATGCCAGTCGTCATCAGACCTATTATTTCTTCTTTAAGCGAAGAAATTGAAAAAAGATCCCATCAATTCTCACATGCAAACTAAAAAAATTATTGTCATTGGAAGTGGTTTCGGCGGTATTGCAGCTGCTTTGAGAATGCGAGCAAAGGGGTATGAAGTTGATTTACATGAAAAGCTTGATCAACTTGGCGGAAGAGCAAGACAATTCAATCAAAATGGGTTTATTCATGATGCTGGCCCTACAGTTATAACAGCGCCTTATTTATTTAGAGAGTTATTTGAAATTTTTGGTGAAGAAATAGATGATTTTATTAATTTCATACCTTTAGATCCATGGTATCGCTTTAGATTTCATGATGGATCATTTTTTAACTATGGTCCAAATCAAGATGAATTATTAGAGCAAATCAAAGCTTTTGAGCCTAAAGATGTGAATGGGTACCTTAAAATGCTTAAACATGCTGAGAAAATTTTTGAATTAGGCTACCTTAAGCTTGCTGACCAACCTTTTCATAAACTAAGCAGTTTGATTCGGTATACCCCCGATATTATTAAATTAAAAGGCTATCAATCTGTTTATCAGTTTGTTTCAACTTATTTAAAGCATCCAAACTTAAGACAAGCATTTTCAATTCAACCCTTACTCGTGGGTGGTAATCCTTTCAATACAACCTCTATATATGCATTGATTCATGCACTAGAAAAAAAATGGGGAGTATTTTTTGCTAAAGGTGGCACCGGGGAAATAGTCTCTCAATTAAAAATGCTTATGGAGCGAAAAGGGATTAATATTTTTTTAAATAGTGAGATTAATAAGATTGTGACTTCACAGCAAAAAGTCGACGGTATTGTAAATTCAAAAGGAGATTTTTATAAAACTGACTATTTAATTACAAATGCAGATCCCATTTATACAAATAATCATTTAATAGACAATCAGAAAATCTCACTCCATAACAAATTTATTAATAAAACAGCAAAACATTCAATGGGCTTATTTGTCCTTTTCTTTGGAACAAAAGTTAAGTATGAAAATATTGCTCATCATACGATATGGATGGGACCAAGATACAAAGAGCTATTAAGTGATATTTTTGACCTTCACAAATTGGCTGACGATTTTTCTATCTATCTTCATAGACCCACAGCAACTGATACTAATTTTGCACCTATCGGTTGTGATAGTTTTTATGCCCTAATTCCAGTTCCGAACTTGAAAGGGAATATAGTTTGGGAGGATGAAGCGCCCGCATTCATTAAATCAATTATCAAAGCATTAGAACAAACAATGATGCCAAAACTTACTGAAACCATTTGCGAATCATTTTATATGACTCCAGAAAACTTTCTTCAAGATTACAATACACCTTTCGGGTCTGGTTTCTCTATAGCACCTCTATTTAGACAATCTGCTTGGTTTAGGACTCACAATAAAGATGATTTATATCAGAATCTTTTTTATGTGGGTGCAGGTACTCACCCAGGTGCTGGTGTTCCCGGTGTTTTGAACTCTGCCAAAGTTATTGATAAGCTTATTCCTAAACATGAAAAATAATTTACTCATGCGTAAGCATGGTAAGACTTTTTATTGGGCTTCCCTTTTCCTTGATAAGTCGAACATGCAAGCCATTTATTCAATTTATAGCTTCTGCCGAAGAGTCGATGATATGGTGGATGAAGCCAAAACTACCCACATAGCAAAAAAAAGACTTTTGATATTTACGGAAGCATGGAAGAAGAGCAGATCACATCCTGTTATTAATTTGTTGAGCGATATTCCAAAAGAAAACTGGCCCAACCAAAAACTTGTTAAAAATTTCTTAAATGGACAAATTTCAGATATTAAATTTTCCACCTTTAAATCAGAAAAATCTCTAATTGTTTATTGTTATCAAGTTGCTGGTACTGTCGGTTTAATGGTCTGTGATATTTTTGGGGTAAAAGATAAAAAAATGCGATATTTTGCAATTGATTTAGGAATTGCGATGCAGTTAGTCAATATTTCGAGAGATATTTATGAGGATAGTCTACGAAACAGAGTTTATTTGCCAGAAAGTCTCATTGGGAAATATAGAGCTAAAGAAATTGCTAATCCAAACAAGGAGACAGCTAGAAAAATAGATGAAGCTCGAAAGAAAATGATTCAATTAGCGAACATCTATTTTGAAAGCGCTAGTCGAGCTATTGACCATTTACCCAAAGGCGCATCACTTGCCGTGAAATTAGCTTCAGCTTTATACCAGCAAATTGGATACCAGCTAATGAAAGCCCATTATGAGCGTAAAGAAAAAAGGTGTTATGTTAGTAATTTTTCTAAGTTTATGATTACATTGGGTATTATTACAAAATACTTGACCTCATTTAAACAAGAGATGAAGCTGCATAATAAAAATCTTCATAAATTTATTCATAATCTACCCGACGCACATTTTTGATATATGAAACAGAAATTTGATATTGGCATTATTGGCGCTGGTCTATCTGGATTAACTCTAGCGAATTCTCTTCTTAATAAAAAAATTAATAATTTTATTTTATTAGAGAAAAATCGCACTTTAGAAAATGATAAAACCTATAGTTTTTGGTCGGGACCAGGTCTCTTAGATATTAAAAAAAAATTAAATATTAAAATTAAAAAAGAATGGTCTCAGCTAGAAATTAAGGTAAAAGGTGAATCACATATTATTGATTTAGGCGATTATCGGTATGCATGCTATGAATCTAAATCAGTTATAAAGGAGCTTTATAAAAGATTAGTTACGAAAGGTATTAAAGTTGAGCGGGGATGCTTAATTAAGCAGATTAAAAAAATTAATGATGAGTGGGAAATTAATTTAAATAATAAAAAAATTTTACTAAAAAATATAGCAGATAGTAGACCAAATATTAAGTTTGACGATAAGTATCCTTCATTAAAACAAGTTTTTATTGGTTCTGAGGTTGTTTCAAACACAAAAATATTTAATGAAAATATTGTCACATTAATGGATTTTTTCGAATCTGAAAAAAATATTATTTTTACCTATATTCTTCCTTTCTCAAAAACTAGGGCATTAGTAGAGACTACTTTTTTTTCTCGAAAAATAAACTTCAAAGAAGTAGATAGGCTGCACAAAAAAAATCTAAAGAAGTTTAATATTAAAGAGATATTGAAGACAGAAAAGGCTGTTTTACCGATGTCGCCATATTCTGAAGCAAGAGCAGATAATCAATACTTTAGAATTGGTAATTTTGGAGGAGCTTCTAGACCCGCCTCTGGATATGCTTTTACCCGAATTGCTTTGTGGGCAAATCAAATAGATGTAAAAAATCAATTTTCATATGAAATGATAAATCACAAAAAAAAATATCTTACTAATTGGTTAGATAAAATTTTTCTTTCTGTCTTAAGATCAAATCCAAAAGAAGCACCTAAAATATTCCGAATTTTTTTTACAAAGGTGCCTATTGCATCAGTCATAAGATTCTTATCTGATCAAGCAAGGCTCATTGATTATTTAGCCATTATTTTGAAATTGCCTAAAATAATTATGCTTAAGGGTTTGCTGAATTTATATGTTAAATAAGATAAGAGTTCATCAAGCTATATATGTGATTTCAGGACTTTTTTTGATGTTTTTTAATCATCAGAATGCTTTCTTTAAAATTTCTGATATCAATTCATCTTTAGCTATCATTTTTGTAATCATCATGTCCCTTGGTGTTTCACACGGTGCTTCTGACTCTATTGTTATATGGAATGCTTACTCAAACATTAAAACAAGAGCGATAGCTTTTTTAGTTTATATATCCATAGTTTTTTTAGGCTTGTTTGTGTGGTTCCAAAGCCCTGCTCTTGGATTGGTTTCCTTAATTTTAATGTCTATTATCCATTTTGGAGAGAGCGATCTTACATATCTAAAAAAAGTTCCTCAAATGATGAAAGTATCATGGGGCTTTGCTATGACATTACTGCCAGTCATTTTTTTTGAAAATGATGTTAAAAACATTTTTGATATATTAGTGAATTTTGAAATAAACCCTAATGTATTCCTTGCTCTTAAAATACTTACACTTTTTTTTAGCTTTAGTTTTCTATTTCTTGTTTATACAAGTAATATCATTACAAAAAAAGATAAGATTTTTCTTTTTTTAGAGTTTCTAATAACCCTTATTCTAGCTAGCTTTTTGCAACCGCTTTTTTGGTTTGCTTTTTATTTCTGTTTTTTGCATGGCATTAGAGCCTTGATTAACGTCGGAATTAATTCTTTGCGAGATCTTTTATTTTTAATTATTTTTACCTTGCCAGTTACTCTTTTTGCTTACTTTGTACTTTTTGAGAATTTACAGATTGAATATTTAAATATTATTTTTTCTATTTTAATGGCCCTTACAATTTCCCATATGTTTTGGCCAGCAATTAATCGTTTTCTGTCAAATTTACTCGGCGAGCATAAATAGTTTTAACATATCAACTTCTCAGAATGGTTTAGAATCTAGAGGTTGTCATTAAAGTTTAATGGGGCATATCAAATACCCTATTTTGGTATCTATTAATTAAACACAATCTCCCATTGCAGCAGAGTATCGATGCCAGCAGTCTTTATCATTTTGTTTGCATACAAAAATATTTTCATCTGTGTTTTTTAACACTTTTGTTTTTTGTAAACCGGTCTTTTTTCCTTGACCCTTAGATGTTTTAATTTCTTTTTTTGATTTCATTTTTAACCCCTCATTAATAGTTTTTACGAATCAACTTTATGCCTCTTATTGTGATAAATCCAATGAATTGTTTTTAAGTATGTGATAAGTATTATAAATCAAAGATGGATTAGTCAGGGTCAAGTCAAGACGTCATGAGGACATTTACTGAGCCTAGAGAAGGATTGAGCTAAAACATTAACAATTCTATAAAATAAGGTCATGAAAAAAATATTAAGTATTTTTATATTGGCCATTCTCTTTTCTTGCCAAACAATTCTCTCTTCAGATTTGCCTCCATCGAGTTTAGGAGTAAATCCTGAATTACCTGAGCCAAGCGTATCAATTATCCCTACAGTGAATATTGCAAAGGCATCAAAATGGCCAGAAAATTTGACACCTATTGTTCATGATAATTTTGCGATAAATCTTTATTCAAGAGATCTCATACATCCTCGTTGGCTTTATGTTTTACCTAATGGAGATGTCCTTGTTGCGCAAAGTAATAAGCAACCCCCTAAAAAAGCTCAAGGATTAAAAGATCTTATAGCAGGATTCATCATGAAACGCGCTGGAGCTGGTAATGATAGTCCAGACAAAATTTCACTACTTCGTGATAAAAATGATGATGGGGTTGCTGAGCTAGCTAATGATTTTTTAACCCGATTACATTCACCTTTTGGCATGGCATTAATTGGCAATGATTTATATGTGGCCAATACTGATGCTATTTTGCGTTTTCATTATGAGTTAGGCGATTTAAGCATTGATACTAAAAAATACCCTCCAGAAAAAATTGCAGATTTGCCAGAAGGAGAGATTAACTCACATTGGACGAAAAATATTATTGCATCATCCGATGGCGCAAAGCTTTATGTCACAGTCGGATCTAATAGCAATATTGGCGAGCATGGACTAGATCAAGAAAATGATAGAGCCTCAATTATAGAAGTCGATCTTAAAACAAAACAAAAACGAGTTTATGCTTCAGGCTTAAGAAATCCCAACGGCCTTGCATGGCATCCAACTTCAGGTGAATTATGGACAGTAGTAAATGAAAGGGATGCATTAGGTAATGATTTAGTACCTGATTATTTAACCTCTGTTCATGATGGCGATTTTTTTGGATGGCCTTACGTATATTATAAAAATCATAAAGATCCTCGTGTGAAAGAACCTATGCCAAGCAATCTAAATCCTCGTTCACCTGATTATGCACTAGGCGCACATGTCGCAGCATTGGGCTTAGTTTTTTCGGATATTTCACAATTCAAATCGCCCTATAACTATGGCGTATTTATAAGTGAGCATGGCTCTTGGAATAGAAAGCCAAGAAGTGGCTATAAAGTCGTTTATATACCTTTTAAAGATAATGAACCTCAAGGGTTGCCAATCGATATTGTCACCAATTTTGTGGTCGGTGATGAAGCATATGGAAGGCCCGTGGGGTTAGTGATTGATAAAAAAGGAAATCTTCTTATTGCTGACGATGTAGGTAATCGTGTTTGGAGGGTTACTTCAAAACAATAAATTATTGCGTTACTCAGATACTTTCTTTTTATGGCGAGCTCGGATGTTTAGCGCTTCTACCCCAAGAGAAAATGCAACTGCAAAACCAACATATTCTTTTGGAATATGGATATCAAAACTTTCAGTAATTAAAATAAGGCTAACAAGTATTAACATAGATAGCGCTAAAATTTTAATTGATGGATAGCGATGGATAAAATCACTTGTAGGCTTTGCAGCTAAAAGCATAAAAAAGACAGACGTCAAAACAGCAGCAATCATGATTGAGATTTCATTGACTAAGCCAACAGCAGTAATGATACTGTCTAGTGAGAAAACCATATTAAGAATACCAATTTGGAGGATAGCGCCCCAAAAAATCTTCTGAGTGGATTTTGCTCTGAGGTTTGAAGAATCAATTTTCTCTGCAGATTCCTCTTTGGCTTCAACCTCAAGATAAATTTCCGAGCAAGCTTGCCATAAAAGGAATAAGCCACCGAAGAATAAAATTAAATCTTTGCCACAAATTTCTTGGTTATAAAGAGTAAAAAGTGTTTCTGTTAAGCCCATTACCCAAGCTAATGTCAGTAGCAATAAAACCCGCGTAATTAGTGCAAGGAATAAGCCAAATCGATTGACTGATTCACGGATTTCTGATGGAAGGCGATTAACAATAACGCTAATTAAAATAATATTATCAATACCTAAAACAATTTCCATAGCCGAAAGTGCAAAAAAAGCAATGATCGTATTTGGATTAAGAATGAACTCAAGCATTTTGTAGCTACATTACCTCAAAGAATTTAAAATTGATTATTACGCATATTTGAAATTTTGGTAAAAATAAATTTCTATATAAATTTAGCAATTACAAATTGCTAATGCATGTAAATTTAAACATTCATTAGCATGTTAGTTGAATAAAAATTTATGCATGGAATTTTGATAAATCACCTGGTTTTCTAAGCATTTTGTCTACCTCTCCAAGATGAAGTTCTTCTTGATAAATCATCTCTCGCGCATACTCTTCAAGCATTACTGACTCATCGGTTACGATATTTAAAAGATTTTTATATGCATTAAGAGTATTTAATTCATGAGCAAGTGACTCTCGTAAAATATCACCAATGTCATGGTTATGTGTTTCTAGAAGAGGGCCTATTGAGAGCGAAGGATGGCCACCTAAATGCGTAATGAGTTCACCAGCCTTGTCAGCATGCGCTAAAGACTCTGAGGCTTGGCCTCGAAGCCAAGATACGATAGGTATGCGATTGTAACCATAGACCATTAATGCATAATGCGTGTATCTTACAACTCCGGCTAATTCAAACTCTAAAATGGTGTTCAATGCTTTATTAATTTCATTTGTTTTTTTTTCGTCCATCATTAGACTCCTTTTGTAAATGTGCTATGCAATTTTTTGATCTAACTTCGAAAGCTCTAAATATTTTACAGGATTTGATACGATTGAGGAGTGAATCGTCATCGAGATTAATTAGCTTTTGCAGAACAGTGAAGTTATGCTGTTTGTTCTAGCATAGATTAATTGACCGCTCTTCATAGATAAAGCCTTATAGTCAATGAGAAAATACAAGACTTCTCACTCTATTTAAAAATCAATTTTTGCTCCAACTTGAAATAATGCTGGCATGCCTGTGATAATTCCTCTTGTTCTATCAACTATATATTCATTATCAAAAATATTTTTTCCAACAGCAAATAATGATGTTTTGTATTGCGGAATTTTATAGTTAACAGAAGCATTAAATATTGTATAACTATTAATGACGCCATTTTGTCCTAAAACATCAACATTTTTAGTTTCTGCAAAATCAGCAAATTGCTCTCCCACGTGAACTAATTCTAAAATTCCATCCCAGGAATTATTTCTAAATCCTAATCCAGCTGTGATTGTTTGCTTAGGAGCATAGGGTTGTCTTTTTCCTTCCATGCTATTTGCAACAATCGAATTATTATCAACTCTTCTAAATGCGCTTTCTTGTCTAGCAATAGGCAGCCAAGTAATAGCAGCTTTCGAATAAAACCCACTGTCAAAATCATATTTACCCAATATTTCAAGACCAGCGAATAATGCTTCACCTTGCGCCAGAGCTGGTAAATTTGACGCTACTGAACCAACAGCGATTAAGTTTCTAAAGTCGTTATAAAATGCAGTTGTTTCAATATAGCTCTTTGAGTTTGGTTTTGCCCTTAATCCAATTTCATGATTAGTAGAATTTTCGGCATTGACATCGATTGCTCCACCATCATTTGTGATCAAATCTTCTGTTCTAGGAGGCGCAAATCCTTTATGGACTCCGGCAAAATATGTGATCTGATCATTTGGAGTATATCCAACAGAGACGCCTGGCACCCAAGCATGTAAAATATTTTTTCCATGAGCTCCATTCAGCTTGTTTAATCTTTCATTTTCAATATGTTCATATCTCACTGCAGGTGTGATACTAAATTTATCTATTTCAAATCTATTGCTTATATACCCTGAAATTGCATTTGTTTCTCGATAATTGTCTTCGACCAAAGTTCCATCTCTCGCTCTTGGCGAAGATCCGTTTACTTGTCTTCTATCTTGTTGTTCGCGATGAATACGCATACTTAATTCAAGTAAGCCCAAGTCATGATTTATACTTAATCTAGGTTCAACACCGTATGTTTCATAAGCTCTTAGTCGGCCTTGATTTCCAAGACAATCATCACTGTTGATTCTTTGCCCGGCTTCACGCGCAGAACCTACACTATTGCAACCTGTTCCGGAGGCAATATTCCCAGCTGCTGAATTACTTTGCTGGCGCCACCAATCTCGATCAAAATAGCTGTAATAAATATTTGTTAATAGATACATATTTTGACTCACCTGCCAATCATGTGTTACTGAAGTACCATACCTTTTGGTCACAAAAGAATCATTTTTGAAGGGGTTATATTGACCTCCAAAATTCTCATATTCAGCTCTGGTGATTCCGCTATAGCTAACTTGAGAGTCTTCACTAAAATAATTTGTACGTAATGTTAATGCTTGATTTTCTGTTAAGTCACGAATGATTTTGAAATTCAAATCATCAATATTGTGATTAGTATTATCTCTAGCCCCATCCCCTTTCTTAAACGTATAGTCCAGCAACATTCCATTCCCACCAACATTTAACTTTGTATTAAGAAAGTCTCTATTACCTCCGGTATAACTTATAAAACCACCAAATTTTTCTGGAGGTAAGGGTGTAATATGATTAATAACACCACCGATTGTTTGTGGGCCATATTTTATTTGCCCTGCACCTTTAAGGACTTCAATTGAAGAAAATCGATCTATAGAAGGATAGTAGTAACTAGTGTTATCACCATATGGCGCATAAGCAAGCGGAATCCCATCTTCTAATAGCATGACTTTGGTCGAGCGAGTTGGATTGAGTCCTCTTATGCTTATATTGGGCCTCATACCAAAACCTTCCTCATCTCTTACAACTACACCTGGTACTTTTCTGAGAGCCTCATTAGTTGTCATTACATGATTATCATTTAGCTCTTTTTGTTCAATCGTATTAAATGAGCTAGGTAATTTAAACTGAAGGTTTTTAGAGCCTAAAATACTAGAGTCTCCCTTCACATCAATCGTACTTAGCTCAACGACATTTAATCTCGCCGTATTGATAGCGGTATTTAAAAATACTTTATTGGTATTCTCAGAGATTAAAGGGGGAGTGTTGCGACTTTGTAGATTTTTTTTTGTGAAGGTAGTCACTCTTTTCTTGAGATTTGTTTTAGCTAAACCGTCTTTAACACTTTCAATTTCATTACGCTCATTTTTTTTATAATAATTTTCATTTTCAGCTGTATTGGCAAAAGAAATACCCGGCAGCAAGCTTCCTATAAATAGGTAAATTATTGTTTTATTGAGATATTTTGATTTATTGTGTATTTCCACACCTAAATGATAATCATTCTCATTTAAAACATCAAGGAAAATATTAATTTATGTGTTTTCAAGGCATGGCCGGTTTACAAGACTAAGATAGAGGTAAGCCATAAAAAAATAAAAGAAGAAAAACATTCACTTTTTTAATTAAAATGATTTAAATCTTATGAAAACTATTCTTCTTAAAGCAAATGACATTGATTTAGACAAGGCATCACAATTACTATCTGATGGTGAGCTGGTCGCCATCCCTACAGAAACTGTTTATGGATTGGCTGCGGATGCGTCAAATATATCCGCCATAAATAAGATTTTTGAAGTTAAAAAAAGACCTCAATCACATCCTTTAATCTTACATCTCAGAAGCATCGATCAATTGAATGATTGGGCCATAGACATTCCAAGTGACGTCCATAATTTAGCAAAACATTTTTGGCCTGGACCCATGTCACTTTTATTAAAAAAACACCCTGATGTGCTAAGTGAAATTACTGGCGGATCAGACAAAATTTGTATTCGGATCCCTAATCACCCTGTGACGCTTTCTCTTCTCACAATTCTTAATAAAGGGATTGTCGCGCCATCTGCAAATTTATTTGGTCGTGTAAGCCCTACGTCAGCTCAACATGTCTTGGATGATCTTGATGGAAAAATTTCAGCTATTCTTGATGGCGGTCAATGTGAAGTGGGGCTTGAATCTACCATTATTGACTTAACAGAAATCAAACCTAAGATACTTCGCCCGGGAGGTTTGCCTATAGCTCATATTGAAGAGGTCATAGATAAAAAAATTCTGCCTCATTCTAATTCTGACGAGAAAATTTCAGGCAATTTATTGAATCATTATCAGCCGAGAGCTTCAGTTCATCCATATGAAAAATCAGAAATTGAACATTTAATTAACGATATGCCAATAAATAAATCTGTCTTATTACTTTTAAGCGATATCAATAAAAATAATATACATATTCATCAAATGCCAAAAGATGCCTATCAATATGGGCAAGTTTTTTACTCAACACTAAGGTTAATGGACGATAAAAAATATGAAAAAATATATATTGAATTGCCACCCGAAAAATCTGAATGGTATGCAATACATGACAGAATCAAGAAAGCTTCTTTTAAGATTTAAATTATTTATTTAGAAGATAGAGCATTAAGCCAAAGTATAGAAAAGCAAAAATAGCGACAATCCAAAATACTTTAAGCATATTGGTGTTAATGTCTGAGAGTTTTTGATGGATTTTTTCCAGCAATGCTTCTTCTATATTTTTTTTAGCCATAATTAACTCCTCAAAAATTGTATATTTTACTTTATCAAAGTAAGGGAATAATTTGAATTATTAATTGTTATGTTTAGATATCATTGCGTTCAGAATGCTCTCTGAAGCATCTTTTATATTTGTTGGCTCATAGCCACCTTCTAATACAAACATCATACGATTCATGGAGTATTTTTTTGCGAGTGACAATAAAATATCAGCAGCTTTTTTGTAACCATCATTTGAGTACTTTAATTGTCCAAGCAAATCATTTTCATGCGCATCAAATCCGGCAGAGACTAAAATAAATTCTGGTTTAAACTTGTCCATAGCAGGTATTAATTGATTATTTAAACCTTCAATGAATTCTCTATCTCCCGCACCTTTTGGTAAATCGATATTTAACGTAAAACCATATCCATTACCAATACCTCGCTCGGTTTGACGTCCCGTGCCAGGATAAAAAGGATGTTGATGAATGCTAAAATAAAATACCGAATTATCACTATAAAATATATCTTGCGTTCCATTGCCGTGATGAACATCAAAATCCACAATTAAGATACGCTTAATCCCATATTTATTTTGTAAATACTTAGCTGCAATGGCTACATTATTAAATACACAGAATCCCATACCTTTATCTCTAGATGCATGGTGTCCAGGAGGTCTTGTGAATGCAAATGCACTAGATACTTTCCCTTGCATGATTTGATCAATACCTTCAATCATTGCGCCAACAGATTTTCTTGCAACTTGATAAGATTTGTCAGAAATAACTGTGTCCCCTGTGGAGAGTGTAGCAACAGATTTATTAAGTCTTTCCGACTCTAGCTTTACAAGATTAATATATTTTTCTGAATGAACAAGACTTATCAAATCGATGGGCGCATAATCAAAAGAGGGCCATATCAAATGAGACTTAAATTGATATTCTTTTTTAAGAAAGTCAATAGCATGAGTAATGCGACTTGGATTTTCAGGATGATTGAGTCCGGTATTATGAAGGAGAAATTGATCATCATAAAGAACAGCAATCTTTAATGTATTTTTTTCTGATTCCGCCACTATCTCTGCGGGCTGAAGAAGTGCAATCATAGCTAAAAAATAATAAAAATACTTCATATCAATGAGACGTATTATGTTGATGAGTTTATTGTATTATCTAGGAGTCATTATATAAATCTACTGCCAATGAAAATTAAAACACTTTTTTTTATAGGGTTGTCTGCCTTGTGGCTCTCAACGCATATTTTTTCTTATCCAAGAAATGACATTCCAGTTCCTGAACCCTCTGTTGATTTTTTAAATCTTAAGGATGGTGATCAGGTCTCAAATCCTTTCAAGATCATATTTAAAGCCAATGGTATACGAACAGAGCCAGCCGGTGAGTTTAAAGAGAACTCTGGACATCATCATTTACTCATTAATAAACCTTATATCGAAAAAGGTAATGCTATTCCTGCGGATTCAAATCATTTGCACTTTGGGAAAGCACAGACAGAAACAGAGCTTAACCTAAATCCTGGCGTGTACACACTGACCCTTCAATTTGCGGATGGATATCATCGTTCATATGGGAAAGCTTTAAGTAAGACAATTCAAATTGAAGTGAAGTAGAGCCCAATATATCCATGCTTAGCAATAAAGAAGCACTATTTAAAAAATCTATTCTACTGGTAGCCTTAGCTAATTTAAGTTATTTTTTTGTAGAATTTTTTGTTGCACGCAATATCCATGCTACCTCTCTTTTTGCGGATAGCATTGACTTTTTAGAAGACGCTTCGATTAATTTACTTATCTTTCTTGCATTACATTGGACATCAAAAAATAAAGCAAGACTTGGTAAGGTCTTAGCGATCATTTTAGTTATCCCAGCTTTTGCTTTTTTGTATACAGCATGGCAAAAATTTTATGTACCTTCTGTTCCAGATCCATCGATGCTTTCTATCACAGGGGTCGGAGCCTTATTGATTAATTTCAGTTGCGTATATATCTTGGTGAAATTTAGAAATTATCAAGGTAGTTTATCTCGAGCCGCGTTTCTTTCAGCGCGAAATGATGCCTTGGCCAATATAGCTATTATTTTTGCTGGTTTAATAAGCTTTATTTGGTATTCGATATGGCCTGATTTACTCGTTGGTTTTTTTATTATGACTATTAATCTGGATGCGGCTAAGGAAATTTGGGAGGCTTCCGAAAGTTCAGATATAGAATTGAAGCCTTAGAAGTTTTCTTAAATTTAGAAATGAACAAATATAGAAATATTTAGTCCTAAATCAAAATGAGATTTATCTTTACCATCATTTCATTAATAGCCTTAGCTAGCGTTGCGGGATGCCAACATCTTGCGCAAAAAAATCCAAGCCTCAAGGCTGAACTTACTGTTTTTCATGAGCTTCCAAAAGACTTTAAACTTTCTACTGTTGCCATTGTTCCTTGGCATCAATCTCAAAAAGGCTCCTTAGAGTTTAAGCATTATTCTGCGATCTTAAAGGAGCGGATAGAGAAACTAGGCTTTACTGTCGTAGACCATTCTAAAAAACCTGAACTACTTTTATTCTTTGATTATGGGGATGACAATGGTAAGGAAATAACCGAAACCTACACCATCCCTGATTTTGGTATGATTGGATATACTGGATACTCTCTAAATTCTTGGGGTATGTATCCCGGTATGCCCATGTATGGATATCGAGGTTATCAAACTCATACTAATAAATACACTTTATTTACGCGATATATTCGTATTGATATAGCTAAACCCAAAATGAAAAGTACTGAACTAGATAAAATTTATGAAGGCCAGTTAAGAAGTAGAGGCACGTGCTCAAAACTTACCGTGACACTTCCATATCTCATTGACATGTATTTTCAAAATTTCCCGGGAAAAAATAATGATACTCAATCTCTTGAAAAATCTTGGGATGGTGTGTGCTAATATTTCTCTATGAAATCTTTAGCTTTTAAAAATTTAATTCTCTGTCTAACCCTTATTCCAAGCATAACTTTTGCAAAAGATTGGAATTTTGATGTCTTTATGGATGAAAAATTAATTGGAGAACATACTTTTCAGCTCAAAGAAGACGTTGAATTTAATCAGCTTACTAGCAATGCTCAATTTAAAGTCACGCTTTTATCTATCCCAGTTTATAAGTATAAACATATATCCCAAGAGCAATGGAATAAAGATTGTTTATATACTGTTGAATCTTCGACGCAGGATGGAGGAGACGCTTACAAAGTATTAGGCAAAACAGAGGCTAACACTTTTAAATTAATAGAGCCGACTAAACAAGCATTTGCAGCTGATTGCCCGATGACCTTTAGCTATTGGAATCCTCTTATGCTAAAACAGAAAAAACTTTTAAATGTTCAGACGGGGGAATACCCAGAAGTGTCGATTAAATATTTGGGTAAAAAGTCTATTAAAGTTAAAAATGAAAATATAGAAGCTGACTCATATCAGCTTTTAGCACCTAAAATTAATATACAGCTTTGGTACAAAGAGAATAAGGAATGGGTTAAGTTAGAATCAATCACACCTGATAATCATCATATTGTTTATATGCTTAAGTAAATATAATTGATCGAAGTCTAAGGTAATTAGTACTAGGCTATTCAAACAATCCTGTAATGAGTTTTTTTATGGTAATTTCTAGTGTATAGAAAATTTACTATTTCCATTTACGCATGCATACTCAGCACAATTCATTAATGAGTCAATTGATAGATAAGAATCTTGCTTACACTTTTTATTGTTCTCCTTTTATCAAAAGATTATTTGAGGCTGATCAAGACCTTGAACAAAAATCACTTGAACACATAAATCATCCCTTTAGTCGTCAAGAGATGGAATCTTGGCTGAATAGCCGTCAAATTTTAGATGAAGCAAGCTTAAATCAATCGCTTCGTAAATTACGTCAATATGTTGTTGCTAATATCATTCTTCGTGATCTTAATAAGCTTGGTGATTTAGATGAGGTTTTAGTGTCAATTACTGCACTTGCCGAAATCACGCTCATTCAAGCACATCAATTTCATTTCAATTACCTCAAGACCATTCATGGCTCGCCTATAGGATTAAATGGTGAAGAGCAACAATTAAGTATTGTGGGCATGGGTAAATTAGGTGGAGAAGAGCTTAATGTTTCATCTGATATTGATCTTATTTTTGCATATCCCGAAGAGGGTGATACCGAAGGTAAAGAACCTATAAGTAATCAAAGCTTTTTTATTAAGCTTAGTAAGAAAATCATATCGAGTCTCAACGACATCACAGAAGATGGATTTGTATTTCGTGTAGATATGCAATTAAGACCTTTTGGCTCTGAGAGTCAAATTACATGCAGCTATCAAATGCTAGAAGACTATTATCAAAAATACGGACGAGAATGGGAAAGATATGCTTGGGTAAAAGGTCGCGTTATAGCGGGGCCTCGAATAGAGCTTAATAAAATTATTGACCCTTTTGTCTATCGCAGGTATCTAGATTATGGCGCATTAAACTCTATGCGCGACTTAAAAAGTCAAATTCAAAACGACGTCAAAAAAAGAGGTATTCAAGAAAATATAAAACTTGGCCGAGGCGGTATTCGCAAAGTTGAGTTTATTGCGCAGGTCTATCAATTAATTAGAGGCGGTCAAGACAAAGCTTTAAAGCTAAAATCACTTTTGCCCACATTAAAACTTCTAGAAACTAAAAATTTATTATCTACCGAAGCTGTCAAATCCTTAACTGAAGCTTATCGATTCCTAAGAAATCTTGAGCATAGACTTCAGTATATAGAAGATAAGCAAACACAAGAGCTACCAAAGTCTGATGAAGGGAAATCAAGAGTCGCAAAATCTATGCAATATGAGGATTGGAATTTGTTTTATCGAGATCTTGAAATTCATAGAGCAAAGATAGAATTGTATTTTGATGAAGTCTTTAAAGAAGCCATTAAAGACGAGGATTCGCCTCAATTAAATATGGCTAAAGCACTTTGGCATGGCACTTTAAAATTAGAGGATGCACTTCAGTATCTCGAGAGTTTAGGATTTAAATTACCGAGTGAGACTTATCAAGTGCTTGATGGACTCAAGCATAGCTCACGATATATTCATTTACCTGAATCTAGTCGGCAACGATTCGATTTGCTGATGCCTTTAATTATAAATGAAGTCTCTTTGACGTCAGCATCTTATGCAACATTGATAAGAATGATCTCAGTTTTAGAGAGTATATGTCGGCGTGCAAGTTATCTTGCGATGCTCACAGAAAATCCAAGCGCACTAAAGATACTTATTAAATTATCGGAAGCAGGCCCTTGGCTTTCCCAATACCTTGTTCAGCATCCGATTTTAATTGATGAGCTTCTTGATATTAATCATTTTTATACAAAACCAGATTTTGCTGAAATAAAAGCGAGACTTCAAAAAGATTTACTGGATGCTCGAGATGATATTGAGCATCAAATGAATGTGATGCGGAATATTAAGCATGCCACGATTTTTAAATTAGCAGCGCTCGAGGTAATAGGAGATGTATCCGTTGAAAATCTTTCTGATTATTTAACTGAACTTGCTGATTTATTGATTGAAGAAACATTAGATTTAGTTTGGAGTTATATGTATTCAGAGCAGATTGACTTGCCTAAGTTTGCAGTAATTGCTTATGGAAAATTTGGTGGTAAAGAAATGAGCTATACGTCAGATTTAGATGTTGTATTTATCTATGATGATGAACGAGATGGTATGGCCGAAAAATATGCAAGATTTGCACAGCGTATTAATAGTTGGCTTAATACCTATACATCTTCAGGTGTGCTTTATGAAATTGATCTCGCATTAAGACCTGATGGTGCCAGTGGCCTTTTAGTCAGTTCAATCAATGCTTTTCGAGATTACCAATCAAAGAGAGCATGGACTTGGGAGCATCAAGCGATTACACGCGCTAGATTTTGTGCTGGAGATAAAGAAATAGGTAATCAATTTGAAAAGATTCGATTTAATATTTTAAATGCTCCAAGAGATATAAATCAGTTAAAGAAAGATGTAGTCGAGATGCGAGAAAAAATGGTTGAAAAACACAAAGTCGATCATCATTATTTCGATTTAAAGCAAGATCGTGGCGGTATTATTGATATTGAATTTATTGTGCAATATTTTGTATTGGCTTTTAGTGCTTCATATAAAGAACTCACTCACAATATAGGCAATATTGGACTACTTAATCTTTTTAGTAAAAAAAATTTAATAGAAGTTGAAATGGCAGAAAAACTTATTGATGCATATCGCTTATATAGATCACTCCAACATCAATTAGGGCTGGAAGCTAAACTAGATGGAAAAGTGATACTTTCTGAAGTGGATCATTACCCCATGGAAGTTATATCGATTTGGAAGGAACTTTTTAAAGATTAATTGCCATAAGTTTTTTCAATTTGAGTGATATATAAATCAAGGCATTTAAAATGTTAAAATCTAATTGTAAAAATAAATAAGCTAGCTAAAAATTATGATTAGTTCACTCATTATTATCTTCGTCATTACATATGCTTCAATTACGCTCGAACATTCTATAAAAATTAATAAATCAGCCAGTGCATTACTTGGTGGCGGATTGTTATGGACCATATATGCATTAGCAACAAGTGACCATTCACTTGTAGGTCACCAATTATCCGAATCAATAGCTTCTACAGCTGAAATTGTTTTTTTCTTAATTGGTGCTATGACGATTGTAGAAGTGATTGATGCGCATAATGGCTTTGAAGTTATTACATCTCGTATCAAAACTACAAAATTGACATCTTTACTATGGATTGTAGGGTTCCTATCTTTTTTCTTAAGTGCCGTATTAGATAATTTAACAACTACCATCGTGATGGTTTCGCTTACTAGGAAATTATTACAAAAACAAGAAGATAGGCTTTTATTTGCAGCAATGGTGGTAATTTCAGCTAACGCGGGAGGTGCTTGGTCGCCCATTGGCGACGTGACAACCACTATGTTGTGGATTGGCGGACAGATTACTACATTGGCTATCATTAAAGGTTTATTCTTAGCTTCATTAGCTAACCTTATTGCGCCCTTATTATTTGTTAGTCATTCAATGAAGGGCAAGCTTATTTCAACGCAAACTAAAACATATAACGCCCCTTCAATGCTGACATCTGATTTTGAGCGGAACACTATGTTTTATTTAGGCCTCGGTATTTTGATTTTAGTGCCTGTATTTAAAACAGTGACGCATTTACCACCTTTTATGGGCATCCTTTTTGGATTAGGAATTCTTTGGTTGGTAGGGGATTTGATACATTATAAGAAGGACGATGCTGATAAACAGCAATTCACTTTAGCCCATGCTTTACATCGTATTGACATGACATCGATTGTCTTTTTTATTGGGATTTTATTGGCTGTCGCTACACTCGAACATAGCCATATACTTCGCTCATTCTCTGAGTTTTTAGATAAAACAGTGGGTCGCCAGGATTATATTGTCACCTTATTGGGCTTATTGAGTGCTGTTGTTGATAATGTGCCCCTTGTCGCAGCTTCTATAGGGATGTACGACTTAACGCAATATCCGGCTGATAGTTTCTTATGGGAATTTATGGCTTATTGTGCAGGTACAGGTGGATCAATACTTATTATTGGTTCGGCTGCAGGAGTCGCTGCTATGGGCTTAGAAAAAATTCCATTTTTTTGGTATGTTAAAAAGATTAGCTGGTTAGCCTTGATAGGCTATTTTGCAGGCATAGCTGTCTATATTGCCCAATATAATTTAACTCACTAATTGTTATTAATGAATTTTTGTTGAACAAATAGGGCAGGTACATTTCCAGGAATGCACAAGCCACTCAAATGCTTCAGTTTTATTTTTATATTTCATTACTCTTCCTCAAATTATTAAACACTATCAGTAATGGCAGATAACATATAAAAAAGCCTAGTATGAACCAGGCTTTTTAGTTTTTTCATTTAAAAAAAAACAATTACTTGTTCATTACATACATTGTGACTTCAAAGCCAAAACGCATTTCAGTAGCTGCTGGAGTTGTCCACATAATATTTTCCCTAAAAGTTATTTTAAAAAATTAATAATGTCTAGTTTATTAATTCATTTAACAAGTCTTTTAACTTGTTAAATGAATCGTACTCTTAAGATTGATACATCATAGGAAAAATTCACTTAACATAAGCTAAGTAATTTCATGAATACAATAAAGGCTTGATTGTAAGAATTTATAAAAAAGATATTGATTGCAAACTTAATTAAAAGAAATTCATAAAAATTTAGACAAAATGCAAAGCATTTTCATCATAGCTACTTATAAAAATTCCTATTTAAAACCCACAGGGTAGTGGTATTATTTTTTTAATAATGAATAATTCACAAACTCTATTTGCACAAAAAAAGTTAAGAGCTACATCTTCCAGATTAATTATTGTCGATGTTCTTTTAAGTCACCATCAGCCACTTTCTCACCAGGATATATTAAAACAACTACCGCAAAATTTTGATCGCGTCACACTTTATCGAAATCTTAATTGGTTACTAAAAAAAGGTTTAATTCATCGCATTTCAGGTGAAAATCGCACTTGGTATTTTCAGTTGAATCATGAGTTCTTTAATTCCCAACCACGACCAAGGTTAACTGCAAAACAGAAAATCTCAACTACGAATCATTTGCATGCACATTTTAATTGTAAATCTTGTGGGCAAATTTTTTGTCTAGATGATATTCATCCAAAATTAAGCCACGTTCTTCCCGCTAAATTCTTTGCGGAATCCATTGAGCTTACCATCAAGGGTAAGTGTTCTCGCTGTCAATAATTTAAAATAGCCAAAAATATGCAACTTAGTTGCATATTTATTTTTTTCTTTTATAATGCAACAAAATTGCATATTTTTAAAAGGAAAACTCCTTGGAATCAAAAACTTTTGCCGTAAATAAAAAACTTCCCGTGACCGTTCTCTCAGGGTTCCTGGGTGCGGGTAAAACTACTCTCTTAAATCACGTTTTACATAATCGTGAGGGTAAAAGGGTTGCAGTTATTGTGAATGACATGTCTGAAGTAAATATTGACGCTCAATTAGTCCGAGACGGAGGAGCCGAGCTATCTCGTAGTGAGGAAAAATTGATTGAAATGAGTAATGGTTGTATTTGCTGCACTTTAAGAGAGGATTTACTGGTTGAAATTACCAGACTTGCAAAGGAAGGTCGATTCGATTACTTACTTATTGAATCCACTGGTATTTCAGAACCTCTTCCTGTCGCTGAGACATTTACATTTCGTGATGAAGATGGAGTTAGTTTATCTGATATTGCAGAGCTTGATACGATGGTGACTGTAGTTGATGGGTATAATTTTATCAAGGATTATAGCTCCAGAGATTATATTGCAGATAGAGGGGAGAGCCTTGGCGATGAAGATGAGAGAACAGTAGTAGATCTGCTAGTAGAGCAAGTTGAATTTTGTGACGTGATAGTTCTTAATAAGACAGATTTACTCTCCACTGATGAAATTGGACGTTTAGAAGGCATTTTAAAAACGTTTAATCCACGCGCTAAGATTATTCATAGTCAATTTTCTCAGGTAGCGCTTGATCAAATTATGAATACTGGATTGTTTAATTTTGATGTAGCTGCAGAATCACCAGGTTGGCTTAAGGAATTACGTGGCGAACATATTCCTGAGACTGAAGAATATGGAATTTCAAGTTTTGTATATCGCTCTCGCATTCCATTCCATCCAGAGAGGTTATGGGCGTACTTTAACGAGGAATGGCCTGGAGTGATTCGCTCAAAAGGTCGATTTTGGATAGCCTCACGACCTGATTGTTGCATGAATTGGTCTCAAGCTGGAGCTATCACAAGAACCGAATTAGCTGGGTTCTGGTGGGTGATTACGCCAAATACTCATTGGCCTGAAGATGAAGCTAGTCTTCAGCAAATTAGGGCGCGCTGGGAAAAGCCTTATGGCGACAGACAACAAGAGATTGTAATTATTGGCATGGATATGGATAAAGATGCGATTATAAGAGGGTTTAATGCATGCTTACTAACCCAACAAGAATTAGCTATTGGCGATCATGGAGAAAAAATGAATGCGTGGAAACACTTCAATGATCCTTTCCCAGAATTTACGAGCGAGCATTTAGCCAGTGAAGAAGTTCATTAGGTGGGCCTTTCTTTAGGGAAATTATGATTAGTATAATATGCAACATAGATGCATTTATGGTGCTACAATAAAATTTATGTTTAAACGATTGTTTTCTATATTGTGTTTGATAATTCTGTTTGCGGTAAGTCAGCAAGCAGCAATTGCGCATGAAATTTCTCATATAGAAGACTATACAGAAAAGACGCAATCACATAAGTCAGATCTTCATTCCTGTGCTCAATGTATTGGTTTCGCAAAACTTCAGCATATTAATGATGGTGAATTTGCTTTCAGTCTTGAAGAATTAAATCATTACACAGTATTTGTAGTTCAACCTAATTCATATGAATCTCTCACAGCAATTCACTTTGCTGCTCGCGCCCCACCTCAATACCTTTAAATTATTCGACTTTAAAATTACCCCATTTTAATTTGATGGGCTTTTGGTTTAAATATTTAAAAGGTTTGACATGAAACTCAAGAAACTAGTATTAGCGCTTTTTTTTATATCAGTGAACGAAGCGATCGCAGCTGAAAAATCTTTGATTACACTGCCTACAACACCGGTCACTGGAAATCCTTTGGGCGTTGGTTCAGATGAAATGGTGGTCCCCATTTCAATTCTCAATGGTCGTGAACTTTCATTAAGACGAGAAAATACATTGGCTGAGACATTAAATAGCATTCCAGGCGTGAGTAATAGTTCGTTTGGTCCTTCGGTGGGGCGTCCTGTGATTCGCGGCATGGATAGCGATCGGATTAGAATCTTACAAAATGGTATTAATAACTTAGATGCGTCTAATTTAAGTTTTGACCATGGCGTATCGATTGACCCTTTAATTATAGAACAGATAGATGTGATTCGAGGACCTGCCACACTTCTATATGGCGGTGGTGCAGTTGGGGGGGTAGTCAATGCGATTGATCATCGAATTCCTAAAGAAAAATTAGAAGGCATTACAGGTCGTGGTGAAGTGCGTTATGGAGGTGCTAACTTAGAACAAAGCAATGCGGCTGTGGTGGATGTCGGTACAGGTAATTTTGTGATGCACTTTGATGCTTACAATCGAGATAGTAAAAACTTAAGAATTCCAGGCAATGCGGTTTCAAGAAGACTTGAATCCACTGGATATTGGGACAAAGAAGAAGAAGTTGAAGGCTCAAAAAATGGATCTTATAAGCCTTATTTGACCGATCATGGTAGGGGTAGACTCCTGAATAGCCAATCTGAGACAAGGGGTGGTGCTATAGGAGCATCTATGATTTTTGATAGGGGCTATGCAGGTGTTAGTTACGCTAAACATCAAACAAATTATGGCAGCATCGTAAAACCAGTTCTTATTGATATGGATAGCGACCGCTTTGACTTTGCCTCTGAAATTAGAGATCTAGGTACTTTTTTTGAGCGCGCTAAATTTAAAGCAGCTTATACCGATTACCTTCATCATGAAAAAGATGGAAGTAAAATTCACACCACTTTTAAAAATAAAGGTATCAATGGGACATTTGAATTGACGCATGTACCTTTATTCGGTTTGAAAGGGGTGATCGGAACTCAATTTGATAATGGTAGATTTGATGCGCTTGGTCATGAAGCCTTTGTACCAAATTCAAAAACAAATTCTCAATCTGTTTATGTTTATGAAGAACTTCCCTTAAACCAACATAAGCTGACCTTTGGTTTAAGACATGGCAAACATAATGTGGCAAGTCAAGGTGGAGGAGATTTAGAAGATGGTGGAGGTTTTCATTTTGGTAATCCTTCTACAAAGAAATTTAATACCAATAATGCAGCTATTGGTGGCCTTTATGCGCTTAACGATCAATGGTCGTTGACAGGTAATGTCACTCATAATGAGCGTGCTCCTAGCTATTTTGAACTTTTCGCAAAGGGTATGCATGTTGCTACAGCTACTTATGAACAGGGTGATACTGGACTTAGGAAAGAAAGATCAAATGGATTAGATGGTCAAATTCGCTGGAAAGCAGGAGAAGATAGCTTGACGCTTGGAGCTTATTATACAAATTTTTCAAATTTTATTGGTCTTTTGTCTACTAGTGAAAAAGGAGACGCTTACGACCATGACCACGAAGAATATACATACCCTAAAATATCTCAATTTACAGGCATTAAGGCTATATTCAAGGGTGTGGAGTTAGAGGGTAAAACCATGTTGACAGAGAATCTTCAATTCAATCTTAGAGGAGATTATGTGGATGCTCAAGATAAAACGAATGGTGGTTATGTGCCACGCATAGCGCCACTCAAATTAGGCACAGGTCTTAAGTATGAATTTAATAGCTTTGGCGCAAGATTAGATGTACTTCATGCTTTTAGACAAGATCGTGTTGCGACAAACTATAATTACGAGGGAGGTAAGGAGCTTGTTACAGACAGTTATACAAACGTCAGCATGATGGCAACGTATAAGTTACCTACCCAATATAATTTAGAGGCATTTACGCGCGCTAATAATTTATTAGACGAAGAAATTCGCGAGCATACATCATTTCTAAAAGATATAGCGCCCATGGGTGGTCGATCGCTTATGATTGGTCTTCGAGGTGAATTTTAAATTTTCAAAAATTTAAAAAAGAACAAAGGCCGTATCATGAATTGAGTGAACTCTATCTTTAACATTTGCTCTATTCAGAGTTATTAATTACAAATAGGATTAGTCATGGCAAAAAAAGTAAAGCAAGAAAAAAAATGTTCCTACAATTGGCATATGGCTTTTAGATGTTTACTTGGAACTGCATTTTATGTTTTAGGTATTGCCGCTTTCGTTAAATATCTTTTTTGTTCTGCATCATGAGCCTAAAAAAGCCATTATTGAGTGAGGGTGATCTCTCACGTCTCATTGAAATGGCTTGGGAGGATAGAACGCCTTTTGAGGCAATCTTAAAAAATTTTCATGTAGATGAGCCGTCTCTCATGAGAATCATGCAAGAAAATCTTAAGCCATCCTCGTATCGGTTATGGAGAAAGCGCGTTAAAGAAAAATCAGTCAAACATCTGAAACTCAGATCGTCTGAGATAAAACGCGCTTATTGCCCTACGCAATATAAAATCAGCCGTTAATTTTTTATGAGAATGATAAAAAAAGCACAATTAGCCACTAAGATTTGTGTTGTGTGCCAGAAACCATTTGCTTGGCGAAAAAAATGGCAACTTGTTTGGGATGAAGTGAAGTTTTGTTCTGAACGTTGCAGGCGCCATAAAAATTAACATGAATGTCAAAATAAAATAACTGCTGCCCCTGTTACGCTTAGTTACAAAGTCTCAATATTTTGAATATATTTACGTGCTTGAGATTGCACATCCTTTAATAAATCAGGATCCATGTCTCGAAGTTGCTTGTATACAATGCCTAATCTAGGATTCTTACCAAGCTTTTCGGCATTTAATAAAAAGAAATTCCAATAAAGACTGTTAAATGGACAAGCCTTTTCACCAATTTTTTCATTTTTAGAATAATGGCAGCCCTCACAATAGTTACTCATTTTATTGACATAATTGGCAGTGGAAACATAAGGTTTACTCGCTAACTTTCCACCATCAGCAAATTGACTCATACCAATAGTATTAGGCATTTCCACCCATTCAAAAGCATCAATATAAATTCCAAGATACCATTGATGTAGTTTTTGTGGATGAATGCCTGCAAGAAGTGAAAAATTGCCAATCACCATAAGTCTTTGAATATGGTGAGCATAGGCTTCATTTAAAGATTGATTAATGGAATATTTAAGACAATTCATTTGGGTTTGACCATTCCAAAACCAACTTGGTACCTTTAATTGATGATTAAAATAATTTTCACTATTTAGTGAAGATATATTTGCCCAGTAATAGCCTCTTATATATTCTCTCCAGCCTAAAATTTGTCTGATAAAACCTTCGGCGGTATTAATAGATATGTGATTATCGCGATATGATCTCTCAACCTTCAAAATAACCTCATGAGGCGATAACATTTTTGTGTTAAGAGCAAAAGAAATTAATGAATGAAACATCTTTGACTCATCCTTATGCATCGCATCTTGATAATCACCGAAGTGCACTAATATGTTTTTTACAAAGAAATCGAGATGTTTTAATGCTTCTTGTCTATTTAATGGCCATCGAAAGTGAGATGCATTATTTTCACCAAAGCTTTGTATCTGGGCATTACAAATTTCATTCCATAGGGCACTATGATCATGTATGGGTCGAGTATCTTTAAAAGTCTTGGGTGTTCCCTTCCATACCTTTCTGTTCTCATTATCAAAATTCCATTTTGAACCGATTGGCTCATTTATATCATTCATCAGAATGTGATGCTTTTTTCTCATATAACGATAAAAAGACTCCATGAGCCATTGTTTTTTATCTTTAAAGACCTCTTTAACTTCATCACGGCTTGTATAAAAATGTTCTGATGAGACACATGCTGATGGTATAGAGATTTCATTACAAAAATTTTTTAATTCTTTATCTAACCTTGATTCGTCTGGCTCTTGATATTCAAATTTTTTAATATGGTGAACTTTAAGTAAGGCATTAAGATTAGATTTAAAACATTGTTGATTGTCTTTATCATTTATTTTTATATAAATGACGTGATGATTATTTTTTAAGAGAAACCCCTTAAAATCTCTCATGGCAGCAAATATAGCTATAATTTTTTGTGCATGATGAAGAACATAATTTGTTTCTTGCTTCACTTCCATTAAAACGTAATATATTTCATCATTTGTGGTTTTAAACCAGGAATGGTTTGGATTGAGCTGATCGCCTAGAATAAGTCTTAGAGTTTTCATATAAATAATCTAATAAAAACAATTTTTTTGTTTTTCACATATAAAATAGTGTTTTTACATTGCATCATTTAGTTATGAGTATTTTTGGAATTCATGAGGAAAAATATAAATAACTCAAGAAATATTGATGAAAAGGACTATATTCAATCACTATTAATGATTATAGGAAACTTTTTTAAAGATTATTGAGAGTAGTCCCATACTTAGAGTATTTTTTGGAGCAAATAAAAAAGTATTGTCATGATAATGATAGCCAATAGCATAGAAGTAAAATAACCATACTGGTTTTTTAATAGCCAGCTAAATAAGGGTAATACAGGCATCACTGGCAATACATAAATAAAATTTTCATTAGCCAGTTGAGCAATCTTTTCAGTATCTTTACTTTCAAACCAAATCATAGTGTATGCAGTAAATGAAATAATTGGGAGCGCTAAGAGGAGTGCTGCTATCTTAGTATCTTTTTTACTTAATTCAGTCACTAATACAATCACTAAAGTAGCGATAATAATTTTTACAAAGTAAGCCATCAGTAAGCAATTTGCATGTTTGGTTTTTTTGGGGCTTGGGGTATAAATGAAGCTTCATTGGATTGAATCCTTTTTGCGCTCCATAATACGGCAAGTGCATCTAATATATCATCATCCATGACATCTTTTTTTGGATATTGCATCCTTATTTCATCAAAATGAAAATATTTAAAATGTGTAGTTAATAATGAATTTCTTATATTAAAACCCTCAAAGGTCTTTTTGCTTTCCAAAATAACTTTTTCATTATTCATTGCCCTAAAACTCAACTCCGGATGTATTTCATAAAAATTCATTTTTTCATGGTGAATCATGGTTTGCACATCTTTAATCTTAGGAAATAAATACCATGATTGAAGCGACATAGACTTACCAAAAAGTCTTTTTGAAACTAATGAAGCTTTTTCATAGTTGGGCTGTTCTAACATTTCAGGAGTAGGTGCCGTAAATACTGAAGAAGCTTTTTTGCTGAGTAATTTTCTGGCTAGTTGGTCGGCTTCCCTTGGAATTTCATCAGATAGAATGACTGGCATATCAATGCCAATAACTAGATGATTTTCATCTTTAAAGAAATTATTTAAGTCATTAAGATTTGTAAAAATAGATGACTCAATATTCTCACTTTGATTTTCCCAAACTGAAAACCAACCAGACTTACAACCATCAATTCCAATAATGAATGCCAATTAATTCACTCGACAGTAATTGAGCCTGTTAAAACGCCATGACGCGAAATATTGATATGCTATTTTGCTCATAGGGTAAATGATAGGAAGCTTGATAACGATGCTTAAGCAGCGCCATCCTCTTAAATGTTTCCAAATAAGACAAAACGCATCGATACCTTTATGAAGCATTTCGTTTTCATCGATAGCGTGAAGGCTTAAAAGTGCATCCTTATATGTAATTTGATATTTGTTGAGCAGGTCTTTATTCGTATGAAGATTGCACCACAAAAAAATGTTGGTGGGGGCAATTGATTTGTAATATCGAATTTCTTTTTTGCAAATATTGCATTGATTATCAAATAAAATCTTTATCATAATTTTTTAAATGAGATTTAAAAAGAAAGGCCCCAAACCATTCAGGGTGAATTTGGAGCCTATCGAGCAATATTTCAGCTTATTGCTTCTTTTATAGAGCTCAGCCTCTATTAAAAATTCAATTTTTTTACTAAAGACCCTATACTTATTTTATGGATACTTTAAGTCATGCTTTATGGGGTTATGGTTTGTTTGGGTACAAGCGATATCCTTGGTCAGCCATATTCTTCGGTTCTATGCCAGATCTTATTTCGTTTGGATTCTTGATGCTTATAAATCTTATGACGGGGCATTGGCATTTTGGAAAACCCGCATTAGATTCTCTGCCGTCTTGGATTTTTCCAGCCTATTCAATCGGCCATAGTTTTATGGTATGCCTGCCTATCATTTATCTTGTTTATCGCTTTAACCGAGCATTTGCTATGGCGATGCTAGCTTGGCCTTTCCATATTATTCTCGATTTTCCTTTTCACTCGAAAGCTTTCTTTGCGACCCCGATTTTTTGGCCACTATCAGATTACAAAATGGATGGAGTGCCATGGACACATTGGTATATTTGGTATCCAAATATTTTATTTCTCTCTATTTTGCTCTTTTATCGTTACAAGAAAAATTTTAAGAAATTTAATCAGTGATCATACTTAGAAAATCAGAAGATCGAGGATATGCCGACCATGGTTGGTTAAAAAGCTATCATTCATTTTCATTTGCAGATTATTACGATCCTCAATATATGGGTTGGGGTAATCTTCGCGTCATTAATGAGGACTATATTGAAGTAGGCGGAGGCTTTGGAGATCATTCTCATAGAAATATGGAGATCATCACCTATGTACTTTCAGGTCAGTTGGCCCATAAAGACAGCATGGGCAATATGAAAACTATCAATCCAGATGAGGTGCAAAGAATGAGTGCAGGGAGCTTTGTTGCGCATAGCGAATTTAATAGTGCTAGTAATTCTATGACCCATCTATTACAAATTTGGATTGAGCCTCATGTGAAAAATATAGAGCCTAGCTATGAGCAAAAAACGATTTCTAGAGCTAAGAAAGAAGGTAAGCTTGCCCTCATTGCATCTTCAGATGGGAGAGATCAGTCCGTTTTGATTCATGCGGATGCGTCTTTATATGCCGGTATTTTCAATGAACATCAGAAAGCGATTTTAAAGTTGAGCCAAAATAGAAAAGCGTATGTTCATCTTATCAAAGGAGCATTGGAAATTAACGGCCATCATTTGAAGTCTGGTGATGCATTATTGCTAAAGGATGAGCCCCTAATCACCATTGAAAAGGGTGGGGATGGGGAAGTGTTGATATTTGATCTAGCGGCATAAGTATTAGCCAAACCACCTTATTTTCAAGGTATATATAAGTAATTCATTTTTATTGGTGATCAAGGTTTCAATTTGATGGCTATTACTTTACAATTGCCGAAACCTTAAGCTTAATCTGAATTCGAGGCAATTATCATGTCAGAAAAAAACAACATTGATAAGAAATTATCCAGTATCAAAAACTTGCTCGCTAAGCAAAATCTGGTTGGTAATCTCATTCAAAGACAAGAGATGTCTCGTCAGGATATTGTCGAATCTCTCATTCAAAAACAAAATTCCACCGAATTAGAAAAGCTTGTTAAAAAGCTAGAAGTTAATGACATTGCCAGAATTCTGGAAGCATTAATAGAGCAAGAGCGAATTGTTGTATGGGATCATATTGAAACAAGTCGTCGTGATGATGTGCTTCTGGAAGTTTCTGATGACATTCGTATGGATCTTGTATCTGACGAAACTCCAAATAAAGAGCAAATTACGGTTATTCGAGTATTTGACTTATTTAAAGGTCGTTTACGTCAAATACCTATTTACAGCCGAAAAGATCTTGAAAAGGCCAAGCCTATTTGGGTGGATCTTGTCACACCTGAGATTGAGCAGCTCGAATGGGCTAGAGAAATTTTTGGTGCGCATATTCCTAACCCCAATGAACTTACAGACTTGGAAACGAGTGCGCGTTTTTATATTGAAGATAATGGTGAAATTCATCTACATTCCAATTTCTTACTAGACACCACGAAAGAATCTAAAAACGTTACGGTGGCATTCGTTCTTAAAGACAAAATATTATTCACTGTTAGAAATGAAGAATTGCCTGTATTCAGACTTCAACGTTTAAGAGCGCGTGCAGAAGCAGGTTATGTATCTCAAGCGAAAGATGTCTTATTAGATTTGTATGCAGCAGATATTGAATATTCAGCGAACGCCCTTGAAGATGTTTACTCAAGACTAGAAAAAGTCGGTAAGCAGGTTGTGAAGTCCTATATGACAAATAGCCAGGCGGCGACGATTCTTTCTGATATTGCCATCGAGGAAGATTTGAACGGTAAGATAAGACGTAATGTGATGGATACTAGAAACGCTCTGTCATTTTTGATGCGTTCAAAGCTTTTATCAGTGAGTCAACATGAAGATGTCAAAGAAATTCTTCGTGATATAGACTCATTAGATGGCCATACATCATTCTTATTTAATAAGATCAACTTTCAAATGGATGCCACAGTCGGTTTCCTTAATGTAAATCAAAATATTGATTTGAAAAGATTGACGATTATCAGCGTCGTCTTTATGCCGGTGAATATCATTGCAGGTATTGGAGGTATGTCTGAATTTAGTATGATGACGAATGGTATCCCTTGGCAATTAGCTTATGGCTGTTTTATTTTAGTCATGATTGCGATTGGACTCTTTACATTTATAGGTTTAAGAACCTTTGAAAATAAGCGTATTGAAAAATTAAGATCAGAAAATTCTTTTGATAAATAAAAATGCTACCTAGGTAGCATTTTTATTTTGTGGGCTTTCCATCCTCATATAAGGTTTTAGATTTGACATCGCCATTCTTTTCCCAGTAAGTCTCATACCCTTCTTTTTTGCCATCTTTAAAAGTTGCTTCAGATCTTTTGGCGCCATTGTCATACCATTGTGTAAATAAACCATGCTCTTTACCATCTTTGTAATGCGCTTCTAATTTAAGTTGGCCACTTTCATACCATTGATTCCACACACCATCTTCTTTATCGTTTTTATAATTAGTTTGTATATATTTCAGTCCACTGTTGTACCAAAAAGTCTCTAAACCTTCTTTTTTGCCGTTGACATAATGGACCTCATATTTGGTATTTCCATTTTGGTATTTTTCAATATGTGTTCCTGAGAGTAATTTGCCATCTAAGTCTTTGGAGAATGAGAGATTGCAAAGACAGAGAATAGAAATGATCGCTATACATCGAATAATTTTCATAAAATTAACTTGCTAAGCAACTCGCCTTATAGTTTTTCGCTGATGCAAGAGAGGCTCTTAAGTCTTCCCTTGGATAAAAGAACGGTTCGCTAAGATAAGACTCTTCCATTTTTTCGCAGCTTTTTGGGTCTAATTTTTTAACGCTTGCTACAAAACATGAAGGATTGTATTTAATAAGCTCTTCAAGTAACGCCGCATGTTGAGCCCTTTTTTCATGATTAGAGACATTAACAAGAGCATTTTGAATGAATTGCTCTAATTGGGCAGGATTACTACATTGATTGATGTTACTAATAAATTGCTTTTGGCTTTGAAGTTTTTGAGTATTTATATCTTGATTAGCAAATGCCAATGAAAAACAACTAAGTAACGTTAAACATACAACTAAAGCTCTCATAAAAATACCTTATAAATGAAATGCTTCTTTGTCTTAAGTTTTATGAAAAAGTTCATAAAAATAAGAACTTAAGTTTTTGAAAGCTGTTTTCTAAAATTCTCAAGATTTTCTTGATAGTTTTTAGCATCTCCGTATTCTAAAAATTTTATATATCTTGAGTGTGTGCCCATGACTTTTCTTGCATGTTTTATAGGGCAGAAGTATTGCTCAGTTCTCGCTACAATTTCTGTGATGTAAGCTAAAAGTCCAGCCCCATAAGCACAGTAGGTGCAATGAAATTTTTCGATCCAATTAAGATAATGAAGATGGTGGCGATCAAAAGAAATGTAATCACGTCGCTTCACTAATTTAATTTCATAGATAGGAAAACACGTGAATTGATAAAAGCTTATACACGCATCTAGGATTAACATAGGGATGATCATGCTGTAGATAATGGGCCCTGTCATAAGATTGATGGGTCTTGTTGAAAACCAATGTATTAAACCTATTTTTAATTTCTTATGTGCCTCTTTAATAGAACTTTCAAATTCAACCTTCTTGCCTTTAAATTGATAGTTGAATTGAATTTCTTGCTGATGAATGACTTCATTCAGTTCTTTTTCAATCGCTTCCATCTGTTTAAGAAGTTCTGTGATTTTTTTGTTTTTCATTTTATTTTCTTTCAACTTCTTAGCGAAGTTAAAGGTTAGCGAGCGCGTTTAAAAGGCTTTGTAGTGGAGGGTTTGTTTCTCGCAAATTGATGCATTCTTTTAGAGTGATTTTCTGATAAAGGCTGCCTTGCTGGAATCAGATGTTTTTTACTGTCTCCAATTAAATCAGAGCGGCCCATACGTTGTAATGCCTCTCGTAACATAGGCCAATTTTTTGGGTCATGATAGCGAATAAATGCTTTATGAAGTCGTCTTATGCCACCTGCTCGAGGAATGGGAACTTCTTCACTATCATTTGTTACTTTACGCAAAGGATTTTTACCTGAGTGATACATGGCTGTAGCCATAGCCATCGGTGTCGGTGTAAAAGTTTGCACCTGATCTAATTTAAAGTCATGTTCTTTGAGCCATAGTGCCAAATTCATCATATCCTCATCGGTAGCACCTGGATGCGCTGCGATAAAATAAGGAATTAAATATTGTTCTTTGCCGACTTCTTTGGAGAAGCGATCAAACATCTCTTTAAATTTATTATATGAACCCATGCCCGGTTTCATCATTTTAGATAAGACATTTTCCTCAGAGTGCTCAGGTGCAATTTTCAGATAACCCCCGACATGATGTTGCACAAGCTCTTTGACATATTCAGGAGAAGTGACTGCAAGGTCATAACGCAGTCCTGATCCAATCAGTACTTTTTTGATACCTTTGGTGTTTCTGGCTTTTCGATAAAGCTCTATAAGGGCTGAGTGGTCAGTATTTAAATTCTCACAAATACCAGGATAAACACAAGAAAGCTTTCTACAAGAAGCTTCAATGGTTTCAGATTTACAAGCCATGCGGTACATATTTGCTGTAGGACCACCTAAATCTGAAATGACCCCTGTAAAGCCTTCAACTTTATCTCTAATCTCTTCAACTTCTTTTAAGATACTCTCTTCAGATCTACTTTGAATAATGCGACCCTCATGTTCTGTAATGGAACAGAAAGTACATCCACCAAAACACCCGCGCATAATATTCACTGAGAAACGAATCATTTCCCATGCTGAAATTTTAGCGTTGCCATAAGAAGGGTGAGGTTTTCTTGCATAAGGCATGCCATATACATAGTCCATCTCTTTTGTTGTGAGAGGAATAGGGGGTGGGTTTAACCAAACTTCACGATCCCCGTGTCTTTGAATGAGCGCTCGCGCATTTCCTGGATTCGCTTCTAAATGAAGGACGCGTGATGCATGCGCATAGAGCACCGGATTATCAACCACTTCTTCAAAGTTTGGTAAACGAACTACTTGTTTACTTCGATCTGTTTTTGTTTTTCGAACAACCTGAATGACTTTCACATCTTCAGGCAATTTTTCTTTGGTTTCGCAATCACTTCCAGCCCCCATTTTCATTTCATAAGGGTCAACATGGACTTCAATTTTTCCTGGGCGATCAAGGTGTGTGGACGCAATCTCTTCCCAGCCTTCAGGAATTTTTTTACGTAAGAATGCTGTACCTCTTATATCTTGAATATCTTCTACTTTTTCACCATCAGCAATACGGTGTGTGAGTTCAATCAGTGCGCGTTCAGCATTGCCATATAATAAAATATCAGCTTTAGAATCCACCAGTATTGAACGACGTACTTTGTCAGACCAATAGTCGTAATGTGCAATTCGACGAAGACTTGCTTCAATACTTCCAATCACTAATGGCACATCTGAAAATGCTTCGCGACAACGTTGAGAATACACAAGCACTGCTCGGTCAGGTCGTTTGCCTGCAATAGCGCCGGGCGTATAAGCATCATCAGATCGAATTTTTCGGTCAGCCGTGTATCGGTTGACCATACTATCCATATTGCCAGCGGTGATACCGAAATAAAGATTGGGTTTACCTAGCGCTCTAAAAGGTTCAGCACTCGACCAATCAGGTTGGGATATGATGCCCACTCGGAATCCTTGATCTTCAAGTAATCGTCCTACTAAGGCCATACCAAAACTTGGGTGATCAATATAAGCATCACCTGTCACTAAAATAATGTCGCAACTGTCCCAGCCTAATGCATCCATTTCCTTACGCGTCATAGGAAGCATTGGGGCTGCGCCAAAACGTTTCGCCCAATAAGGACGGTATTTGTTTATAGCTTTTACTGAAGATTGAGCAGTCGTTTGCATAGTTGAGCATTTTACTCCGATAAAGCTATTAAACGCTTTATAATTAATTAGTTAATATCATTAATAAGCGATTAAGAAAGTGTTTATGCATTTTGAATTGATTGATTTTACTATCAGCTTCTGTTTATTATTGGGTGCAATCTTGTATACATCAGTGGGGCATGCAGGCGCTTCAATTTATATTGCTATCATGACGCTATTTAATATCCCTAGTTCTGTGATTAAACCGACAGCATTAGTTTTAAATATCTTTATTGCTTCATTTACGAGCTGGCGTTTTATACGAAAAGGTTTTTTTGATTTAAAAGTTTTATTGCCGATTGCACTAGGTGCCATCCCATTCGCATTTTTAGGGGGTTATATCAATCCTCCGAGCCATATCTATAAATCTATTGTGGGTTTTATTCTTTTAATATCTGCTATTTCTCTTGTGACCGATCTTTCTAAAAAGATCGATAAAAATCTTAAAAAACCTCCATTTTTCTTAGCCGTTTTGATTGGTTCATGTATAGGCTTTTTGGCAGGATTAACTGGAACAGGTGGAGGTATATTTTTATCACCACTGATATTATTTTTAGGTTGGAGCTCAACCAAAACAACTTCAGGCATCACCGCACTATTTATTCTTATTAATTCTAGTTTTGGATTGCTTGGAAACTACTCTTCTATTCAGAGTCTACCTAATCAACTACCTTTATTCATAGGGGCTACTTTGATAGGCGCACTTATTGGCACAACGCTTGGGATAAAGTTTTATACAGCTAACACCATTAAAAAAACATTAGCTTTGGTTTTGGTGATTGCAGGATTAAAGTTGTTACTCACTTAAAACAAAAAAATCCCACATACCGCGATATATACGTGGGATAAAAACGATCCCGAAAGATAGTTTTTTATGCGGCCTTAGCGAGAACAGAGGGGTGAATTCCAAATCTTGCTTTGAATTTCACAGAAAATCTTCCGAGGTGTTTACATCCAACATTCAAAGCAATTTCAGTCGTTTTTTTAGTACTTTTGTGACGTTTAATTAAATCGAAAGCCAGAACGAGTCTTTCTTCTTCAATATATTCAAAAGGCGTTTTATCAAAATGCTTTTTAAATAAAAGCTGCAAAGATCGCTCTGAGTAGCCGGAGGCATTTCTTAAATCACTCATAGTTATTTTTTCTGAAAGATGCAATCGAATATATTCTTGAGCTAATTCAATTGCTTTATGAGGAGTTGCGTGAACCATTAAATTAGGAGATTTCTTCTGAATGAGGAATTACTTCAGAGATGGGTAAACCAACTGCCTTGGCATATTTTCTTACACACACTAACTTTAGAGAGGCAGAAGGAAAGTGCTGAAGTTTATTTTCCTCGATAGAAAGAATTTGTCTTTCAGCTAAACATAACTCGTTAGCAATATCCAGAGGAGATAAGCCACGTTCAATTCTTTTTTGCTTAAGTAAGCCAAAGTTATATTCTAATTTTTCCACAGCCAAATATTAAATGTACATTCGGTCTATGGATATCCTTCGAAAGCATGATATTTAGGGGTGGGGTTAGACGGTTTGATTACTTAAATTCATCAATTCGGAGAGTGATTTAACTCCTAATTTCCTCATCACTTCAGATTTGTACTGCTTAGCCGTTGGTAGCGAAACATTAATTTTTTTCATAAGTTCACTATTATTTAAACCTTGGATTAAAAGATCAAAAACTTGTTTTTCCCTGGGAGATAAGTTTTTTAATAATGTTTTTAAATTTACCCGCTTATGTTCTAAGCGAGTTGCTTTTTCGATCGCATTAGTTAAATCATTTATATCAAAAGGCTTTACTAAAAATTCAATAGCACCTTGTTTCATGGCATCAATACTTTGCTGAATAGAAGATTCGCCACTTATAAAAATTATTGGAATGTCTTCGCCTCGATCTGTAAGAGCTTTATAAAGCTCCACCCCGTTCAAATCAGGAAGGCGCATATCAGATACCAACACAGCAGGTCTTGAAATGTCAGAAAGCGTTAAAAAATCCATAGCATTTTTAAAAGATTGAAAAACAAATCCTTTGAATTCTAATAAAGACTCGATACTTTTAAGCTGTGAAGGATCGTCCTCAATCAAAAAAATAGTAATTTTATTTTTTTTATGCATTCTGAGTGATAGGAAGCTCAATCAAGAACTCTGCGCCTTTTAGATATTTCATATTAAGACCTATAGCACCTTTATGATTGAAAATAATGTACTTAGTTAACCATAAACCTAAACCCATATTTCCATCTTTTGAACTTTCATATAGCTCAAAAACTTTGTTTTTAATTTTTTTATTCACGCCTGGTCCATTATCAGAAATAGAACAGACTAATTTATTATTATTGATAGAGGTTTTAATTAGTATTAATTTACTTGTCTTTTTTGTTTTGGACAGCGCTTCCACTGAGTTATTAAATAAATTAGATAAGGCTTGTCTTAACTGGTCTGGATTAATACTTACAGAGGCTGAAGCATTTAATGAAAACTTAATAGAAATTTGCTTTTCTGAAGCAGCTTGAATAAACAAAGGCTTTAAGGATTCGATAAAAGTATCAAATTTTATAATTTGGTAAGTAGGATTACTGTTAAATGCAGATTTTAGTGTTGCAATAATATTTGCTGCTCTATCATTGTCTTGAATAATTTTTTTTATGAGGGCTTTTTCTTTTTTATTTTTTAATAAAAGATCTAAATGCTGACTATTTATTTTTATAGCACCAAGTGGTTGGTTTAGTTCGTGAGCTATCGAAGCGGAAAGCGCTCCAGATACTGCTGTTTTATTTGCTGACATTAAAGAATTAATTAATTTATATTTTTCATTTAGTAATATTTTTATTTTTGTATTTTCAATTAAATTTGCTGTACTTGATGAAGCAATTTTTTCTGTCCAATAGCCATTGATTGATATGTATGACCAAATATTAACTATGAGCATTAGCCATAGCATAGCAAGAGGGGCAATGGGTATTTCATTGAGACTGTCTATGAATCCATAGTCATTATTTAAGAGTATTAATATTCGAATGAGAAGCAAAATAAATTCAATAAATGTAGTAGCGGAAAATATTTTTAAATATTTTGAATCTTCATATAATTTTTGTTTTTTTATTTCTACAAGTAATACTAAGTAAGCCAATAATGAACAGCTGGCTGCAAAAAGTTGCCTATCTATAAAATTACCATTTTGCCTTACGACTTCAAATACAATTCCATATGCAATAACTGTCAATGAGTAGAGCTTTATATCTTTATTTGAAATTTTATATTTGAGACTTTTAGAGTAAAAAATAAGCCATATCGTAGAAGCAAAGAAAATAATATTGGAAAACGTTAAAAATAAACTTCCTTTTGCAAGGCTTTTTAACATAGCAGAACCCAAAGCGATACAAGTAATTCCAATCGAACCAGATAAGAGTGACGCTGCCCAATATTTTATAGATTTTTCATTGGGATAGATTTTGATAAGAGAAATTGAATTTACGAAAATTCCCAGCTGAATGATTGCAATCGTAATAAAAATAATTGGAATAATCAGATTCAATTAATTAACTTTCTTTAGAATTTAAATGTGTATATAGTGATTAATCGATGCTCTTCAATATAGCTATTTTCATTTACTAATTCTGAACCATACTGCAACGTGAGTCGACCAAAATTATAATTACCTTGACCGCTTAATTGGTAGCGATGAATTTTATTGATATTACCTTGATCAATTCCATTTATTGTACTTTCGCCTCCTACAGTATAGAAATATCCAATCGATACCGAATAAGTTGGATTAAATAAATACTGTAACCCTGTTTGGAATGTATAGAGCGGATCTTTTTCAAGTTTTTTATTACCTAAATATTCATTATTATCAGTGCTTAGAACTACGTCTAAAGCATTCATCCAGTTAATATTTTCCATGAGCTTTTTCTGGTAGCCAGCTTGCAAAGCTGTTTGATAAATATTGTTTCCAATATTAATCGCTCGATTTTTATCATAATCACCTGTGGGTAATGTTAAGTATGCTGCTATACCAAAGTGCTCTTCTTTTGCTCGATCGACATGAGGCCATAAAGCGAATACAAAGGCAGTGTCGCCAATACCATTTTCGTTACCATTGGCTACCCCGGGAATATTAGTATTTTCAAGATGATTTATAGATGATTGTACATAGGCAGCAGCTGGTATTTTCATAATATCAAAAGCATGACTTAGCCTCAAAAGAAAAGCATTGTAATTTATATGACTAGCATCTGATGTTTTTTTGCCGTGGGTATATTTATCTCCTTTTTCAACATACAAATAAGACATTTGTGCTGTATTAAATGTCCCTATAGGTGCTTTTATTTCTCCTGGCTGGAGATCAATCGCAAAGGCTATTTTATGAATCATCACGAGTGTGATGACATACAAAAGTTTGAATTTATTCAGATAGTTAATTAACATTAGGTTACTTTAACTGAATAGGCTCTTGATTGATTATCCTTCGATCGTAGGATATTGGTAATCAGGATCTTAAAAAGGTAAAACTGAATTCGGAGAGGCTATAGATAAAATACTTTTAAATGAACTTTGAATTCTCTCGAGTGCATTTTTGTTCTCAGCTTCAAATCTTAAAACAATGACCGGTGTTGTATTTGATGCTCGCATTAAACCAAACCCATCTTGATACTCAACGCGCAATCCATCGACTTTAATAATTTCGAGTGCATTATCAAATTGCGCTTCCGTTTGTAATTTTTTAATCAAAGCGTGTGGCTCACCTTCCTTCATTTTAATTTGAAGTTCTGGCGTGCTAATGCTATTAGGTAAGTTATTTAAAACTTCAGATGGATTATTGAAGCGACTTAAGATTTCTAGAAGTCTGGCACCTGCATAAATACCATCATCAAAACCATACCAACGCTCTTTAAAAAAAGTATGTCCACTCATTTCGCCAGCAAGCGCTGCATTTTCTTCTTTCATTTTAGCTTTGATAAGAGAGTGCCCTGTTTTCCACATTAAAGGTTTACCCCCTTTGTCTTTAATCCATTGAAATAAATTCCGCGTTGATTTCACATCAAAGATAATTGTGGCATTTGGATTACGACTTAAGACATCTTCAGCAAATAGTAAAAGCTGTCGATCTGGATAAATGATTTGACCATCTTTTGTTACCACACCTAAACGGTCTGCATCACCATCAAAGGCAAAACCTAATTCAGCTTCACTTTTTTTAAGATGCGCTATCACGTCATTTAAGTTATGAGGTTCAGAAGGATCAGGGTGGTGATTCGGAAATGTGCCATCCACATCACAGAATAATTCTTCGACAGAGCAGCCAATACTTTCATAAATCTTTCGAGCATAAGCTCCTGCGACACCATTGCCACAATCTATGACAATTTTCATGGGACGTTTTAAATGAATATGATTTTTGATTGCTTCAATATAGTCTTTCGCAATGTCATATTTTTTTTCAAATCCCTGACCTTCATGAAAGTTTTCTTCTTCTATACGGGTATAAAGTTTCTGTATGGCTTCGGTTGATAAGGTATCGCCACCTAAAACCATCTTTAAACCATTGTAGTCGGGGGGATTATGACTTCCTGTGACCATCACACCCGATTGGGTTTTAAGAAAGAATGTAGAAAAATAAACCATCGGCGTTGTGACCATGCCTAGATTAATGACGCTAATACCTGTTTTAAGTATGCCTTTGATGAGTGATTGAGATAATTCTGGGCCTGAAAGCCTTCCGTCAAAGCCAATAGAGATCTCTTTTTGCCCGCGATCAATTGCCTCACTTCCAATAGCGCGACCTATAATTTCTACAAATGCAGGCGTGAGCGTTTCGCCCACAATGCCACGGATGTCGTAGGCTTTAAAAATCTCTCTAGGAAGTAATGCCATGATTTATTCGGACTCTTCGATCCATGCGAGCTGAATGGCTTCTAGAATTTTTTCCCCACATTTATTAGGGTCATCTTCAAAGCCTTCAAGGTCTAAAATCCACTGGTATAAGTCAGTAAATCGAATCGTCTTAGGGTCTATATCAGGATGTTTGTCGTACAAAGCCTCAGCAATCCTTTGGCTATCAGTCCAATGCATATAAACCTTTCTCTTCAATATAGTCACAAGGATTATAACTTTTAGATTTTATCTAAGATAGAACTTCATTAAGAAAGATAGGTCAGACCCATGATAAAATATCGACTTTTCTGAGACAAAAATCTCTAATCATTTTAAATACATAGCGGAAATAAAGACATGTTTAGCAAAGCTCAAAAATTAAGTATTGTGGATCCAGAAATTGCGCTTCAAGTCACTCAAGAAGTGAAGCGACAAGAAGACCATATCGAGCTTATAGCATCTGAAAACTACACAAGCCCAGCGGTGATGGAAGCCCAAGGCTCTCAACTTACAAATAAATATGCAGAAGGCTATATCGGCAAACGGTTTTATGGCGGTTGCGAATTTGTAGATAACGTTGAACAAATTGCAATTGATCGCCTAAAGAAATTATATGGTGCTGAATACGTGAATGTGCAGCCACACTCAGGTAGCCAAGCGAATCAAGCTGTCTATTTTTCAATACTTAAACCTGGCGATACGATCATGGGTATGAACCTAGGACATGGCGGTCATTTAACCCATGGCTCCCCTGCAAATCTATCGGGCAAACTCTTTAACATTGTGCCTTATGGACTCAATGCAAATGAAGAGATTGATTACGATGAAATGGAAAAGCTCGCGATTGAATCAAAACCGAAACTGATTATTGGCGGTGCTTCAGCCTACGCTTTGCGTTTCGATTGGGAACGTATGTCTCAGATTGCAAAAAAAGTGGGCGCTTATTTCATGGTGGATATGGCGCACTATTCAGGATTAATTGCTGCTGGTGTTTATCCTAGCCCAGTGCCTTATGCAGATTTTGTAACATCAACTACACATAAAACTTTAAGAGGCCCTCGTGGCGGCATTATTTTGGCTAAAGCTGAATTCGAAAAAAGCATTAATAGTTTCGTATTCCCTGGTATTCAAGGCGGACCTTTAATGCATGTAATCGCAGCAAAAGCTGTTGCTTTCTTAGAAGCATCGAAACCCGAATTTAAAGCGTATCAAACGCAAGTCGTTAAAAATGCTCAAACCATGGCTGAGTCATTAAGCAAAAGAGGTGTTCGTATTATTTCTGGTCGCACCGAGTCCCATTTGTTTTTAGTTGATTTAAGACCTAAGGGATTAACTGGAAAAGTAGCGGATGTTCTTTTAGGCCAAGCGCATATTACAGTGAATAAAAATTCAATTCCTAATGATCCGGAAAGTCCTTTTGTGACATCAGGGATTCGTATCGGATCACCTGCAATTACGACACGTGGCTTTAAAGAAAAAGAAGCGGACATGGTGGCACAAATGATTGCTGATATTCTTGATCATCCGCATGATGAAAAAGTGATTAATGAAACTAAAGCTAAGGTTGTTGCCTTAACCGCTCAATTTCCTGTCTACGGATCTTAATTTAGATTTAAATACATCAAGTGAAATGCCCATTCTGCGGAACTGATGATACCCAAGTTGTTGACTCAAGAGTGAACGACGAAGGTAATTCAATTCGCCGTCGCCGTCGATGTTCAGAATGCGATAAACGTTTTACTACATATGAATCAGTCGAACTCACATTTCCTCAAGTTGTGAAGCAAAATGGCAAACGTGAAGACTTTAGCCGAAATAAACTTCACCAATCATTTAGCCGTGCCCTTCATAAGCGTCCTGTACCTGTTGAATATATAGATCAAGCGATTGAACGTATCATTCAAAAAGTTTTAGCGTACGGTGAGAAAGAAATTAGTGCCCGTGAATTAGGCGAAAACGTCATGCATGAATTAAAAAAAATGGACAAGGTAGCTTATATTCGTTTCGCATCTGTTTATAGAAGTTTTTCAGATGTTGAAGATTTCCATGATGTTATGCGTGACCTTGATTAAATGAATTCATATTCACCTCAATTTTTCATGAGTGAAGCTTTGAGACTTGCAGAAAAAGCTTTATTCACAACATCCCCTAATCCAAGAGTTGGTTGTGTCATCGTTCAAAACAATGAGATTGTAGGCCGTGGTTATCATATGAAAGCGGGCGAATCACACGCTGAAGTGATGGCATTAGAAGAAGCAGGAAATAGATCAGAAGGTAGCGATGTATATGTCACATTAGAACCCTGTTCTCATACCGGTAGAACGCCTCCATGTGTCAATGCTTTAATTAAAGCTAAAGTTAAAAAAGTATTTATTGCCATGCAAGATCCAAATCCTTTAGTGTCAGGTCAAGGTATTCAAAAATTAAAAGAAGCGTATATTGATGTTGAAGTAGGTGTGATGGAAGCACAAGCACAACAATTAAATATAGGTTTTATTTGTCGCATGACAAAAAAATCACCTTATGTCAGAGCAAAGCTTGCAGTATCAATAGATGGAAAAACTGCACTTCATAATGGTAAGAGTCAATGGATTACAGGCGAAGCTGCAAGGGCAGACGTTCAATACTGGCGAGCTTCTTCTTGTGCGATTTTGACTGGTATCGGCACTGTGTTATCTGACAACCCAAAACTTTCTGTAAGGCTTTATGAAAATGCACGTCAACCATTACGTGTAGTAGTAGATTCAGAATTAAAAATTCCACTAGATGCTGACATCCTGCATGAAAAGCCTTTACTTATAGTTTATGCCAATGATAAACAAAAAAAATTAGCGCAATTAGAAGCTTTAGGTATTGAATGTATTCAATTAGATGATAGAGGTAAAGTTGATTTAGCAGCGCTTATTAAAATACTTGCTGAACGGGAAATGAATGAAGTATGGATTGAAGCAGGCGAAGGTTTAAATGGCGCATTTTTAAAAGCTAATTTAATTGATGAGCTTATGATTTATTATGCGCCTGTGATTTTAGGTTCAGAGGCTAAAGGTATGTTTACATTGCCTGCTTATGAAAATTTAGAAAACAAAATTACCACCACACTCATAGATCATCGCTGGGTCGGTCAAGACTTAAGAATGCGATTTAAATTAAAGTGACCATTCGTAATGCTTATCGATAGTCACTGTCATCTAGATGCATTAGAGTTTAATCAAGAGCAAGATACTATTGTTAAAGAGGCGCTCGATCATGGTGTTGAAAAAATTATTGTTCCTGCGGTGAATAGAAAAAGTTTCGATGATGTTATTAATCTTAGAAAGAAATTTCCCAATTGTTTTTATGCATTGGGTTTTCATCCAATGTTTATCAATGATATGAAAGACGATGATTTAGATACATTGCAATCTTATTTAAAAACATATGAGCCTATCGCAGTGGGTGAGATTGGTTTAGATTTCTTTGTTACCAAAGACAACAAATTACTTCAAGAAGAAATATTTGTAGCGCAATTAAAATTAGCGAGCGCATTTGATTTGCCCGTCATCATGCATGTAAGGCAGGCGGTTGATGATGTACTTAAAAATTTAAGACGATATCCAGTGAGAGGTGGTATTGCGCACGCCTTTAATGGCAGCATGCAACAAGCCGAAGCTTTTATCGAGTTAGGATTTAAATTGGGCTTTGGTGGTGCTATGACTTATTCAAGAGCCACACATATTCAATTCTTAGCAAAGACGTTACCTATAGAGTCTATTGTGTTAGAAACAGATGCGCCTGACATTCCCCCATCATGGTTAGGTCATGGAAGACGAAATGCACCTCATGAGTTACATCAAATTGCAACTTTTTTCGCTGAATTACGAGATATGAATTTAGATTCAGTGATTGAGGTATCACATCAAAATACGCTCGATGCGCTCCCCAAAATAGTGCAGTTATGCACATCTTCTAAGAACTTACATTAACTTTAACCAAAAATCCTAATAGAATTAGGGACATAAGTTAAGTCATTGATTTTAAATAACTTTTATTTAGCTTAAAAAATAAGCGATTTAAAAAAATGCTTATAAATTCAAGAGTTATAAATTTATGTCATCTTTATCCACAAAGTTATCCACAGATTTTGTGGAGATGTTTTTTTATCAAAACCGGTTGACAGTGGATACCTTTATCCATTAAAGGAAATGCCATTTTCTGATTAATTGAGATAAAAACCTTTGAAATCCCTTTCCCTCTATGAGAAACCTCAAACTTCAATTGTGAGACACATAGCTTTAAAGTAAAATAGACTCCCGTCAGCAATTATTTAAAAGCCTTTCCATGACCAAATATGTGTTTGTTACTGGCGGTGTCGTTTCTTCCTTGGGTAAAGGTATCGCAGCTGCTAGTCTCGGGGCTATCTTAGAGTCACGGGGCATTAAAGTGACGATGCTAAAACTCGATCCGTATATTAATGTTGATCCAGGCACGATGAGTCCTTTTCAGCACGGTGAAGTCTTTGTGACCGATGATGGTGCAGAAACCGATCTTGATCTTGGCCATTACGAGCGTTTTATTTCGGCGCGCATGGGAAAGAAAAATAATTTTACGACGGGCCAGATTTACGACAGCGTTATTCGCAAAGAGCGTCGTGGTGAATATCTAGGTAAGACAGTTCAGGTCATCCCCCATATTACAGATGAAATTAAGTTACACATAAAGAATGGCGCAAATGGCGCTGATGTTGCAATCGTTGAAGTGGGCGGCACAGTTGGTGACATTGAGTCACTTCCTTTTCTAGAAGCTATTCGTCAAATTGGATTTGAAGAAGGCCGTGAAAATGCTTGTTATATTCACCTCACCTTACTTCCTTTTATTTCAACAGCAGGTGAATTAAAAACAAAACCAACGCAACACTCTGTTAAAGAATTAAGAGAGATTGGTATTCAGCCAGATATTTTAATTTGTAGAGCTGATCGTGCTATTCCAGATGATGAAAGAAAGAAAATAGCCTTATTTACAAATGTTTCACCTGAAGCAGTTATTTCAGCCGTTGATTCAGATTCTATTTATAAAATACCAAGCTTACTTCATCAACAAATGATTGATGAAATTGTTTGCCATAAATTAAATATTTTGGCGAAACCCGCAGATCTTTCAAGCTGGGACAAAATTACCGACGCATTAAAACATACGAAACATCATATTGATATCGCATTCGTAGGTAAATATGTAGATTTGACTGAGTCTTACAAATCTCTCACAGAAGCATTGATTCACGCTGGAATACACACATCATCAAAAATAAAAATTCATTATCTTGATTCAGAAGAAATTGAAAAAAGTGGTACTAAAGCATTAGCAGCTATGGAAGCCATTTTGGTGCCTGGTGGTTTTGGTAAACGAGGTACAGAAGGAAAAATTAAAGCGATTCAATTTGCACGTGAAAATAAAATTCCATACTTAGGTATTTGTTTAGGTATGCAATTAGCTGTTGTTGAATTTGCAAGACATAAAGCCATGCTCAAAAATGCAAACAGCTCTGAATTTGATCAAGATACTCAGCACCAAGTAATTGGGTTAATCACTGAATGGAAATCATCCGAGGGTACGATTGAAAAAAGAGATGATTCCTCAGATCTAGGAGGTACGATGAGATTGGGCGCACAGAAGTGTCCAATTGAATCCGGTACTTTAGCGTATAAAATTTATGGAGCTGAAGTGAATGAGCGCCATCGTCATCGTTATGAAGTTAACAATCATTACGTGGATCAGTTGATTAAAGCGGGACTTATAGTTTCAGCTAGAACGCCTTTTGAGCAACTCTGTGAGATCATTGAATTACCGCAGGATCAACACCCTTGGTTCGTAGGTTGTCAATTCCATCCAGAATTTACTTCCAATCCAAGAACAGGCCATCCATTATTTAAAGCCTATATTCAAGCCGCACTTAAATACAAACAATCTAAAGGAAGTGCATCATGAAACTATGCAACTTTGATGTTGGATTAAATCACCCATTATTTTTAATTGCAGGTCCTTGTGTGATTGAATCTGAAGCAATGACTTTAGATGTCGCGGGTCAGTTAAAAGAAATGACCGCAGCACTCAATATCCCATTTATTTTTAAATCCTCTTATGACAAAGCTAATCGAAGCTCAAATAAAACTTTCAGAGGTTTTGGCATTGATGAAGGATTAAGAATTTTGTCTGAAGTGAAAAAGCAAATAGGCGTCCCAGTACTTACAGATGTCCATGATCAATTTCAAGTTGAACAAGTTGCAAGTATTGTGGATGTAATCCAAACACCGGCTTTCTTGTGTCGACAAACTGATTTCATTACTGCTGTTGCAACTTCAGGTAAGCCTGTAAATATTAAGAAGGGTCAATTTTTAGCGCCAGGTGATATGAAACAAGTTGTTACAAAAGCTAAAGAAGCTAACGGCGGTCTCGATAATATTATGGTCTGTGAACGAGGCGCATCTTTTGGTTACAACACACTTGTATCAGATATGAGAAGTTTATCTATTATGCGAGAAACGAATTGCCCTGTTGTGTTTGATGCAACGCATTCAGTACAACAACCGGGCGGCCAAGGTGACAAGAGTGGCGGACAAAGTGAATTCGTACCCGTTCTTGCAAGAGCAGCAGTTGCGAGCGGTATCGCAGGCATTTTTATGGAAACACACCCTAATCCAAAAGAAGCTTTATCTGATGGACCGAATGCATGGCCACTTAAAAAAATGAAAGCATTGCTTGAGTTATTAGCTGAAATTGATCGATCAGTTAAAAAAGCAGGCTTCATCGAGATGTCCTAAACAATTAACTGTAAACGAAGGAAAAAGAATGAGTTTTGTGAAACAAATTGTTGCTCGAGAAGTTATTGATTCAAGAGGTAACCCAACTATAGAAGCTGATGTTTTATTAGATTCTGGTGTGATGGGAAGAGCAATGGTGCCATCAGGTGCTTCTACAGGAAGTAAAGAAGCGATTGAGCTTCGTGATGGCGATGCAAAACGTTATTTTGGAAAAGGTGTTTTAAACGCAGTGAAGCATGTCAATACCGAAATTGCTAAAGCAATAGTAGGTCTTGATGTAGATGATCAAACGTTGATTGATCAAACTATGATTGAATTAGACGGCACAGACAATAAAGGTCGCTTAGGGGCTAATGCAATTCTCGCAGTTTCAATGGCTTCAGCTATAGCAGCAGCAAAAAATTCTAATTTACCTCTCTATCGTTATCTTGGTGGCTCAGGTGCTATGCAATTACCTACACCAATGATGAATGTTATTAATGGCGGAGCGCATGCAGACAATAGTGTCGATATGCAAGAGTTTATGATTATTCCTGCTGGAAGACCTACATTTAGAGAAGCAATACGATGTGGTGCGGAAGTTTTTCAAGCACTCAAAAAAACATTAAGCAAAAAAGGTTTTTCAACGACCGTTGGTGATGAAGGTGGTTTCGCACCTAACCTTCCATCTAATGAGTCAGCCATACAAATGATTATGGAGGCTATCTCTCGAGCTGGATACGAGCCCGGCCGTGATGTTTACCTTGGTCTTGATTGCGCAAGTACTGAATTTTATAAAGATGGTAAATATCATCTCGCCTCTGAAAATTTATCTTTATCAAGTGAACAATTTACAGATTATCTAGCGACATGGTGTGATAAATATCCAATCATTAGTATTGAAGATGGTATGGGTGAATTTGATTGGGATGGTTGGCATGTTTTAACACAAAGATTAGGTAAACATATTCAACTTGTAGGCGATGATCTTTTTGTAACAAATCCAAAAATTTTAGATGAAGGTATTAAACGAAAAGTTGCTAATTCTGTTTTAATTAAAGTAAATCAAATTGGTACACTTACTGAAACATTTGAAACTATTGCGATGGCTAAAAAAGCAGGATATACCGCTGTCATTTCTCATCGCTCAGGAGAAACTGAAGACACAACAATTGCTGATTTAGCAGTGGCGACAAATGCATTGCAAATCAAAACTGGCTCACTTTCAAGATCTGAACGTATTGCTAAATATAATCAACTGCTTCGTATCGAAGAGGAGCTTGGATTAGCTTCATCATACGCAGGCCTTTCTTGTTTTTACCAATTGAATAAATAACATGAAATCTTTAACTGCTATTTTTGTCATATTGGTAGCGTTAATGCAATACCCATTGTGGTTTGGTAAAGGAAGTTGGTTGCGCGTATGGAGTTTAAATCATCAAATTGATGCTCAGAAAAAAACAAATGCGGATAATCAAGTAAGAAATAATGTTCTCAATGCTGAGGTAGGAGATCTTAAACAAGGTTTCTCAGCGATTGAAGAGAGAGCTCGTAATGAGCTTGGTATGATTAAGCAGGATGAAATCTTTTTCCAAGTGACAAATCACGAAAAAGATAAAAAAGAAAATGAAGCTTCAAGTAATTCGCAAGCTAAGCACTAATCAAATCTTCCTTGGTCTTCTAAAAAGATTTCAATTAATTCACTCTTAATGAAAAGCGCTTCGCGCGCTTGATCAACTCTTAATTCAATCAGCATGTTTGTTTTCTCATCATTTTCATTGGCTGATCTCACTAGCTGACCAATTTCTTCACCATTATTATTTAAGATCAGATCACCAGGATTAAGATCCGCGCGCGATTTAATAAAAGCACGATACATCCGTCTTTTAACTTTGCCTAAGTAGTGTGTTCGAGCAACAATTTCTTGTCCTGTATAACAACCTTTTTTAAAATTAATACCTTCGATTAAGTCCATATTTAAAGATTGTGGAATAAATGCTTCTTGCGTGGTTGGGTAAATATCAGGAATCCCATCTAGGATATTTAAATTATTCCAATCATTAAAACTCATGGATGAATATTCAGAAAAGTTAAGCTTCATAAATTCATTCACTTTAGAAGTTTCTCCAATGAGTTGGTATCTATCATCATCTTTTCCTAAACGCATAATCATGATGCCATTTGCTTGAATGATATCTAAATAATTTTTTGGAGGTTGAATGTTTTTTGTAAGAAGTACTTTGGAGCCCACAAAACCTACACATGTGAATGTTTCATTGGCTAATTTTAGCGACACTTTTGAGCGAAGAATATACATCCTAAGTTTTTGAAGTATAAAATTTTGAATGGAGCTATCAATTTGTAAGTGGATTGATTCATGATCTAAATAACACAACATAAAAGCCAGCATTCTACCCTTGGGGTTACAAAAGCCAGCGTATAGAGCATTATTTTGCGAGATGAGATTAATATCTTGAGTCAATTGGCCTTGCAAGAACTGAACTCGATCATCACCTTCAACTTTTATCGTAGAGGTTTTATCAAGAATAATGAATTTATTTTCTACGCTTAATGACATATTGTTTTATTTGTTTTATCGAAAAAAATCGAAGGCTAAAAATAATACCTGCGAGTGAGGCAAAAAACCATTTAAGATGAAAGTCAGCTGTATCTTGCCAAGCAGGCTTTTGTTTTTTCATTGCACTTAAGATATTTAATATGGAATCACCTCTTACATAAATCCCATTTATCTGTTTTGTAATGTCTTTTAAGTAGGCTTCATCTAGCTTAGACATATAGCGATCACTCTCGCCACCTGCCACATTGTCATCTCGAGTACCAATATTAGCCTCTGAGATTTGCGCAATACCTGGTTGTAATGCAAAGCTATCATTAGCCCAATAGCCAATGAGTTGATTTTTTCCATCTAACTTTGGAATGGGTGCTCCTTTTAAACTTCCAATTCCAACAATTACCCAATCATTTCCGCCTTGAAATTGAGAAAGATCTTTTGTATTAAATGCGTGGAGCTTTGGAGCTTCTTCACCGTCAGTAAAATAAACGACTTGAGAATTTTCAGGAAAGCTTCTAATTAAACGTGCTAAGTTAAAAAAAGATTCTCGAATACGTGAATTACCAGACCAACCCGAACGCCAATCCAAATGATCGATTGTGTCTTCAATAGCATCAAAATTTTCACAGACTTCAATAGGTGTATATGAGGCTGCCACACTCACACCTACAAACATACCTATACTCACTTTTGTACCACAAGGAAGCTCAGACATAATTTCATGAAGACTATGCTTCATATATTCAAGTCTTGAGATGGATTTATTCATGACAGACATATCAATCGTATTCATACTTTGCGAGATGTCAGTCACAAAGATATAGTTATAAATATTGTGTTTGAGAGGTATTGATGGATTGATAATCGCAAGCAACATAAACCCAATCGATACTATGAGTGATAGGGTATTAAAATCGAGATTGGATCCCGATTTTATGTTTTTAAGCCACGCTTTCATAGATTTAAGGAAGGCCTACAGGAACATTGCCTAAAATGAGTCCAGGCGAATCTGAATCGCCAACACCAGGCGTTGGGTTGGCAGGCAAAATCATAAGCACGCGATCAAGATTATGTTTTACATCCCATGCATGATTATCAATCTTAATAGATAGCATATAAGCTGCTTTTGCTTGTCTAAATAAATATTCTGTTTCATTTTTGACCGTCATATCAGTACCGTTGATCGCCAATGCGCGCTTAAAGAAAATATTACCAATATTGTATTGAATGGCTGCTTTTTGAGAGGGTGAAGCTATCGGTAAAAGATTTGTAAAAAGAATATTGGCTTCTTTATATCTTTCTTTAGTTGTGAGCCAATAAGCTGTTGCATAACGCGCTTCAAAACTATTGATAAACATACTCGGCGATTTACCTTCAGCAATATCTCGATTAAATACTTGAATATTTTTTAATTCAATCCATTGCTTTATAAATACACCAAGTGAAATTATGAGAAACAGTGCAAAAATCCAAGTGAGTTTTTTAGTGCTAAAAAGATTTTTTGTGATTAAAGCCATGATCTCACCTCAATTAATTTAAGCATCAGTAAACCTATCATCATAAGAGCCGCAACGACAAAACAATGAGTTGAATAATCTTGACCTGGAATTTTCTCAAAATATTTAATGGGTTTCTTTTCTTTTTGATTGATATCCTCGATGGCTTTTTGTAGTGTTTTTGGATCTTCTGCCTCATAAGCTTGAAACGGCGAATGAAGTGTTTTAAAAAATTCATTAAGCTCAATTTGAGGTGGTAGCGCCTCATCATCTCGTGCTTTATATGAAGTATTAAAAATACTGATACCACCTGGTTGTCTTAATACGATCCAATAAAGGCTAATTTTAAATCGGCCTAGCCAATCCTTAATTTTTTCTTGAGTAGCAGCATCGATACGACCTGCTCCATCTGAAAGTAAAATCATCGCTCTTGAACCAGAGTCTGGTACTTTATTAAATAATTCAGCACCCGTCGTAAGACCACTACCAATATTAGTTTGAAATAATGCGTTACCAGCTGTTGCTCTTACGGCTGAAATAATGGCATTTTTATTATCAGTCAGTGGCAAAACATACATGCCAGAATTGCTAAATGAAACCATACCAATCATGTCGTTTTTTCTTGATTTTACAAAGTCAGTAATTAGTCTGGCAGCAGCAGCTGATTTCATTTCTCCCACTTTGGATTGGTCGTTGCCTGCAAAAGGATCATCCATACTCGCACTTCGATCCAATACCAAACCAATTTGAGCGCCTATACCTGTTTTTTCAATTTCTTTTTGGCGAGAATGTGGCCCACTTAATCCAACAATGATTGCCAATAAAATCATGGTCGCGATAAATTTTAAGATAATAGCCACAATCCTTGAGAGTCGATCTTTTGGAATCATTTCATTCCATGAGTAGTACTGTAAGGATACTTCTTTAAAAAAAAGCGGAATAAAAGCTAAAGGAATAAGCCATAAGACCCATGGAAATGAAAATGTCATTTAGCTAAACCTGCCACGAGTGATTTTTTATCAACAATAAGTTTTCTCTCGCAATCTCGACAATGCCTTGAGAAATCTTTAAGCCATTTAAGTATTTCATCATGATCATATTTTTTATTTGAAGTATTAAAAAATACGAGTGTGGAAAGCTTAAAAAACTCGCGCAGTTCAGTATCGATATTTTTAAATGAAGGATTCTTAGCATAAAGATCATGAAGATTATCTGTAAAGAGAGTTTTTTCAATAACAAGATCAAAAGCACGATGCATGTCTGTGATTGCTTTTTCAATAGAAGCGGGAGTTGCCTTCATTTTATTGAATGAGCGATGGGTTCTTGCAAATATACCTCGAGCGTTTGGTAGCCATGCATATTGACTATAAATATATATAAGACCTAATAAAGAAAGAAGTGCGATGATGCCCGAAATTTTAAGTGTTTTTATAGGACTTTTCTCATCCATTAAAATGACGCCTCTTAATGGGCTCATATCTTGTTCAATTTTTATAGCGCCAAAAATAGATAAAGGAGATATCGCAATTTGATACTCAGGAATCCTATATTTAAAGACTTTCTTTTGTGGGTCATTAGGATTTAAGACTCGGATATATTCAGCTGGTAAGAATCCCGGTTTTGCGACTACATTATTTGTAAAAATTTGATACGTAAGATCCATGACTAATGTAGAAGATGTTTTATTTTCTTTTAATACATGTTTCATTGCATCCAATACGATACCTAAATCTTGGCCTTTATATTTTCTTTCGTAACCCGGAATAGGCAAAGACTCTTTAATAAGTACATAAGGTTTTTTAATTGTAACTTCTACATGTCTTTCTGATTTGTCCCCTACGGTATATCCGACTCGGTGAAGCGGCTCTTTTATTTTGATGGATATGATACCTTCTTGAATATCAGGCCACTCTTGCACATCCAGTGCAAAACTAGAAACTGATAATAGAAGCATCCATAAAGAAATAAGATATTTCATAATTATTAAGCGCCCACGAATTGATTGAAGTATTCGGTCATTTTAGTTGCATCAAAATGGTCATCTACAAAAAAAGGTGGAATATCAAAATTCATAAATGCTTTTGTAATGACAGCACGTCTTTTTTCAAATGAATCCACAATTTTTTCTTTCAGTTCTTTTCTTAAAAAAAGTGTATTTTTTTTACCACTTTCAGGATCGGTAATTGTGACAATGCCAAAATTAGGAAGATTGATGTATTCTTTCTTATCCCATAAAACTACAGGGACCACATGGTGCCTCATAAGATTAGATAAACAATTTTCTAACTCAACTTCTGGCATGTGAAAGTCTGAAATAAAGAAAATAAGTGAACGTTCACGAGGCATATACTGATAGAGGTCTTTGATTGCGCGATTCGATTTATTTGTAGATGTAAAGTTTTTAAGTTCGTGAATAAGTGTTAATGCATGTTGTGATCTAAATGATAAGGGTGCTAACCAATCTTCTCTAATCTCGTCATCAAAACCAATGAGACCGATAGCGTCATGACGATCTATGACAGAGTGAGCTATGGATTGCGCGACTTCAGCAGCTAAATTAATTTTTTTATTTTTTCCACCAAAATTCATACTGGCAGATAAATCACAGACAATCATGACGGGTGTCGCACTACGTTGATTAAATATTTTGACGTGAATCTCACCTAAAGGATCTCGAATCGATTGGCGAATATCAATTCGCCTTGGGTCAGGGTATGAAAGGAGTGTTGTGTGTCCTGCAAATTCAATACCCATTCCTCTCTGATTGCTTTTATGGCGACCAGGATGCTTGCCTTTAGATTTCCAACCGATGTGGTAATCAAATAATGGGGTGGATTGAACCATTTGGTTTAAGGTGCGTTGATGGCGTTTAAAATGCCATTAGTTAAATCACGTGCAATGATCGTTCTTCTCATTTCATAGACAGGGTTAAATACGAGTCGATGGGCAATAGTTTCATGGAAAACTGCGTGAATATCTGCAGGGGTCACTGATGTTCGATCATTAAGCCATGCATTCACACGCGCTGCTTTCATCATCATGCTCATACCGCGCGGGCTAGCGCCTGATACGATTAATCGATTCATATCAATATCAGATAATTTAATACCATAATCGCCAGGATTTTTTGTAGCCTTCCATAAACGTAACGCATAATTTTTTAATGCATCACTGGCTTTAATATTTTCTTGAATTGTTTCTGAAAGTTCATTGAGCTTATTAAATTTAATAAGATCAGGTTTGACTTCTTCAATCAGTTTGTCTGCGTTATGGAATTTAGTTTCAAAGACTAAGTCTTTCATCATCTGATCAGCTTTTGGGATAAGAATAGGTATTTCCATCATAAAACGATCACGCGCTGCTGAAGGAATTTCAAATGTTTCTTCACGTTCTACTTGGTTTCGATCAGCAAATACCACCATATGAGGAAAGTGATGTTCTTTATTAAATGCGGATAGTGTTTTTTCTGCCATGATTCTTAAAAGCAATGAATGCACTTGCGGTCTTGCACGATTGATTTCATTGAAAAAGAAAATTGATAAATCACTGCCTGACATCAAAATAGGGCCTGGGCTTACATGGGGCTTTCCATCTTCACCGAGATAAGTGTGATAGATAAGATCGTTTGGCATAAGGTCAATCGTACCTTCGATACGTTGGTAACCACCGCCAATAGCACGCGTAAAAGCCTTAAGTAATGTTGTTTTTCCAACTCCCACATCACCCTCAAGGAGAACGTGCCCTCGTGCAAAAATTGAAGTGGTAATAAGCCTGATAGGACTTTCTTGCCCTACGATAACTTTATTAATTTCTGCTTCAAGTTTGACTGCAAGTTTTCTCCAGTCAGCCAGATTTTGGTCGCTCATATCGAATCCTAATAGATGAAATTGTTAGTTGAGTGTTTTACTATGTTTTTCATAGTAGCGTAATAATTTATAAGGGTAAATAGATAAAAACACGATAAAATACTTGCGTTATCAAACAAATATTTTTTCACAATCTTTTTTATCAGCAGCCTAAAAACCCAATGCCTAAAAAAAATAGCTATACAAAAGAAGAGCTTTTGTCTTGCGGCCGAGGAGAGATGTTTGGTCCAGGCAACGCACAGCTTCCATTACCCCCCATGCTTATGTTTGATCGCATCGTTTCTATTACTGACGAGGGCGGCGAATACAATAATGGACAGATTATTGCGGAACTAGATGTCAATAGAGATCTTTGGTTTTTTGGTTGTCACTTTGAAGGCGACCCTGTCATGCCAGGCTGTTTAGGGCTTGATGCGATGTGGCAATTGGTTGGCTTCTATTTGGGATGGAAAGGTGGTTTAGGCCGTGGTCGTGCACTTGGCGGCGGTGAAATTAAGTTTACAGGTCAGGTATTACCTACAGCGCAAAAAATTACCTATGTAATTGATTTAAAAAGAGTAATTATGCGTAAATTAATCATGGGCATTGCTGATGCTAAAATGTCAGTTGATGGCCGAGAGATTTACCATGCGAAAGATTTGCGTGTCGGATTGTTTACGCGTACTGATAATTTTTGATCGTTATTTAATGGGAGGCGACGCATGACCCGTCGTGTTGTTGTTACCGGATTAGGTATTGTATCTAGCCTAGGTAATAATAAAAAAGAAGTTCAAGATAGCTTATACCAAGCTCGTTCAGGCATTAAATTTCAGCCTGAATATGAAGCTCATGGATTGAGATCTCATGTTGCTGGATCTATTGATTTAGATTTTTCTGAACTTATCGATCGTAAACTCCTTCGATTCATGGCCAAAGGCCATGCTTATGCTTGGCTTGCTATGCAAGAAGCTATTCAAGACGCCAATCTTCCAGAAACCCTTGTATCTAATATCAGAACAGGCCTTATTGTAGGCGCTGGAGGCACATCCACGGAAAGTATGTTGGAAGGCACAGACACACTTCGAGAAAAAGGCATTCGACGAGTAGGCCCTTATATGGTGACTAAAACCATGTCGAGTGGCGTAGCTGCATGTCTTGCAACTGGGGCTCAGATCAAAGGGATTAATTACAGTATTAGCTCTGCATGTTCAACCAGTGCGCATTGCATTGGTAATGCTTATGAGCAAATTCAATACGGTAAACAGGATATCGTATTTGCTGGGGGTGCCGAAGAAGAGCATTGGACCATGAGCTTTTTATTTGATGCAATGGGTGCACTTTCTTCTAAATATAATGCAACGCCAGATAAAGCATCTCGCACTTATGATGCGAATCGAGATGGATTCGTGATTGCAGGCGGCGGCGGCATACTTGTTCTAGAGGAGTATGAGCACGCGAAAGCACGCAATGCAAAAATTTATGCTGAAGTCGTAGGTTATGGGGCAACTTCAGACGGCTATGATATGGTGGCTCCGAGTGGTGAAGGGGCGCAACGTTGTATGGAATTAGCTCTTCAAGGTATTGATCAAGTTGATTATATGAATACACATGGCACAAGCACCCCTGTAGGTGATGTGAAAGAACTTGAAGCCATTCGTGCAGTCTTTGCCGATAATAAATATGGCCCTATGCCGCATATTGCCTCTACAAAATCTTTGTCGGGTCACGCATTAGGCGCGGCTGGCGTGAATGAAGCAATTTATAGTTTGATCATGATGGAAAATAAATTTATTGCACCATCAGTGAATATTGAAGAGCTAGATCCTTTAGCTAAAGATCTACCTATCGTAACAAAACGTATTGATAATATTGAAGTGAAAACGGCGATTTCAAATAGCTTCGGTTTTGGCGGTACAAACGCCTGTCTTGTATTCTCAACAAAAAATCTTTAAAGCATAAGCGCGAGCAATACTTTGCGCTCTTCGTTTGCCAGAATATTATAGGTTCTGCACGCGGATTGATTGTTCATACATTCAATCGCCATATTTTTCTTTGAAAAATATTCTAAAAGTCTTGGTTCAAGATGTTCTTGTATGTTGCCAGTGCCCAATAAAATAATTTCAATATTCAAAGATTCAATAGCTTCAAAACTATTTTCTTTAATATCTTTAATGGTTTTGACTGGCCATTCGAGAAGGAGTTTATTAGGCGTCATGATAAGACTTGTTTGATGGCGCTCTTGATTTACTTCCACCCAGTTTAAATCATACCCTGTGATGAGATTTTTATTATCAGATTGAATTAAGTGAAATTTCATAACATCGTGTTTTTAAAGAAATAAATTGAATCAAAACCCTCTCATTTGTTGGCGGAATGGGCGTTCACAAGGTAAGATAGCATATATTCAAATTTAGGTAATTAAATTGGCTCAGCTTAAAAAATCATCGAAATTAAATAACGTCTGTTATGACATTCGCGGACCTGTTTTAGCACACGCTAAAAAAATGGAAGAAGAGGGTCATCGCATTATTAAACTTAATATTGGCAACCCAGCAGCCTTTGGATTTGAAGCACCTGAAGAAATTGTGCAAGACGTGATTCGTAATATGAGTAAAGCATCTGGTTATACAGATAGCAAAGGCCTTTTTGAGCCAAGAAAATCCATCATGCATTACACACAGGAAAAAAACATTCTAAATGTAGATGTCGATGATGTGATTATTGGTAATGGTGTTTCAGAACTTATTGTGATGGCAATGCAGGCATTGTTAGATAACGATGATGAGGTATTGATTCCTATGCCTGATTATCCTCTATGGACAGCAGCCGTAACATTAGCAGGTGGAAAGCCAAGACATTATTTATGTGATGAAGCTGCAAGCTGGTACCCAGATCTTAAGGATATCGAAAGTAAAATTACAAGTAAAACAAAAGCTATTTTAGTTATCAATCCTAACAATCCAACAGGCGCACTTTATCCAAAAGAAATTCTAGAGGGTATTATTCAGATTGCAAGGAAACATAAGCTTGTTATTTTTGCAGATGAGATTTACGACAAAGTGGTTTATGACAAAAAGAAACATATTTCGATCGCATCCCTTGCAGATGATCTTCTCTTTGTGACATTGAATGGCCTATCAAAAAATTATCGTGCATGTGGTTATCGTGCAGGATGGCTAGTCGTGTCTGGAAATAAGAAAGAATCTGGGGATTATATTGAAGGTCTTAATATGTTAGCTTCCATGCGTTTATGTGCAAACGTTCCTGGGCAGCTTGCGATTCAAACAGCTTTAGGTGGATATCAAAGTATTGATGATCTTGTAGCGCCGACAGGACGATTATTTAAGCAAAGAGAGCTTGCATACGATATGCTTGTTTCTATACCCGGTGTCACTTGTGTTAAGCCGGAAGCTGCGATGTATCTATTTCCTAAATTAGACCCTAAGATATATCCAATTAAAGACGACCAAGAATTTATTCTAAAATTACTTATCGATAAGAAAGTATTGTTAGTTCAAGGTACAGGATTTAATTGGAAAGATCCTGATCATATAAGAATTGTATTCTTACCAAATGAAGACGATCTAAAAGAATCAATTAAGCGTATTGCCAATTACCTCGAAAACTTTAAGAAAAATACTGCGAACTAGAAAGTTAGAGCTGATGAAAAGAATGAATATAGGTTTGTTAGGTATCGGCACAGTGGGTGGCGGTGTATTTGAACTTTTAAAATCAAATATTAAAGAAATACAACGTAAGACATCTGTAGATATGAAAATTGTGGCTGTGGCAGATAAAAATATTGCGCGTGCAAAAGAAATTGTTGGTAGCGCTATAGAAGTTACTGATGACGCATTCAAGCTAGTTGCTGATAAAGAAATTGATGTCATTGTTGAGCTTATAGGTGGCACTACCATAGCAAAAGATTTGGTCATGAAGGCTATTGAAAATAAGAAACATGTTGTGACAGCCAATAAAGCATTGCTCGCAAATTTCGGAAATGAATTATTTCAATTAGCCAAAAAAAATAATGTCACATTAGCTTTTGAAGCTTCTGTCGCTGGTGGTATACCTATTTTAAAATCAATCAGAGAAGGTCTAGCTGGTAATAAGATTGAGTGGGTGGCAGGTATTATTAATGGCACTACTAATTTTATTTTGACTGAGATGCGCGAAAAAGGTATCTCATTCGCTAAAGCCCTATCTGAGGCGCAATCATTAGGTTACGCGGAAGCAGATCCTACTTTTGATATCGAAGGTATTGATGCTGCGCATAAACTAACAATTCTTGCTGGTTTATCTTTTGGCATACCTATGAGCTTTAAAGATGTATATGTAGAAGGTATTAAAGCGCTTGAACAAAAAGATATTCGGTATGCCGAAGAATTAGGTTATCGCATTAAACTTTTGGGCATCGCTAAAAAAAGAGATCAAGGAATTGAGTTAAGAGTTCACCCAACTTTAATTCCTGAAAAACGTTTAATTGCAAATGTAAATGGTGCTATGAACGCTGTTGTTGTTAAAGGTAATATGGTTGGACCAACACTTTACTACGGTGCTGGCGCTGGAGCATTACCAACTGCAAGTGCTGTTGTTGCTGATCTTATTGATATATCAAGATCATCTCAGGTTCCGCTACATGGTTTTGATGAAGGTAAAATTGATTCAATTCCTATTTATAAAATTGATGACGCGATTAGTGGTTATTATTTAAGAATTCGAGTTTCAGATAAGCCTGGTGTTTTAGCTGAGATTACAAAATTATTTGGTGATAAGAAAATTTCAATTGATGCGATGCTTCAAAAAGAACCTCAAGAGCACGAATCTGAAGCAGATATTGTCATATTAAGTCATTTAGCAGTTGAGAAGGATATCAATGCCGTGATTCATTCAATTGAGTCGTTGTCAGCCACTATTGGAAAAGTTATTAAAATTAGATTAGAAGAACTTAGCAAATAAAGGCTTTATGAAATACATTTCAACACGTGGTCAATCAAAGCCACTTTCTTTTTCTGAGATTTTATTAGGCGGTCTTGCACCTGACGGCGGTTTGTATCTCCCAGAGTCCTATCCTCAGTTTTCAGATCAAGATTTAAATAATATGCGAGGTATGAATTATGCTGAACTTGCATTTCATATTATTTCTAAATTCATAGATGACATACCGAAAGATGATTTAAAAGCAATTATCAATAAAACGTACACAAAAGAAGTGTATGCATTTTCAAGGGCACAACAAAGAGCAGAAGACATTACCCCTATTTTAAAAGTTAAAGAGAATCTTTATATTCTCTCGCTTTCAAATGGCCCGACACTTGCATTTAAAGATATTGCCATGCAATTGCTTGGTAATCTCTTTGAGTATGTGCTTGCAAAAGAAAATGCAGAAATTAATATTTTAGGCGCAACCTCAGGAGATACTGGCTCCGCTGCTGAATATGCAATGCGGGGAAAAAAAGGTATTAATGTCTTTATGTTATCGCCCTATCAAAAGATGAGTCGTTTTCAATCAGCTCAGATGTTTAGCATCCAAGATCCTAATATTTTTAATCTAAGCATCAAAGGCGTCTTCGATGATTGTCAAGATATTGTCAAAGCAGTATCTAATGATTTAGATTTCAAAAGAGATATGAAAATTGGCGCAGTGAACTCAATTAATTGGGGTAGGATTTTGGCGCAGATCGTTTATTACTTTAAGGGCTACCTTGCTGTTGCTAAAAATAATGAGGAGGTTAGCTTTACTGTTCCCACAGGTAATTTTGGTAATATTTGTGCAGGCCATATAGCACGTATGATGGGACTTCCAATCAAGAGACTTGTAGTTGCTACAAATGAAAATAATGTATTAGATGAGTTTTTTAAGACAGGCATTTATAAGCCACGTGACTCTGAAAATACTTTTCATACCTCAAGTCCTTCAATGGATATATCTAAAGCATCTAATTTTGAACGATTCATTTTTGACTTAATTGGGCGGGATAGTGAAAAATTAAATGCATTATGGAAATCAATCGATCAAGGCGGTAATTTTGATTTAAACCAAGAGGGCGTCTTTAAAAAAATTAAAGATTTTGGATTTACATCTTCCTCGAGTACACACAAAGAACGCATTCATTACATTAAAGAAATTTACAATCAATATAAGATCATGATTGATACCCATACAGCAGATGGATTTAAAGCAGCTTATGAGCACATGGATGATAATGTTCCGATGATTGTTCTCGAGACAGCATTGCCTACTAAATTTGAAGACTCTATTGTAGAAGCAATTAATCAGAAGCCTGAGAGACCTGAATCATTAAAATATTTAGAAGATCTTCCTCAAAGATTTGAGGTTTTAGATAATCAGGTTGAAAAAGTAAAAACATTTATAAGGCAAAACATCTAAGATTATGAAGCAATATTTAGATTTACTGAATCACGTTAAAAACCATGGTGATATTAAGCATGATCGAACAGGTACAGGGACTATTTCGGTGTTCGGTTATCAAATGCGATATGACCTATCTCAAGGCTTTCCTTTGGTTACCACTAAAAAAGTACATTTAAAGTCTATTATTCATGAGCTTTTATGGTTTTTAAGTGGCAGCACAAATATTAAGTACTTAAAAGATAATGGTGTAAGTATCTGGGATGAATGGGCTGATGAAAATGGCGACTTAGGTCCGGTATATGGTTATCAGTGGAGAAGTTGGCCTACTGCTGATGGAAAACATATAGATCAGATTACTGATTTGATAGAGTCAATCAAAAAAAATCCAGACTCAAGAAGATTAATCGTTTCAGCTTGGAATGTTTCAGAAATTTCAAAGATGAAATTACCACCTTGCCATGCATTTTTCCAATTTTATGTTTCGAATGGAAAATTGTCTTGTCAGCTTTACCAAAGAAGTGCAGATATTTTTTTAGGCGTACCGTTTAATATAGCATCTTATGCGCTTCTTACAATGATGGTGGCTCAGGTATGCTCATTAGAGCCTGGTGATTTTGTTCATACATTAGGTGATGCACATATCTATTCTAATCATATGGAGCAAGTCAACGAGCAGCTATCTCGAACACCTAGAACTTTACCTCATATGAAAATTAATCCTGAAGTTAAAAGCATTTTTGACTTTAAATTCGAAGATTTTGTTCTAGAAAATTACGATCCTCATCCTGCAATTAAAGCGCCTGTTGCGGTCTAGTGTCTAAACTATCCATTATTGTTGCCATGAGTTCTAACCGAGTCATTGGTGTGAACAATACGCTTCCATGGCATCTAAGCGAAGACCTAAAGCATTTCAAATCCTTAACGGTAGGACATACCATTATTATGGGTCGAAAAACTTATGATTCTATTGGTCGGGCGCTCCCCAACAGAAGAAATATTGTGATTAGCCGAAATATAAAAACTTCATGCGAAGGTGCAGAGGTTGTTCATAGCATTGATGATGCGTTTTCAATTTCAAAAAATGATGGTGAGGTATTTGTTATAGGGGGTTCAAATATATACGAACAAGCTTTACATTTAGTCGATCATTTATATATTACAGAAATTAAAAAAAGCTTTTCGGGAGATGCTTTTTTTCCTGAAATTAATAAATCAATATGGGCTGAAACTTTAAGAGAAGATCATATTGCAAATGATGGACTTGAATTTTCTTTTGTAAATTACCAAAAAAATATCAAATAGATACGCAATCTACAAAATAGTGCGCCTTGCCGTCAATCTTTTGTTTTACTAATCCGTGATTATCTGTTTCAAATCCTGGGAATTTCTCATTAAAATCTCGTGCAAATTTTAAATAATCCACAATAATTTTGTTAAAACGCTCGCCAGGGATGAGAAGCGGAATTCCCGGTGGATATGGTGTAAGAAGCACCGCTGTAATTCTGCCTTCTAGATCATCAATCGCAACACGTTCAATTTCTTTATGGGCCATTTTTGAAAAAGCATCTGTTGGCTTCATTGCAGGGACCATATCAGAGAGATACATTTCAGTTGTCAGTCTCGCAATGTCATGTTTTTTATAGATCTCATGAATCTGTGTGCATAAATCTCTTAATCCAATACGCTCATAGCTTGGTTGCTTTTGAATAAACTCAGGTAATACTTTCCATAAAGGTTGATTCTTGTCGTAATCATCTTTAAATTGTTGAAGCGCTGCAACCAGTGTATTCCATCGACCTTTAGTAATACCAATCGTAAACATGATAAAGAATGAGTAGAGACCAGTTTTTTCTACAATAACTCCGTGTTCTGCTAAATATTTGGTGACAATAGAGGCTGGTATTCCAAACTCGTCAGAAAACTCACCATCAACATTGAGTCCTGGGGTAATGATTGTTGCTTTAATTGGGTCGAGCATATTAAAGCCATCAGCAAGATTACCAAATCCATGCCAATGATCATTGGCATTTAACATCCAAGCATCCCGATCTTCAAGACCTTCATCTGATAAATCATTCGGTCCCCAAACTTTAAACCACCAGTCAGATCCCCATTCAATATCTACTTTTCGCATGGCGCGTCTAAAGTCCAATGCTTCCATTAGTGATTCTTCCACAAGTGCTTTACCACCAGGCTCTTCCATCATTGCAGCAGCTACATCGCAACTTGCAATGATTGAATATTGTGGACTGGTGGAGCTATGCATCAAGAAGGATTCGTTAAAGACTTCACGATCCAGTTTATTTTTTTCTGCATCCTGTACAAGAATTTGAGACGCTTGACTCAAGCCTGCTAAAAGTTTGTGTGTAGATTGCGTTGAGAAAATGAGACTATCTTTACAGCGTGGACGGTCAGCGCCAATAGCATGATAGTCGCCATAAAAGTCATGGAATGTTGCATGTGGCAACCAAGCCTCATCAAAATGAAGCGAATCAATTTTTCCATCTAACATTTCTTTAATTTCTTCTACGTTATAAAGGATGCCGTCATAAGTTGATTGTGTAATTGTTAATACACGTGGCTTGTCTTTTTTATTGGTGATGAATGGATTCTTTTGAATTTTTTCTTGAATATTTTTCCATTCAAATTCTTTTTTAGGTATAGGTCCAATAATGCCAAAGTGATTTCTTGTTGGCATTAAGAAAATTGGAATGGCGCCAGTCATAATAATGGAATGCAATACTGATTTATGGCAATTTCTATCTACGATAACGATGTCACCTGGCGCTACTGTTGAATGCCAAACCATCTTATTAGACGTCGATGTACCGTTTGTGACGAAATAGAGATGATCAGAGTTATATATACGCGCTGCATTTCTTTCTGAAGCACCTACAGGACCTGTATGGTCAAGTAATTGTCCTAATTCATCTACTGCATTGCATACGTCAGCTCGAAGCATGTTTTCACCAAAAAATTGGTGAAACATTTGGCCGACAGGTGATTTTAGAAAAGCAACACCACCTGAGTGGCCAGGACAATGCCAGGAGTATGAACCGTCGCCTGCATAATGAGTAAGAGCTTTAAAGAATGGTGGGGGCAGGCTATCTAAATAGGTTCTAGCTTCACGCACAATATAACGAGCTACAAACTCAGGCGTATCCTCATGCATGTGAATAAAACCATTAAGCTCTCTTAAGATCTCGTTTGGAATGTGACGACTTGTTCTTGTTTCACCATGGAGAAATATTGGAATTTCTTCATTGCGAAATCTAATTTCATCTACGAAATTTTTTAATTGTTCAAGGGCAGTCTGATTTTCTTCAACAAACTCTTCATCATCAATAGATAAAATAAATGCAGAAGCTCGACTTTGTTGTTGAGCAAATGAAGAAAGGTCACCATAACTTGTAACACCTAGCACTTCAAAATTTTCTTCCTCGATTGCTTTTGCTAAAACTCTAATACCAAGACCAGATGAGTTTTCAGATTTGAAGTCTTCGTCAATGATGACTACGGGGAAGTTAAATTTCATATTAACCCTTTATATTTTAGGTAATGTCACGCCTACTTGGCCTTGGTATTTTCCGCCACGATCCTTGTAGGATGTTTCACATACTTCGTCAGATTCAAAGAATAGCACTTGTGCACAACCTTCGCCTGCATAAATTTTTGCTGGAAGAGGTGTGGTATTGCTAAATTCTAGAGTCACATAACCTTCCCATTCTGGTTCAAAAGGCGTGACGTTTACAATGATGCCGCATCGGGCGTAAGTCGATTTGCCTAAACATACTGTGAGCACACTTCTTGGAATCCTGAAATATTCAACTGTTCTTGCAAGTGCAAATGAGTTAGGTGGAATGATGCAATAGTCGGCATTAAATTCCACGAAGGAATTTGGATCGAAATTTTTTGGATCGACGATAGTGCTATTAATATTAGTAAATACTTTAAATTCATTAGCGCATCGAATATCATATCCATAGCTAGATGTGCCATAAGAAACGATCTTTTGGTTGTCTTTTTCGCGTATAAGTTTAGGCTCGAATGGCTCAATCATGCCATATTGTTCAGCCATCTTTCTTATCCATTTATCTGATTTTATCGTCATAATTTTCTTGTCTCAAAAAAGAAAAATCCCGTTTGCACAATCTTGACGCTACGGGATTTCTAATGATTTAAATTTTCATTACTTTAGAGCTTATTTTCACCGATTTCAATACTCTGACGCCAAAATTGTTCAGGCTTATCAAAGATAACTTTGGACTCAGATGGGTCGGCACTTCCAGCAGCGTATGTAAAGACTGGGCTTTTGTCTTCATTCCAGGCTTTAATTACCGGATCAAGTAGTCTCCATGATGCTTCTACTTCATTAATATGAAGGTATAAAGATTGGTCACCTTGCATCAAATTAAGAAGAAGCGATTCATATGCATCTACGCTTTCATCCCCTGAGATTCTATTTGGGGCGTCCATAGCAACGGTTCTTACTTTGGTATCAAGCCCTGGGATTTTTGTTTGAATTTCAAAACGGGTAAATTCTTTGGGCTGAATACTGATGACGAGCCAGTTATCAGCTTGTTCTGAAAGTGAAAGTGGTGCCTTTTTGAATTTAATAGCTATCGCAGTATCGGCTGCGTGAAGTCGTTTTGCTGTCCTAACATAAATAGGTACACCTTTCCATCGCGGTGTATTAATGTAGAACTTCAGTGCTGCGTAAGTTTCAACTACACTCTTTGGATTGTCTAATTCTTCCAAATAACCTTTAACCTCTTCACCATTGATTTTGCCTCGACCGTATTGTGCTTTAAAAGCATGCTTCTTAATTTCGCCAAGTGGAATAGGTATAATTGATTCGAGTACTTTAATTTTCTCAGCACGAATATTTTCAGGGCTTAATGTTTGTGGCATCTCCATCGTAGTTAATGCAAGCATTTGCATGAGATGACTTTGAATCATATCTCTTAAAGCGCCAGTCGCATCATAAAACTGAGTTCTTTCACCTACGCCTAACGTTTCATTGTTTGTAATTTGAATATGATCAATATGTTCATGCGTCCAAAGTGGATCAAATATATGATTTGCAAAACGCGTGAGCAGAATATTTTGTAATGCTGATTTACCAAGATAATGATCGATACGGTAAATCTGGGTTTCTTTTAAATGTTTGGTGATTGATTTTTGAAGTGCTTGAGCTGTTTCTAAATTGGTACCAAATGGTTTTTCAATTACAACACGACGCCAAGCTTTGCTTTCATCAGTTAAGCCGACGCTCGCAAGCAAATCTACAATAGAAGCAAAGTCTGACGGTCTAACAGATAAAAAGAAAGCTAAATTTTGTGGGAAAGTTGATGCGTCGGAAAGTCTCTCGCTGAGACGTTTAAAAGCATTGCTATCATCAGGCGGATTTGCATGATAAAAATTTCTAGCAATGAAACGATCAAATACTTTTGCGTCGTAATTTTTTTTGAATTTAATATCAAGCATGGACTTGATGTCATCTCGCCATGCTGATTCTTCAACTTCAGATCTTCCCACCGAAAGAATTTTCATTTTCTCTGGCAATCTACCAAGAGAATCAAGTCTAAAAAGACCTGGAATAAGTTTTATTCTAGAAAGATTTCCACTTGCACCGAAGAGGACTAGGGTGCAGTCATCAATTTTTGTCATAGATAATTTAAGAATGTAAAAAAGTTATTTAGATTTTTTTACTACATGACCACCAAATGCATTACGCATTACTGATAGCAATCTATAGCCATAACCTTGTTTTTCTTGGCTTCTAAATCTCACTTGCAATGCAAGTGTAAGCACTGGAACTGGAATACCTTGCTCAATTGATTCAACAACAGTCCATCTGCCTTCGCCTGAGTCAGCTACATAAGGAGCAATTTCTTCAAGCTCTTGATCTTCTTTTAGAGCGTCAGCAGTTAAATCTAATAACCAACTTCTGACTACTGAGCCGTGCTTCCATAATTCTGTAATTTGCGCTAAATCAAGTTTAAATTCACTTTTACCTTTAAGAAGCTCAAGGCCTTCAGCGAATGATTGCATCATGCCGTATTCGATACCATTGTGTATCATTTTGGTAAAGTGACCTGAGCCTACAGGACCTACATGAGCCCAGCCACGATCTGCGTGAGCTAGCGCTTGAAGAATAGGTTTCATTGTATCTGCAACTTCTTGTTTTGCGCCTACCATTAAGCAGTAGCCGTTTGCTAAGCCCCATACACCTCCTGATGTGCCGCAATCCATGAAGCCAATACCTTTTTCTTCAAGGAGTTTACCGATGCGCTGAGAGTGTTTGTAATTTGAATTGCCACCGTCAATAATAATGTCGCCTTTATTGAGCATTGGAATGAGTTCTTTGATTTGTTCTTCGGTTGGATTTCCTGCTGGCACCATGAGCCATACAATTTTTTGACTATCTAATTTTGCTACAGCATCTGCAACTGAGTTTGCGCCAATAATGTTTGCTTTTTCTTCGAGTGTTTTTACAACTTCTGCACTTCGGTCAAAACCTACAACAGAAATACCTTTTTGAACAAGACGAGTAGCCATATTGCCACCCATTTTTCCGAGACCAATCATTGCTAATTTCATTTTTTTTACCTTTTTATGGAAGATTTGTTATTGCTTAATCTTTTGGAATAAAGCAAATTAGTTTAAAGTGCGATACAACTTAAATTATATCAAACGCAAGCCTCTTCAAGGAATTGATTTCGATATAAAATCCATATTATTTTGAAAGATTTACATGAATTTGAAACAAATCAAATGGCAGTCATTTGAAAGCCAAGCTTCTCTTGATCAAGCTGCTATGGAGAAGGTTATAGCCTTAGCAGAGTCTTCAATTAAAACGCGGGGCCAGTTTCATATTGTATTAGCGGGAGGATCGACACCTAAAAACGTCTATACACTGCTTAAAAACATCAAAACAGATTGGCACAAATGGCAGATCTATTTCGGTGATGAGAGATGTCTTGATTCCGATCACCAAGATCGAAATAGTACTATGGCGTTTGAAGCATGGCTCAATCATATCGATATTCCAGTGCAAAACATTCATACAATTCCAGCTGAGCTTGGTCCAGTAGAAGGTGCCCATGTATATAACCAAACATTAAGCCAGGTAGGTGATTTTGATCTTGTCCTTCTGGGGCTTGGTGAAGACGCCCATACGGCAAGTTTATTCCCAGGACATAGCTGGGATAACAATTTAGATGCTTTAGCGGTCTTTGATGCACCCAAGCCACCACCATTAAGAATATCTATGTCGCCAGCACGCTTAAGTCGATCTAAATCTGTACTTTTCTTGGTCAGTGGAAAAGAGAAACAAACAGCGATAAATCAATGGAAAGCAGGGGATTTGATACCTGCCAGCACAGTTACTTGTAACAACGGGGTAGATGTATTTTGTTTTAACGTAAGTTAGGTTTTTTGAATCACAATATTTGGGAATTTATTGCTGTAATCTTGGGCGAGTTTAGATACCTTAACGGCTGTTAAACGAGCAATTTTCATGTAAGTTTTTGCAGCGCTACTTTCAGGTTCGGCTACCACTGTTGGATTACCATCATCAGATTGCTCCCTAATCTTAATGTCTAAAGGAAGGCTTCCTAAAAGAGATACATCATAATCCTGACACATTTTTTTAGCACCACCCGATCCAAAGATATGTTCTTCGTTGCCACATTTTGAACATGTGTGCATAGCCATATTTTCTACAATACCAATAATTGGAATATTTACTTTTTCAAACATCTTTAGTCCGCGCCTAGCATCAAGTAAGGCGATATCTTGCGGTGTTGTAACAATAATCGCGCCTGTGACAGGTACTTTTTGAGATAAAGTGAGTTGAATATCGCCGGTGCCAGGAGGTAAATCAACAATAAGATAATCAAGGTTATCCCACCTTGTTTCTTTTAAAAGCTGTTCGAGTGTGCCTGTCACCATAGGACCTCGCCATACCATGGGCGTTTCTGTATCTACAAGGAACCCAATCGACATAGCTTGAATGTTGTGAGCCATAATTGGCTCCATAGATTTACCATCTTTGCTCTCAGGCTTTGTGTATATCCCCAACATTTGAGGCTGGCTTGGACCGTATATATCAGCATCCAAAATACCTACGCGAGCACCTTCAGTTGATAAAGCTAAAGCGAGATTGACTGCAGTTGTAGATTTTCCTACGCCACCTTTTCCAGAAGCGACGGCAATAATGTTTTTAACACCAGGAATAAGTGCTATACCTTTTTGAGCTGCGTGAGATGTGATTTTAAAATCAACCTCAATATTTAAATTAACTTCAGGTAGTGTTTTTTTAATTTGAGTCGCAATCAAATTTTTGATGTCATTTAATTGACTATTAGCAGGGTAACCAAGCAAGACTTTGATATCAATATCATTGTCTTTAATTGAAATGCTCTTGATAGATTTATCGTTAATAAGGTTGTCGTTTGTATTGGGATCAACAACGTCCTTTAATAAATCTTTTATTTGTTGTTCTGAGTGTGTCATGAGATGGTAATTTTAACCTATCTTAGTTGAGGCGTCATTTGATAGAATAGGGACTTAGTCAAATCAATAAAGTTTCTCAATTCATGCGAAAGATCTTAGTCACTTCAGCCTTGCCCTACGCGAATGGAAGCATTCATTTAGGCCATTTAGTGGAATATATCCAAACTGATATTTGGGTTAGATTTCAAAAGATGCAAGGCCATGAGGCCTATTATGTATGCGCCGATGATACACATGGAACCCCTATTATGCTCAGGGCTGAAAAAGAGGGTATTACTCCAGAAGCGCTGATTAAAAAAGTACATATAGAGCACTCGAAAGATTTTTCGGATTTTTTTGTAAATTTTGATAATTTTTACTCTACAAATTCCTCTGAAAATCTTGAGCTATCTCAAACTGTTTATAAAAAACTTAAACAGAATAAAAAGATTTATACGAAAACGATAGAGCAATTTTACGACCCAGTAAAAGAAATGTTTTTACCTGATCGCTTTATTAAAGGTGAATGTCCTAAGTGTCACGCTAAAGATCAATATGGTGATTCATGTGAAGTTTGTGGTGCAACGTATGCGCCTACAGAATTAATTAACCCTATATCTTCGGTCTCAGGCTCTGTTCCAATTAGGAAAGAAACGGAACATTACTTCTTTAAGCTTTCAGAATGTGAAACATTTTTAGCTGATTGGACATCCTCAGGAACACTTCAGCAAGAAGCTGCAAATAAAATGAAAGAGTGGTTTAAATCTGGCTTGGCGGATTGGGATATTTCGAGAGATGCACCTTATTTTGGTTTTGAAATCCCTGACGCGCCAGGTAAATATTTTTATGTATGGCTTGATGCACCAATTGGTTACATGGCGAGCTTTAAAAAACTTTGTGAAGATAAAAAAATTAATTTTGATGAGTTTTGGAACACAGATTCAAAAACAGAGCTATATCATTTTATTGGCAAAGATATTCTTTATTTCCATGCATTATTTTGGCCAGCAACATTAGAATTTTCTGGCTATAGAAAACCGACAAAGATTTTTGCACATGGTTTTCTCACAGTAAATGCGGAAAAGATGTCTAAATCTCGTGGCACTTTTATCACAGCCAGAAGTTACTTAGATCATATTAAAAATCCAGATTACCTTCGATATTATTACGCTGCTAAATTAAATAGTACGATGGAAGACATAGATCTTAATTTAGATGATTTCTTATCTCGAGTGAATAGTGATCTTGTAGGTAAGTTTATTAATATTGCAAGTCGAACATCAGGATTTATTCATAAATATTTTGAAGGTAAACTTTTTCTTGACGATTCAAAAACTGAAAAAGAACATATTGCTATCACTCAGAAATGTAAAGACATAGAAAATGAAATCAAAAGCTGCTTTGAATTTAGGGAGTATGGCCGTGCAGTTCGAGAAATTATGCGTGTGGCAGATATTACAAATGAGTATGTCAACACAAAAGCACCTTGGACACTTGCAAAAGATGATGCACAACATAAAACAGGTTCTGATTTGCATGTGATATGCAGCCGAAGCCTTGAAGCTTTTAGAAGGCTCTCTATATATCTCGCACCCGTATTGCCAAAACTTACGGCAGACATTGCAAAATTCTTTAATGAAAAAGAATTTATGTCATTCAAAGATCTTGATAGGAAAGATATTACCGTTAACGAATATCAGCACATATTAACTAGAGTTGAAAAGAAAGATATCGATATGATGATTGAATCAAACAAAGAATCCTTAGATAAAAATAATGAAGCTTCGAAAAAGGCAGAAGTCGATCAATCAACGATTTCCATCGATGACTTTATGAAGATTGATTTAAGAGTCGCGCTTATTAAAGAAGCTTCTTTTGTAGAGGGTGCAGATAGTCTTTTGAGGTTAAGTTTAGATCTTAATGACGGTCGCCCAAGACAAGTTTTTGCAGGTATTAAATCTAAATATAATCCTGATCAGCTTGTTGGAAAATTAACCGTCATGGTCGCTAATTTAAAGCCAAGACAAATGAAATTTGGCTTGTCTGAAGGTATGGTGCTTGCTGCAAGTGATGAATCAGAAGGGCCATTTGTTCTTTTTCCAGATCAAGGCGCCAAACCTGGTATGCGCATTAAATAATTAACTACGGTTAATTTCTAAGTAAATTTTTTCTAAAGTTTTTGATGGATCTTTTGATTGGGTTATAGGCCTTCCAATGACTAAATGACTGGATCCTGATTTAATAGCTTCAACAGGCGTCATCGTTCTCACTTGGTCATTTGCAATATCATCTGTCATTCTTATTCCTGGTGTTACAAATAAAAATGATGGGCTAAAGTGATTTTTTAAGAAAACTAAATCTTTGGCAGAACATACGATGCCATGAAGTCCGCTTTTTTCAGTTAATTTAGCAAGGTGTAATACCTGATCTTCCAAGTTTCTAGATATACCAATTTCTTCTAAAGTTTTTTGATCCATACTTGTTAATACGGTCACCGCAATTAGAAGGGGCGGCTGTTTAACTTTACTTGTGCCTTCGAGTGCAGCCTCCAACATATTAGTTCCTCCAGAAGCATGCACATTAAGCATCCATACTCCTAATTGACTCGCAGCCTCACATGCTTTTTTAACAGTAGTGGGAATGTCATGGAATTTAAGATCTAAAAATACTTTGAAATTTTTAGTTTGAAGATATTCGATGAGGGAAGGACCAGTTGCTGTAAATAATTCTTTGCCGACTTTTAAATTGCAATACTCTGGATTAAGTTGTGAAACTAAGGTTTTTGCTTCTACAAGATTTGCATAATCAAGAGCTACGGTAACTTTATGCTTTGCTGTCATTAATTAATTTCATTTATCTCAGTGGGTTCTGAAGGCAGCGCTTCCCAAGCATTACAAGCAGGGCATTGCCAATGGTGTTGTTTGGCTTTAAAGCCACAACTGCTGCATGTAAATAAACGTCGATTGCCAATAGCATTACGAACAGTTTGTTGAATAAGTTGGATGTCTTGTTCTTTATGCTTGCTATTCATGGCACGGGCTTGAAATAATTGATCTAGTGCTTGAAGGCTTGGCTTTCTTATAAGCTCTTTTCGCGCGAGCTCTTCAGCCATTTCCGAGCCTTGTAATTTTAATGTTGCTTCATAGATGACATTAAGTAGTGATCTTAATTTGTAATTTTCAAAATAAAGATTTAGAAGCGATAAACCTTCTTCGGGTTTTTTGAGCTTTTCAAACGAATTAAGTATCTTGGCTGCGACAAGACCTAGAGATTCAGGATCTTGAAACTCAATTTTTTTCCAATGATTGATCGCTTTATTATGATCACTATCTTCCGCATCCAAATCACCAAGTAAAATATTTGCACGAACACATTTCTTATGTGCGTCGAGCGCATCGTTAAGCGACTTAACTGCTGACTTTTTATCTTTATCTAAAATCGAATTCAGTGCGATTTCGCAATGGTAATGACTAATTTGTAATCTGAATGAAACACCTGATTCTTTTTCTAATTTTGTAGCCATCTTAATTGCGTTTTGCCATTCACGTTCTTTCACGTAAATCTCAAGCAAAGCATTAGATGCATATTGTTTATATTTTCCAGATTCTAACTTTAGAAATAACTCTTCAGCGCGATCAAATAAGCCGGCTTTAAGATAATCTTGAGCTAATTCAGCTTTCACGGATTCTTCTTGTGAGGGATTAAGGTCACGATTTTCTAATAAATCTAAATGCATATTGATAGCGCGATCAATATGACCTATACGCCTTAAGATACTGCCTAAGGCAAAGTGTAATTCAAGGGATTCATTATTAATACGAACAGCATCCATAAAAGCGTTTACTGCTTTATCGTATTGATTAGTGATAAGGTAATTAAGTCCTTTAAAGTAGGTCGCAGGAAGGCTTGTAGACTCCTTCATAAGTTGTTTAATATCAATGCGAGCGGCTACCCAGCCTAATGCAAAGAAGAAGGGAATAACAAGGAGCCACCAATATTCGAATTGAATCATATTTGATTTATTGTATATCTATTAATTGATAGATCAAAAAAAAAGCATATCCTGGTAAGAAGATATGCTTTTAAATGATGTTTAGTCTTATTTATCAACGCGATCTCTAAGTTCTTTACCTGCTTTAAAATGTGGAACATATTTTTCTGGTACTTCCACTTTTGAACCTGTTTTAGGGTTTCTCCCCAAACGAGGTGGTCGGTAATTTAAGCTAAAGCTACCAAACCCTCTGATTTCAATTCTTTTACCTTTGGATAGCGTTTCACCCATGGCATCAAGAATAGTTTTGACCGATAACTCAGCATCTTTATAGACTAACTGAGAGAAGCGGCTAGCAAGTAAGTTGATTAATTTAGACTTCGTCATAAGATTAATTATTTTTTACTATCTAATTTTGCCTTTAATAATGCGCCAAGATTAGTTGTGCCCGCATTATCAGAACTTTCTTCAGCTTCTACTTTTTTCTTAGCAGCTTTTGGTTTAGCTGTATTTTTAGACTTTAGTGAAAGTTGAATTGTTTTTTCTTTAGCATCGACATTGAGTATTTTAACTTCAATTTCGTCACCAACTTTAACAACAGTTGATGCATCATCAACTTTATCTTCGCTGACTTCGCTAATATCAACTGTGCCTTCAACTTGGTCAGCTAAAGTCACTAAGATACCAGAAGCATCTGCTGATTTAACTGTGCCTTTAACAAAACTACCTTTGTCGTTAGCTTTTGTGAAGCCTGTAAAGTTGTCGCCTGATAATTGTTTAAGTCCAAGAGAAATTCTTTCTTTCTCAACATCGATTGCTACGATAAGCGCTTCGAGTTCGTCACCCTTTTTAAAGTTTCTAATAGCTTCTTCACCTGTTTTATCCCATGAGATATCAGATAAATGGATGAGACCGTCTATGCCGCCATCAAGACCGATAAAGATACCGAAATCAGTGATTGATTTAATAGGGCCGCTAACTTTGTCACCCTTTTTATGTGTTTCAGAAAATTCTGCCCATGGGTTTGATTTGCATTGTTTCATACCCAATGAAAGTCTTCTTCTATCTTCATCAATTTCAAGAATCATGACTTCAACCTCATCACCGAGCTGTGCAATTTTTCCTGGGTGAATATTTTTATTTGTCCAGTCCATTTCTGAAACGTGCACTAAGCCTTCAATACCTGCTTCAATTTCAACAAACGCACCGTAATCAGTTAAATTAGATACTTTACCGAATAGGCGAGTGCTTACTGGATATCTTCTTGATAAGCCTTTCCAAGGATCATCGTCGAGTTGTTTTAAACCTAATGAAACACGATTTTTTTCTTGATCAAATTTAAGCACTTTAGCTTCAACTTCATCGCCAATATTTAAGATTTCAGATGGATGCTTTACGCGTCTCCATGCTAAGTCAGTAATGTGAAGTAAGCCGTCAATACCGCCTAAGTCAACGAACGCACCGTAATCTGTAATATTCTTAATGATGCCTTTTACAGTAGCACCTTCAGTAAGTGTGCCAATAACAGCATCTCTGTCCGCACCTGAAGATTGTTCCATCACTGCTTTTCTTGAAACAACCACGTTGTTTCTTTTCTTATCAATTTTGATAACTTTAAGATCCCATTCTTTATTTTCAAATGGCGATGTATCTTTAACAGGTCTCACATCAACGAGAGAGCCTGGTAAGAATGCTGTGATTCCATTTACAGAAACTCTTAAGCCGCCTTTAACGCGACTACTTACAAAACCTTTAACTACCGTTCCTTCGTTCATTGCATCTTCAAGATCAAGCCATGCCTGCATTTTCTTTGCTTTATCTCTTGATAAGATCGTTGAACCGAAACCGTCTTCTAGTTTTTCAATTGCAACTTTAACAAAGTCACCCACTTTAACGTCAAGTCCGCCTTGGTCATTAAGGAATTCTTCTGCTTTGATAACGCTTTCTGATTTAAGTCCTGCGTTTACAATCACAAAGTCATTATCAATAGATATAACTTCGGCTGTAATTACTTCGCCTGAACGCATTTCTTGAAGCGCAATGCTTTCTTCAAATAGAGCTGCGAAACTTTCTGTGGATTTTGATTCTGTATTTTTTGCTGTCGTTGCCATTAAATGTTACCTATAAAGTCCTACCTAGCGATAGGGATGTTAAAGTTAGCAATAGATCTTTGAAATCCATTACACCTAAATTTTTTAAGACGTTTGAGACTTTAAACTGAAGAGATGGGTGATGTTATCAACGGCATCAGATATGCTTAATGTGTCTGTATCTATTTCTATAGCGTCTTTTGTTTTTAAGAGGGGTGAGATTTCTCTTTGTAAATCTCGCTCATCTCTTAAAATAATTTCACTTAAAACCGAGGCCATATTAGCAGGGTTTCCTTTTGAGATCAACTGTTTATATCTTCTTTCAGCCCTAATTTGAGCGCTTGCAGTTAAGAATATTTTAATGTCAGCATGCGGGAAAACAACTGAAGTCATATCCCGTCCTTCAGCCACCAATCCGGGACTTTTTTCGAAGCTTCTCTGAAAGCCGAGAATTGCCTCTCTTAAAGCCTTATGAACTGCAACTTCAGAAGCTCCGCGACCTGATTCTTCAGTACGTATAGCTTCTGAGACGTCTTTACCATTGAGTAAAATTTGATCATTTTTGAAGTTTAAATCAGCATTTTCGAGAACTTTGAGAAGTAAGGCTTCGTTATCGAGGGGTATATTTTGTATGCGGCCTGCATAAGCGATCGTACGATAGATTGATCCGGAGTCTAGATAATGAAACCCAAGTTTTTCTGCAACAAGTTTAGCAACCGTGCCTTTTCCGGAAGCAGAAGGTCCATCAATCGCAATAATCGGAACGTGAGATGTCATCTATGTCTTTACAATACTTTCTAATACTTCAAAGTAAGTAGGAAATGTTTTATTTACACAAGCTGGATCATTAATGATGATCGGAATATTTTTAAGGCTGACTAATGAAAAACACATCGCCATTCGATGATCATCATAGGTGTCGATCTCTATATTTTCTTTGATGTGAAGAGGAGGGGTGATTTCAATAAAATCTTCACCTTCAACAACCTCTGCACCCAATTTTTTAAGTTCAGTCGCCATAGCTTTAATACGATCAGTTTCTTTAACGCGCCAACTTCCAATGTTATGAAGTTTAGTTGTGCCATTTGCAAATAAAGCTAAGACCGCGAGTGTCATCGCAGCATCTGGTATGTGATTACAATCAAGGTTGATGGCCTGAAGCGTTGAAGCTTTCGAAGCCTTGATCGATCCTTCAAGAATTTGAATTTCAGCGCCCATAAGCGTCAAGGCTTCGGTAAATTTTATATCACCTTGAATACTATTTTTTCCAATACCTTTGACTTCAATATCACCAGCAAGCGCACCAGCACCTAGGAAATATGAAGCTGATGAAGCGTCACCCTCGACAAATATTTCACCCGGACTGACATAACCCCCTGAGCCTGGAATTACAAAGTATTGCCAGTCTATTTTTTTTACTTGAACACCAAATCGATTCATAAGGTTAAGCGTGATATCAATATAAGGTTTTGAAATCAAATCCCCGACAATTTCAATAGAGACTTCTTTTTTTGTAAGAGGGATCGCCATTAATAGAGCTGTTAAGAATTGACTTGAAATATCACCTCTAATTTTTACTGAGCCATTAGTAATAATTTCAGAAGGAGATATTTTTAGCGGAGGGTACCCTTCTTCATTAAGATAAGTGATATCAGCATTTAATTGCAAAAGTGCATCGACGAGATCTTTAATAGGACGCTCATGCATTCGAGGCACACCACTTAACATGTAATCACCTTGACTAAAGGCTAATGCGGCAGTGAGCGGCCTAAAAGCTGTGCCTGCATTACCAAGAAAAATCTCCGCTGACTTATTTTTAAACTGACCTCGTGCACCTTGAATGAGAATGTCACCATTTTCTTTTTGTGTAAGATCAACTTGAAGTATTTTTAATGCCTCAATCATATGATGGGTGTCATCTGATTGAAGTGGATGCTTGATAGTTGTTTCTCCTTTTGCAATAGCAGATAAAAGAAGAATGCGATTAGTAATACTTTTAGATCCAGGAAGAGTAACTTGACCAAAAACAGATTGAACAGCTTTTAATTTCTTTTGGTTCGCCATGTGTTTATATTATTTTGACCATTCGTTTCGAGTTTTACTTGCATTTTCGAATAACGCCAAAATCTTTTTGGTATCTTCTTGTTCAATGGCTTCTTTAAGTAATTTAATTTGATTTTCAAAAAGCTGAATATCTTCAAGAATAAATTTCTTATTTGCAAGTGTAATATCTTTCCACATCTCAGGAGAGCTTGCCGCGATTCTTGTAAAGTCTTTAAATCCACTCGCAGCAAACTTTAAGAGTTCATTTGCATTTTTTCTTTGCGTAATCATATCTACAAGAGAGAAGGCTAATAAATGTGGTAGATGACTAATCGTTGAAAATATTTTGTCATGATCGTTATGAGACATATTTGAAACTATGGCGCCTGCATTTTTCCATAGCATTTCGATTTTTTGTTTTGCTTCAAAAGACGTCTCTTGATCTGCCGTTAATATGACATTTTTATTTTTAAATAGATCAATATGGGCTGCAGTTGCGCCATGTTTTTCAGATCCAGCAATAGGATGCCCACCAATGAATTGAGAGTATTGTGGGCCTAAAATTTGTTTGGCTGATTCAATGACATCAGTTTTTGTGCTGCCCACGTCAGTAATGATCGTGTGTGAAGATAAATGTGGTTGGATTAACTGGAGTATGACCGGAAATTGCGCAACAGGTGTTGCGATAATAATAATATGCGCTTCTGAAATATCTTTCTTTAAATCTTGGCTTGTGCGATCAATAAGTTTTAGTTTAATAGCATCATTGAGGTTATCTTGGTTCCTACCGACGCCCACAATATCGGATGCGAAACCTGATTTTTTTGCAGAGAGTGCAATAGATCCACCAATAAGACCTACACCAAAAATAAGAATTTTATTCACTGTATATAATTGATTTATTTGATATTGTTTAACAATTGAATTGTATCATGTTCACTATTAAATGATCGCCATTCATTATTTATGAATAACTCAAATGGCTTAAAGTGAGTTTTGTAATTCATCTTTTTACTCTCTTTAATCCAGTAGCCTAAATAAACATAATCTAATTTTTTTTCAATGCACCAATTGATAAGCCATAATATGGAATAAGTACCATAACTGAAGGATTTATCGTTTGTATCAAAAAATGTATAGACTGCAGAAATTCCGTCATCAATTACATCAACAAAACTTATTATTTTTAAATCATCTTGATCTTGAAATTGAATTAATCGACTATCAATATTACTTTGTAATAAAAATTCACTGTACTGATTAACTTCATCATCCGTTGTTTTAGATTTTTCATGTCTCGTTTTTTGGTATTCCATGTAAAGCTTAAAATGATTTTCATGAAAGGAAAGTGGAAGGACTGAAGCTTTTAAATGCTGATGTTTCTTTATGTTCCTTTTAAAGCTTTTAGAGGATATAAAATTTTTAACATTAATGCGAATAGGTATGCATGCATTACAAAGTTCACAATAAGGTTTATATGTAAACTTACCACTTCTTCGGAAACCTTTTTTAATAAGATCATTGTAATGACGTTGGCTAACAATATTATGGGGTGTGGCAACTAATGATTGTGAGGCACGGCCTTCTAGATAACCACATGCATAACTTGTAGTGACATAGAATTGAATTTTATGACTTGAAAGTTCGTCAGGAAGACTCATGTTTTAATATAATTATTAAGCAATTGAATAAATTGATTACGCGTAATTTCTTTAGCGCCAAAACTTAAAAGATGTTTTGTTTTCATTTGACAGTCTATCATTTTAACGCCCATCTTTTTTAAATATTGGACAGCAAGTACAAATGCAATTTTTGAGGCATCTGTTTCATAGTGAAACATAGATTCTCCGAAAAAAACATCATCCAAAATAATCCCATAAAGACCGCCAACGAGATTTCCATTAAAATAAATTTCAAAAGAGTGAGCTATTTTCATTTGATGTAATTCTGAATAGGCGTTAATAATGCGCTCATCAATCCAAGTTCCATCTTGATCTTTTCGCTTAACTTCACTGCAGCTTTTAATGACAGATAAAAAATTCTTATCTACTTCAAATTGATAATTATTTTTTTTAATTTTCTTAGAAAGCGATGATGAAATCTTAAGATCATGGGGAAATAATACTAATCTTGGATCGGGCGACCACCATAAAATAGGTTCATGTTGATTAAACCAGGGAAATATTCCTTGTTTATATGCTTCAATAATTCTCTCACTCTTAAGTGTATTAGATACTGCAATAAGACCATTAGGCTCAATAAGCGCTTGATCAGTATTCGGAAAGGGGTCATGATGATCAAGAAAAGCGATGGAACCGAAATCAGTTTTTATCCATTGACCCATATGTTTTTGTGAGGAATGCTTAATTTAATTTTAAGATATGAAACGTTTTTCAATATTAGTTATATTACTCTTAAATATTATCTCAATGGCTCATGCCAATGAGAGGGGTTTGTTCTGGCAATTAAAGGCGCCAAACGGTTCAACACATTATTTATTCGGAACAATTCATACTGATGACAATAGGATTATTAAATTCTTACCTGTCGTTAAAAAATCAGTCAGTCAGTCAGATCTTCTTCTTGTAGAAATTACACCTGATAATCATTCACCAAATCTCATTTTGAAGGATCATTCCTTAGTATCGAAATTGACTGAAGATGAATTGAATCAAGTGAAAAAACTTTCAGAATTTCATGTGATGTATTTCGAGAATGTCATCAGAATGAAACCTTGGCTTTTAGCAGTCATTTTTGATTCACCAAAGCCTCATACTGAATTTAATCAAGACTATCTTTTGATGGCCATGGCAGGAGATTTAGATAAAGATGTTATAGGCATAGAGTCATCCCAAGAACATTTTGCCACAATGGACTCATTATCTTTAGATGAACAATTAATCATGCTTAGAGCAGTTTTAAAAAAGACAGAGAAAGAAAGATTATCCGACTACAATTTACTTATGAAAGACTATCTTTCAGCTGATGCAGAACAAATACGTCATACCGATGAGCGATTAACGGGTAAGTTATTGCCAGAAGCGTTGTGGGCTAAAATTAAAGTTAAGCTTATGGATGAGAGAAATAAAAAAATGGTAGCAAAAATTAAAGAACTTTCAAAAGATAAGCAGTTGTTCATTGCAGTAGGCGCTTCACATCTTGCGGGTCAAGATGGCTTGTTAAGTCAGTTAAGGCAATCAGGATTTAAAATGTCTCCTATGAAGGCCTTTGAATAATATGAAGCACCAAGTTATTTCATCTCGCGGAAATCAACACTTTAAACATTTAAAAAAACTTAACGAATCACCGCGTTATCGCCACGAAGTACAGCAAACTATTTTAGATGGGATGCACCTTATTGAATCTTATGCGGAACGTTTTGGTTCTCCTGATTCAATAGCCTTAATCGAGGGCGGTAATCTTGATAAGATTGCATCTTATCTTAATGAAGATACACAAGTATTAGAATTCCCAGCAGGGCTTTTTTCTGAAATAGCGCCTGTCATATCGCCTACGGGTATTTTGGCTTCTATTAACATCCCACATTTGGAACCATCAAAAAAACAAAACTGTATTTTATTTTTAGAAGATATTCAGGATCCAGGTAATTTGGGCAGTATATTAAGATCTGCAAGCGCCTCTGGTGTTGATCTTGTTTACTTGTCTGATCATTGCGCTGACCTTTGGTCGCCTAAAGTTTTACGAGGTGGCCAGGGTGCCCATTTTCATCTTCCATGTATTGAGAAGGCAAATTTTTCAGATATCACAAAATCATTCACTGGAAAAATTTTTGCAACAACATTAAGTGGAAAATCCATTTTTAAAGAAGACTTGAAAGGTCCTGTCGCATTTATTTTTGGGAACGAGGGAAATGGTATTCATTCAGAAACGATGCAATTAACTTCACATTCAATTCATATACCTATGGAAAAAGGGATTGAATCTTTAAATGTTTCAGCAGCTGTCTCGATATGTCTATATGAAAAATATAGGCAAGAACATTTTAATGTTTAATTGAATCTTCTGATTCGTTAAAGATAAACTCCACTTCATCTTCCGAATATTTATAGCATTCGTTGCAGAAATCACAGTGAATTGTGATTGATGATTGTTCTTCAATGATAGATTCGCATTCTTTTTTGCCGATGAGACGAAGCATATTTTCTACGCTTTTTTTAGAGCAACTGCACGCAAAATTAGGATAGCTTGGATCGTATAGACGAATAGTTTCTGAAGAAAATATTGTTTGAAGAATTTTGGAAGCTTCTAATGCTGGATGAATAGTTTTAAAAGATTTATCAGCGGACATTACTATATCTTCCCAAGCACTTGTCATTGCATCATGATCGAGTGCTTCCGCTGAAGAATTAAATGGAAGTTTTTGTATAAGAAGCCCATGAAAGATATTTTCTTGAGAATGAATCCATAATTTTGTTTGAATCTGCTCCGACCTTAACATGTAATTTTCAAGTAGCTCACTGATTAAATTTCCTTCCATAGGAACAATACCTTGATAGGGTGTCTTTGCATTTTTTTGAATTAAGGTAATGATAAAGTGACCTTCTTTAATTAGATCAATAGGCGCTATGGATTCGATAGGGCCGTTCCATTTAACCGTACCTCTTATACCTAAGTTTTCATTGCATTCAGCAATTAATAATTTGAGTGGCCCATTTGTTTGAATTTGTAATGTTAAGGAACCATCAAGTTTGAGAGTGGAAGCAAGGAGAGAGCTTGCTACCATCAACTCACCTAATGCTATGTGAATATTCTGAGGCAAGGCTTGGTGTTGTGTAGCCTCTTCGATCGTGTGATTAAGCTTCACATAGTTGCCGCGAATGTCAGTATTTTCAAAAATAAATCGATGTAAAGTGTCTTCAGAGTTATGCATAAAATTTAAATTTCAATCGTTTTGATTTTGGGCACAAGTGAGATATCCCATAATTGAATAGCTGTAGTCCAAAAGTTTGTAAGTGTATTTTCTTTTTCAATTAACTCATAGTCTTGCCCAAGAAATTTAAGGCATGCGATCAGATTATTTTTTATATTTGCATCATTCACAGGGGTAGAATGATTTTCTTTGCTTAATTTTTTTTGATTTAAAGTTGCAATAGGTATATGACCGTAATTCATCGAAGGGAATGATAAATTCTTTTGTAAATATATCTGCCTTGACGTGGAGTCGATAAGATCGGCACCTCTTATAATAGTGTTGATATTTTGCAATGCATCATCAATAACAACTGCTAGCTGATAAGCATAAATACCATCTGATCTTTTTAAAATAAAATCACCAAAGTCTTTTGATATATTTTGATGAATGCTACCTTGGATCTTGTCTTCAAATGTGATGAAAGTATCTTTTGCTATGATTCTTAAAGCATGATGATTAGCATCTAATTTTTTATTTCTGCAAGTACCCGGGTAAATCATTCCATCAATCCCTGTCATGGCTGAATCAGCAATTTCTTTTCTACTACATTCGCAAAAATAAGTACTGCCTTGCTGATTTAAATTAGACAGATACGTTTGATAAATATCTATTCGATGGCTTTGATAAATGATTTCATCATCCCAATGAAAACCATGTTGATGAAGCGAATTGATAATAGCTTTATCGCTTCCCTCAACAAATCTTGGCTGATCGAGGTCTTCCATTCTGATTTTCCATATGCCATCGTGATGTTTGGCATCAAGATAGCTTGCGACTGCAGTGACCAATGATCCAAAATGTATTGGCCCTGTTGGAGATGGAGCAAAGCGACCTATATACATTTAAGAGGCGGTGTTGATATAAGGTGGAATATGCCAGTTATGCAAATTTTTGCCCAAAAGAAAAAGATTGCATTTGATTCGATCATTTGTGGAGCTACTTACCATAAATTCATAACATCGTAATATGGCAACCTGTCCTTTTTCATTGCGTTTCAATGTAATTTTTTCGCAGGCAACAGTTTCATCTAAAAACTGAAGATCAAATTGTTGAGATAGATTTTTACCAAGTTGAATAGCTAGCTCACGTTTCGAGATAGTATCAATCCAAAACCAAACGGTTGTAATTAGAAGAGCGAGAAGAATATATTCCAACATGGGGTTTAATTAAAAAAATCGATTTTGATATCTTAAACGGGGTTCATAAGACTTTAATGATTATTTTGATGCATTATTTATGTGCATCAAAACATGAATTGATATAAATGCACACAAATAGTGCTTAAAATTAGAATAATTCGCAAATTTTAAGATAAAAAAATTCACAATCTCTAATTTCCATTCTTTTTTATATAAAATTAAGTTTAATTAAATACTAAAGATAAGGAATTCTCGTCATGGATAACTTAATTGGTGCAAATGATGTTTTGTTTGTTTTGTTAGGCGCGATAATGGTGCTTGCTATGCATGCGGGGTTTGCATTTTTAGAAGTAGGTACAGTTCGTCATAAAAACCAAGTGAATGCGCTTGTTAAAATTCTTGTTGATTTTTCTGTGTCGACGATTGCATATTTCTTTATTGGGTATGGCATCGCATATGGGGTTAATTTCTTATCTCCAGCAGAAACATTGTCTGCTAAAAATGGATATGACCTTGTAAAGTTTTTCTTTTTACTAACTTTTGCTGCAGCGATTCCTGCAATTATTTCTGGAGGTATTGCTGAGAGAGCTAAATTCAATTCTCAATTAGCAGCCACTTTTGCTTTGGTAGGATTCGTGTATCCCATTTTTGAAGGTATTGCTTGGAATAATCATTTAGGCGTTCAATCTTTTCTTGAAGGTCATTTTGGATTTAAATTTCATGATTTTGCAGGTTCAGTCGTTGTGCATGCCATGGGTGGATGGATTGCTTTAGTTGCCGTGTTATTACTTGGTGCGAGACATGGGAGATATGGCAAAGACGGAAGGCTCCAAGCGTATCCGCCATCTAATATTCCATTTCTAGCTTTAGGTGCTTGGATTTTAACTGTAGGTTGGTTCGGTTTTAATGTGATGTCAGCGCAAACTGCCAACGGTATTTCAGGCCTTGTAGCGATTAATTCTTTAATGGCATTAGTAGGCGGCACAATTGCAGCACTCATCGTTGGAAAAAATGATCCTGGTTTTATCCATAATGGACCACTCGCAGGTCTTGTAGCTGTGTGCGCGGGATCCGATATTTTTCATCCCATAGGTGCCCTTATTACTGGTTTAGTTGCCGGCATACTTTTTGTATGGGCTTTTACGCTCACGCAAAATCGTTTAAAAATTGATGATGTATTGGGAGTATGGCCATTGCATGGACTATGTGGAGCCTGGGGCGGCATTGCAGCAGGTATTTTTGGATCCACATATTTTGGGGGCATGGGTGGTGTTAGTTTTACATCGCAACTCATTGGGACTTTATTGGGAGTGGGTATAGCACTTTTAGGCGGATTTCTGGTTTATGGGGTCATCAAGTATTTCTTTGGTATACGATTAAGCCAAGAAGAAGAATTTAATGGTGCAGATATTTCGATTCATAAAATTGCCGCTAATACAGAAGATTAATCTTATCTCTTAAAAGCCTCATATGAGGCCATGTTAAAATTTGCCATGGCCAAATTTCATATCATTATTCCAGCCGCAGGCTCAGGTTCCAGAATGGGGCTTGGCCAGCCTAAGCAATATCTTAAAATTCATAAGCAAACCTTTATTGAGAGAGTGCTTAGAGTTTTTCAAAATATTCCACTCGTTGATTCAATTCATATTGCACTTCACCCAAACGATGAAATCTGGAAAACACTTAACCTGTCTTTATCATCAAAGGTTAGTGTTCACTATTGTGGTGGTGAATCTCGAGCAGAAACAGTACTTAATACACTAAAAATAATAAAAGATTATGCAGATGACAGCGATTGGATTTTGGTTCATGATGCTGCTCGTCCTGGTATAGAAGAAAAAGATGTAGAGCGTTTAATGCATGTATTAAAAGATGATTCGGTAGGTGGTCTCTTGGCTTATCCTATAGCAGACACTATAAAAAAATCTGATAAAGAAGATAGGGTAGTTGAGTCACCCTCAAGAGATTATTTGTGGCAAGCACAAACACCACAAATGTATCGATATAAAATGTTAAGTGATGCGTTAGAAAAGTTTGACGGAATTCCAACGGATGAATCTCAGGCGATTGAGGGTTTAGGTTTGAAACCTAAATTAATTAAAGGCAATTTTAAAAATTTTAAAGTCACCTACCAAGAGGATCTCAGTATCCTTGAACGTTTAATAAATAAATAGGTATTTACTATGATAAAAGTCGGACAAGGTTTTGATGTTCATCAATTGGTGAATGGAAGAAAATGTATCATTGGCGGCGTTGATATTCCATTCAGTAAGGGATTGGATGGCCATTCAGATGCTGACGTTCTTCTTCATGCCATATCAGATGCTATTCTCGGCGCAGCTGCTTTAGGTGATATTGGAAAGCATTTTCCAAATACAGATCCTTTGATTAAGGATATAAATTCAAGAGAAATTTTAAAAAAAGTCATTTCACTTCTTCAGCAAAAAAAATATTCTATTGTAAATATTGATGCGACTGTGATTTGTGAATTGCCTAAATTAACCCCTTATATTGATCAAATTAAAAAGAATATTGCATCGGATTGTAATATAGATATAGATAGAATCAATGTTAAAGCGACAACTACTGAAACTCTTGGATTTACTGGTAGAGGAGAGGGTATTGCAGCCCAAGCTATCTGTTTAATAGAGTCTAATTAAGCTTTTTCATGTTTAAGCATTTCGAAAAGCTACTTAATCCATTTCCTGAAGATTTTTTAGTTACCCCACCTAAAACTTTATTACCATTTATTTGGTTGTGCACGAAAAATCTTAGATGGCTAATTTTATGTATGGCTTTACTAACAGCATTTATAGGTGGATTCGAAGCTGTTTTATTTTCATACATGGGATCGCTTGTTGATCTCTTAAATCATTCAAGTCGAAATGATTTCTGGAGCCAACATTTTTCAATGCTGCTATCTGCTTCCCTGATTTTAATTTTAAGTACAGTGCTTATTTTATTTCAAACATTAATTAAGCATCAATCACTTGCTGGCGCATTCCCGATGCGCATGCGTTGGAATTTCCATCGCTTGCTTCTTAATCAAAGTATGAATTTTTATCATAATGAATTTGCAGGAAGAGTTGCTGCAAAAGTTATGCAAACTGCTCTTGCTGTCAGAGATTTATGGTTTATTTTGGCTGACATATTAATTTATGTTGTGATTTATTTTCTCACGATGATTTTAGTTGTTGGCAAATTTAATTATGTATTAATACTTCCTTTTATTGGATGGGTAATATTTTATATTTTGGCTTTAGTGTATTTTGTGCCGCGCTTAAGCAAGCTATCAAGAAATCAAGCTGATGCTAGATCTTTAATGACTGGAAGAATTACAGATGCATATACCAATATAAGCACAATCAAACTATTTTCACATGCAGGACGGGAAGCTAATTTTGCAAAAGTGGCTATGAAGGAATTCTTAGTTAGTGTAAATAAGCAAATGCGATTAGTTAGCTGGATTGAAGTCATTAACCATTTGCTCAGTATGCTTCTTGTGATTGGTACTGCTTTTGCTGCAATTTGGCTGTGGTCGAGCAGCGAAATTATGGTGGGTGTAATTGCAACTTCCACCGCCATGGCTCTTAGATTAAATGGTATATCGCATTGGGTGATGTGGGAGATGACTTCGCTATATGAACAAGTGGGAACGCTTCAAGATGGTTTGAATACTTTATCAATGCATCAAGAGATTAAAGATGAAAAAAGTGCAAAAGATCTCCAAATAAAGAAGGCTTCGGTTTCATTTCAAAATATAGTTTTTAATTATCCTAACCAAAAAAAATCTGTTATTCATAACTTTTCTTTACATATTAATCCGGGTGAGAAGGTTGGCTTAGTAGGAAGATCTGGCTCAGGAAAATCTACGCTCGTAAATTTACTATTAAGATTTTATGATCTCAAAGCAGGCATGATCACAATTGATGATCAAGATATTTCTAAAGTAAAGCAAAATAGCTTAAGAGAAAAAATTGGTATGGTGACCCAAGATACTTCTCTTCTTCACCGTTCCGTTAAAGATAACATTGTGTATGGCAGACCTAATGCAACTCAAAAACAAATGATTGATGCTGCAAAAAGAGCTAAGGCGCACGATTTTATAATGCAGTTAGAAGATAATTTTTCTAGAAAAGGTTATGAAGCACACGTAGGAGAAAGAGGCGTTAAATTATCAGGCGGCCAGAGGCAGCGAATATCTATTGCCAGAGTTATGTTAAAAGATGCGCCGATATTGTTGTTAGATGAGGCAACAAGTGCGCTTGACTCAGAGATTGAGGTTGTGATTCAGCAAAGCCTCTATCAACTCATGGAAGGCAAAACAGTAATTGCAATCGCACATCGACTATCAACTATTGCAGCAATGGATAGACTAATTGTCATCGACAAAGGTAAGATTATTGAGGAGGGGTCTCATGCTGAGCTTATTAAAAAGAAAGGTTTATATGCGAGACTCTGGAGACATCAAAGCGGAGGCTTCCTTGGTGAGGCTTAATGTGCGCTTAATAAAACAATAACTGCGCCGCCACCACCATCATGCACTCTAGCTTGAGCGTATGCTATTACCTCTTCTTTTTGTGCTAACCAATGCTTTAATTTGTTTTTAAGAACAGGTTCCTTATTTTTCGAGTTGTAACCTTTTCCATGCACGATGCGAACGCATCGAATATTATTTTTTTTACATTCAGCAATAAATTGAACAACATAGGCTTTAGCTTCATCCGAAATCATGCCATGGAGATCAATAGATTTTTGTACAACCCAAAATCCTTTTCTTAGTTTTTTTAAAATATCAGGGGAATGGCCTTCTCTAATATAAAAAAGTTCTTCTCCATTCTCAATATCATGAAGCGGTTCATAGTGATCGCTGATGGAATCAATGAGCGCTTGTTTTTCGTCTCTTATAAGGTTAAGAGGTACCGGCTTGGGTTTTTTTTGAGGGGCTTTATGCTCTTTTTTCTTGGGACTGATTCTTAATGGATTTGCCCCTTTGATGGCTTCTCTGAATAAATCAATTTCGTCTTCATCATTTGCTGCCATGACATTATTTTGTTAAAAATCTTTCTGCATCGAGAGCTGCCATACAGCCCGTACCAGCGCTTGTAACTGCTTGACGATATATATGATCTTGCACATCACCCGCTGCAAACACGCCAGGGATTGAGGTAGCTGTAAAATTACCTTCGCGACCTGCATTGGTAACTATATAACCATTTTCCATATTTAATTGGCCTTCGAAAATTGAAGTATTCGGTTGATGACCAATAGCAATAAAAATACCTTTGAGTGCTATGGTTTTACTTTCATTTGTATTTACATCTTTGATTTTGATGCCTGTGACACCTGAAGCATCACCTAATACTTCCTCGAGGACTTTAAATGTTTCAAGGACGATTTTTCCCTCTTTTACGCGATCGTGTATTTTGTCCATCTGAATCGCTTCAGCTTTAAATTTATCGCGTCTATGAATTAAAGTTACTTTATTTGCAATATTAGACAAATAAAGCGCTTCTTCAATCGCTGTATTACCGCCACCGACAACAGCTACTTCTTGATTTTTATAAAAGAATCCATCGCATGTTGCGCATGCAGAAACTCCTTTACCTAAAAATGCTGTTTCACTATCTAATCCAAGATATTTTGCTGAAGCACCTGTGGCAATAATGAGAGCGTCACAAGTGTATTCGGATGAATCGCCTACGAGTCGAATGGGCTTTTCTTTGAGGTGTGTTGTATGAATATGGTCAAATACAATTTCGGTATTGAAGCGTTTAGCATGTTTTTCAAAACGTTCCATCAGTTCAGGGCCCATGACACCGTCAGGATCCGCAGGCCAATTATCAACATCTGTTGTAGTCATTAATTGACCACCTTGAGCAATACCTGTAATCAGGACAGGATTAAGGTTTGCTCGAGCTGCATAAACTGCAGCGGAATAGCCAGCGGGGCCAGAGCCTAAGATGATAAGTTGGGCATGTTTTGCCATAAAAAATTCCTGAAAAGAGTATGAAGTTACAAACGATCAATTTTAGTTTTCATCGCTTGATTAAGCAAACCTATTTTTGTTAGAACAGGCCTTTTTTGTGGCTTTTTTCATCATTTTTTGGCACCTCAAACTGATATAATTGATGAAACATTCCGAGTATTTACAACCTTGTTTTTTAAAAAAAAATCAGAATCTACAAAAGCTAGCCAAACTCCACAAGATAACAAGCTGAGTGGGATTAAAAATAAGCTAACACGCGAAGCTTGGTGGTTAAGTTTAATTTTTTTAGGCTTTTATTTAACCATCACACTTGCGACGTACTCTAACCAAGATCCTTCATGGTCTCATAGTGTCAGCGGTGCAAATTCAATTCATAATGCCGGTGGTATTATTGGCTCTTATTTGTCGGATTTGCTACTCTATATTTTCGGCTTATCAAGTTGGTGGTTAAGCTTTTTGTGTTTCTTTAGTATTTGGCTTCTTTACCCGCAATACAATAAAGAGTTAAAAGGCTATCGCTCTTTTTTACTTTTTAATTATTTTGGTTTCTTTCTTCTCATCTCTAGTTCAGCTGCATTTGAGGCTGGCCATCTTGTTGATCTGCCGGCTCAATTTCCATTAAGCCAAGGGGGATTGCTCGGAAAATTATTTGATCATGCGTTGCGTGCATCTTTAGGTTATTTAGGCTCAAGTATTTTTCTCATTACATCGATTGCGATCGGTTTTAGTCTATTTACAGGATGGTCATGGCTTAAAATTTCAGAGCATTTTGGCCACTTTACTTTTGCTTTATTTCAAAGAGCACAATTTAGATATAGAGATTGGCAAGACCGCAAACACGGAAGAATTATCGAGAAGCAAAGATTGGAGCTGCTTGAGAGTGAGCGAAGAAAATCTGAAAATAGATCGCCACTTAACATTGAATCTCCAGAAGTTGAAATTAAAAAAAGTGAGCGAGTTCAAAAAGAAAAACAAATTCCACTATTTAATTTTAGTGATAATTTATTACCGCCACTTCATCTTTTAGATCAACCCTCGCATCAGGTTGAACCTCAATCGCCAGAAACAATCGAGTTTATATCTCGACTTATTGAAAAAAAATTAATGGACTTTGGTATTGAAGCGAAGGTAATATCTGCTCAGCCAGGCCCTGTAATTACACGTTATGAGTTTGAGCCAGCGCCAGGTGTTAAAGGTAGTCAGGTGACCAACTTATCAAAAGATTTGGCACGCGCACTTTCTGTTGTGAGCGTTCGTGTGGTTGAAACGATTCCTGGTAAAACATGCATGGGATTAGAAATACCTAATCCTAAGAGACAGATTGTTTATTTGTCTGAAATTATGAGCTCTCAAATCTTTGCAGATACGAGCGCTTCACTCACGATTGCTTTGGGAAAAGATATTTCAGGCCGACCCGAGGTTGCTGATTTGTCGAAAATGCCACATGTATTAATTGCGGGTACCACAGGCTCAGGTAAATCAGTGGCAATCAATGCATTAATCTTAAGTTTGCTTTATAAAGCTAATTCTGAAAAAGTTAGGATGATTTTCATCGATCCTAAAATGCTCGAGTTATCAGTATATGAGGGCATTCCTCATTTATTAGCACCAGTTGTTACTGATATGCGCCAAGCTGCTAATGCATTAAATTGGTGTGTAGCTGAAATGGAAAGACGTTATAAGCTGATGTCGATGTTGGGCGTTAGAAATTTAGCTGGATACAACCAAAAAATTAAAGACAGTATTAAAGATGGCTCCCCAATTGCGGATCCTGTGAATCCAGAAAATACTGAACCTTTATCTGAAATGCCGCTTATTGTCATTGTGATTGACGAACTTGCTGATCTAATGATGGTGGTAGGTAAAAAAATTGAAGAGCTTATTGCAAGACTTGCTCAAAAAGCGAGAGCTTCTGGCATTCATCTAGTATTAGCAACACAAAGACCTTCCGTTGATGTCATTACAGGGCTTATTAAAGCTAACATTCCTGCAAGAATTGCATTCCAAGTCTCTAGCAAAATCGATTCTCGAACAATTTTAGATCAAATGGGCGCTGAAACACTCCTTGGGCAAGGGGATATGTTATATCAGCCAGCAGGCTCAGGCTATCCTCAAAGAATTCATGGTGCATTTGTGTCTGACCAAGAAGTTCATAAAGTAGTGAGTTATCTTAAGTCGCATGGCGAACCTAATTACATTGAAGGTATTTTAACTAACGAAACTTCAGAGAGCGGTGATTACGGCGACTCTTCTTCTAATTTCTCTGGCGAGAAAGACCCGCTTTATGATGAAGCTGTGGAGTTAGTATTACGAACTAGAAAACCATCCATCTCTTCAGTGCAAAGACATCTCCGCATTGGTTATAACCGTGCCGCAAGAATTATTGAAGATATGGAAAGAGCTGGGCTCGTTTCCGCTATGCAAAGTAATGGCAATAGAGACATCCTAGCTCCCAATCAAAATGAATAAAATCTTTTTTGCTTTTTTAATTTTCTCATTCAATGTTCTTGCAGACGGCATTTCAGATTTAAATGCTTTTGTGAATAACGTTTCAAGTATGTCTTCTGAATTTAGTCAGGTTGTTTTGGATAAGAAAGGCTTAAAACTTCAGGACGTAGAAGGCGTTATGTTATTTAAAAGACCTAATAAATTTAGGTGGGATTATTTAAAGCCTTATCAAAATCAAATTATCAGTGATGGCGATCGACTCTTTATGTACGATCAGGATCTAAGACAAGTTTCTATTAATCCTATAGCTAAAGTTGCTGGATCAACACCACTTCTCATTATTGCAGGCAAAAATATTGAAAAATATTTTACTCTCAGAAATATAGAAGACCAGGTCGCTAATGAAATGAACCAAAATATTAAATGGGTCGAAGCAGTTCCTAAAGAAGAGGGGGCTGGTTTTAGCAAAGTCATACTTGGATTAACTGAAAATAAATTATCAGTGATGAAAATTGTTGATGCATTTGAACATACCACAACGATTAGTTTTAAAAATGCAAAATACAATGTGAGCCTAGTGGACAATGATTTTTTATTTAAACTGCCAACTGGTGTCGATGTTGTACAAAATGGCGTAGCCTCTAATAATTCATCATCTACAAAACCTACTAATAATAAAGATTCAGAGCTGATTGCATTTGCGAATAGTTGGGTAAGTGCTTGGTCAGCCAAAGACATTGGGGTTTACTTAAGTAAGTATGCCGAAGATTTTAAAACACCCAACGGTGATGCGTTAGCTTTATGGCAAGCTTCAAGAAAACAAAAAATCTCATCACAAGGAAAAATTCTTGTTGAAATTGAAGATATAAAAGTGACTATGAAAAATGAAAATCTGGCCCGCATACAATTTAAACAGAAATATACTTCTGATAAATTAACTGAAGACTCTAATAAATCCCTTTTAGTCAAAAAAATAGATGGTAAATGGCTTATTCAAGAAGAGACTTCAGGTAAATAGCGCTTATGAACCAAATGTTTGAACCTAATCAATCCCAATTGCCTCTCGCTGAGTATTTAAGGCCTAAATCTGTCAGTGAAATTGCAGGACAAAAACATATTTTAGGTGAAGGTAAATCATTACGCGTCGCAATAGAATCAGGAAATCTACCGTCCATGATTCTTTGGGGGCCGCCAGGAGTTGGAAAAACAACGATTGCACGTGTGATTGCCAATTCCATTGATGCTGAGTTTATATCTGTGTCCGCAGTATTGTCTGGCGTTAAAGACATTCGAGAGGCTATAGATAAAGCACAGCTTAATTTACAACAATATAATAAGAAGACAATTCTATTTGTAGATGAAGTTCATCGATTTAATAAAAGTCAACAAGATGCATTTTTGCCGCATGTCGAATCAGGGCTCATTACTTTTATTGGAGCGACAACTGAAAATCCATCTTTTGAAGTTAACTCTGCTTTATTAAGTCGATCCCAAGTCTACGTTTTAAAAATGCTGGATCAAGAAGATCTTCTTTTGATCTATGAAAAAGCAAAAAATTATATTGCGCCAGATATTGAAGTAGATGAAGAAGCTAGACAAGAAATTATTGGTCATATCAATGGCGATGCTAGACGTTTGCTTAATTTCTTAGAATTACTTTTTAATACAGCCACATCTTTAAAAGTAAATAAAATTGATCAAGATTTTTTAAAGAAAACGATTACGAGCAAAGTAAGACGCTTTGATAAAGGCGGAGATCAATTTTACGATCAAATCTCAGCGCTTCATAAATCTGTGAGAGGCTCTGATCCGAATGCAGCTCTGTATTGGCTCCATCGTATGCTGGATGGGGGAGCTGATCCACTTTATTTGGCAAGAAGAATTGTTCGTATTGCAATTGAGGATATAGGGTTAGCTGATCCGAAGGCACAAACCATGGCTTTAGAGGCCTATCAAATTTATGAGCGTTTAGGTTCGCCTGAGGGTGAGTTAGCGCTTTCAAATGCGGTGATTTACTTATCTATTGCGGCTAAAAGTAATGCAGCCTATATGGCCTTTAATGAAGTGAAAGCGTTTGTAGGTGATGGTGATAATAGCGATGTGCCTGTACATCTTCGAAATGCTCCAACTAAGCTTATGAAAGAATTAGATTACGGTAAAAATTATCGATATGCCCATAATGAACCCGATGCGTATGCGTCAGGTGAAAAATATTTTCCAGATAATTTAGAGCCTATTGAATTTTATAAGCCTACAACTCGAGGATTAGAGAGTAAAATTCTTGAAAAAATGAATTATTTAAAATCTCAGGACAAGCAAAAGAAATAGGGTATTTATGATAGATATTCAGTTATTAAGAAATGATATTGAATTTGTTAAACAAAAGCTTTCAAGTCGAGGCTTTGATCTTGATTTAAGCACTTTTCAGTCATTGGAAAATGTAAGAAAAGAACTGCAAGTAAAGACGCAAGATTTTCAAGAAAAAAGAAACTCTATTTCAAAAGAAATAGGCATTGCGAAATCTAAGAATGAGAATACTGATTTACTTATGAAAAGCGTCAATGCTATTTCTGATGATTTAAAAGCAGGTGAGTCAGAATTGGCTGAGCTACAAGAAAAAATTAATCAGTTTATGCTGAATCTTCCTAATATTCCGCACGAATCTACCCCTCTAGGTAAGTCTGAAGCCGATAACAAAATAGTTAAGACGGTAGGTGAGCCTAGAAAATTTACTTTTAAAGTTAAAGACCATGTTGATGTGGGTGCAAATCATGGACTTAATTTTGATTTAGGTGCAAAGCTTTCTGGGGCTCGTTTTGTAGTAATGGAAGGTAAGCTTGCAAGGCTGCATCGCGCTATTGCGCAATACATGCTTGACACTCAAACAGAGAAACACGGATATAAAGAATGTTATACGCCTTATTTAGTGAATAGCGAGACACTAATAGGCACAGGACAGCTCCCTAAGTTCGAAGCTGATCTTTTTAGCCTTTCACACAATGAAAGTAAATTATATTTAATTCCAACTTCTGAAGTGACGCTAACAAATTTTGTTCGAGATGAAGTTGTTAAACAGTCTGATCTTCCTATTAAATTAACCGCACATACGCCATGCTTTAGGTCAGAAGCCGGATCATATGGAAAAGACACACGCGGTATGATTAGGCAGCATCAATTTGATAAAGTTGAAATGGTTCAGATTGTGCATCCTGATAAAAGTTACGAAGCATTAGAAGAGATGGTTTCGCATGCTGAGTTTATCTTGACTTCATTAGAGCTTCCATATCGATTGTTGTCATTATGTACAGGTGATATGGGCTTTGGCGCAGCAAAAACTTTTGATTTGGAAGTTTGGCTTCCATCACAAAATACATATCGTGAAATTTCATCTGTTTCAAATTGTGAAGCTTTCCAAGCTAGGCGATTAAAAGCTAGATTTAAAAGTGAAGATGGAAAGAATTTATTTCTTCATACATTAAATGGTTCTGGATTGGCTGTAGGTAGAACCTTGGTTGCAGTTATTGAAAACTATCAGAACGAAGATGGCAGTATTACGATACCCAAAGTATTGATTCCTTATATGGGCGGTATTGAAAAGATCTAGCTTCTCCAAATTTCACGAACATTTCCATTGTGGCTAATTAGAGCGCCATGAGCCAAATTGTAAAAAATACCATGTTCTACAATGCCAGGTGTTAGTGAAAGTAAGTTATTTAAGTTTTCACTACTCTTTTCAGCAAAATTAAAATCAAGCACAAAATTTCCACATGAAGTTATGGCATAACCATCTTTTGCTGCATTGATTCTAATATCCCCTGTACCTTTTTTCATCAAGACATTTTTTACAAGTTCCCAGGCGAATGGATGAACTTCTGAAGGGACGGGGAAATTATCTCCAATATTTTTAACGATTTTAGATTCATCCGCAATAACGATAAATTTTCTGGCTGCACGTGCAAGTAGCTTTTCTCGAACGAGATCATAACCACGCCCTTTAAGTAAAGTAAGGTCAGGTGTAATTTCATCTGCGCCATCAATATAAAGATCAATTTCTTTTATTTGATCTATTGATAAGAGAGGTAAACCAGCTTCTTTCGCTTTAATCATACTTACAACAGAGCTTGAGACCGCTCTTACATTTAATTTTTCTTCTTTATTTCGTTTAGCTAAAGCGTCGATAAAGAAGTTAGCAGTAGAGCCGGTACCTAAGCCCACAATCATATTTTCACTAACATATTGTAAAGCTTGATGTGCGACTAATTCTTTATCGTTCATGATATTCCCTCTCAATGAATGCAGCCTTTAAAGCTTATAATATTGGTAATCATTTATACATGCAATATATGTCAATAGAAGCAAATAATCAAAATAAAGAATCATTATCAATCGTAAATATTGATGGCTCGGATAGTTATTCTTTAGCTCGATATATTCAAGATGAAATTATTAAGAATAAAAAATATCTAGCTATTTTTACTGAGACTGCATTCGAAGCAAGACGTCTCATGGAAGAAATGCTTTGGTTTAGTCCAAATTTAAAAATTAATCTTTTGCCTGATTGGGAAACGCTCCCTTATGATCACTTTTCTCCTCACCCTGATCTAATATCCGAGAGACTCCTTACACTCTACCAAGTTACTCAGAAAAGTTTTGATGTGGTTATTATCCCTGTAACAACTGCGCTACATTTATTGCCACCCAAGAGTTATATTCAGCAATTTAGCTTTCATTTTGCCAAAGGGCAAAAAGTAGATATTGAGGCTTTTAAAAATCAACTAACACTAAATGGTTATATGAATGTCGTTCGCGTAATGGCTCCAGGCGAGTTTTCAGTGAGAGGCAGTTTAATTGATTTATTTCCCATGGGAAGCATAGTTCCATATCGTTTAGATTTTTTTGATGATGAGATTGATTCTATTCGAACATTCGATGTTGATTCACAAAGAACACTTTATCCTGTAAATGAAATTAAATTACTTCCTGCGCGAGAATGTCCGATGGATGAAAAATCAATCAGTACATTTAGACAAAATTATCGAGAACGCTTTGAAGGAGATCCATCTCGCTCTTCGATCTATAAAGACATTAGTAAAGGGATTCCTATAGGCGGTATTGAATGGTATATGCCCTTATTTTTCGATGAGATGAGTGATATTTTTAGCTATTTCTCGGATAACACTATTATTTATAAGCACGGTAACCTTGATCATGCATGTAATCATTTTTGGCAAGAAACTGAGAAACGCTTTCGATTATTTGCTTATGATGCCGAACGTCCAATATTAGAACCTAAAGATCTTTTACTTAAATCAGATCAATTTTTCAAATCTATTAATGCATATAAAAAATTCGATTTAAAAAGGCCAGAAATATTTGAGAAAATTCCAGATGTATCAATTGATCGAAAAAATATTCAGCCTTTAGCAAAGCTTGATAAATTTATCTCCGAAAACTCCAAAAGAATTTTTATTTTAGCTGATAGCTTAGGTCGCCGAGAAACCGTTTCTGAGCTTTTAAAAGTAGGTGGTATCAAGTTTAAATCTGCAGATGATTGGTCAGAATCTTTAAATATGAATGATCAAGTTGTATTAACAGTAAGCCCAGTTCATCAAGGCTATATTTCATCAGAGCATATTGTAATTACAGAGTCTGAGCTTTATGTGAATACTGTTCGGCAATCAAAAAGGCGTCAACGCGATAAGAATTTTTCAAGTGATGCAATGGTGCGTGACTTATCAGAGCTAAAAGATGGTGATCCGATTGTTCATGAACAATATGGTGTCGGACGATTTAGGGGATTATTTAATTTAGATTTCGGTGAAGGTGAAAGTGAATTTTTACTTCTAGAGTATTTTGGTGACGATAAACTTTACGTTCCTGTATCTAATTTAGATCTTATCTCCCGCTATTCTGGAGGGCCAGCAGAAACCGCGCCACTTCATAAGTTAGGTTCTGATCAATGGGATAAAGCAAAGAAGAAAGCTTTAAAACAGATTCATGATACTGCAGCTGATCTTCTAAATATTTATTCTCAAAGATCTATTAAGAAAGGCTATGCCTTTAAGATTAACTTACAAGACTATGAAAGATTCACAGATGGATTCCCGTTTGAAGAAACTGAAGATCAATTAACAGCAATCAATGCAGTCATCAATGATATGGAATCTCAAAAGCCTATGGATCGTCTTATATGTGGTGATGTAGGATTCGGTAAAACAGAGGTGGCATTAAGAGCTGCCTTTATTGCAGCGAACGATGGTAAACAAGTCGCAATATTAGTACCTACAACACTTCTTGCTGAGCAGCACTACAATAATTTTATGGATCGTTTTTCAGATTCCCCCATCAAGATTGCTGAAATTTCTCGTTTTAAATCTAAAAAGGAACAAGCTGAGTCACTTATAAAATTAGCAAATGGTGAAATTGATATCATCATTGGTACACATAGGCTTATTCAAAATGACATTAAATTTAAAAATTTAGGTTTGATTATTATTGATGAAGAGCACCGTTTCGGGGTGCGCCAAAAAGAATTACTTAAGGCAATGCGTGCGGAAGTTGATGTCTTAACTCTTACGGCAACACCTATTCCTCGAACACTATCTATGGCTATGGAAGGCTTAAGAGAATTTTCCATAATTTCCACACCCCCTCAGAAACGCTTATCAATTAAAACATTCGTAAATAATTATTCGGAAGGCATTATTCGCGAAGCAGTTTTAAGGGAATTTAATCGAGGCGGCCAAGTTTATTTCTTGCATAACGATGTTGACACTATTCTTTCAATGAAAGAAAAATTAGAAAAATTAATACCTGAAGCAAGAATTGAAATTGCTCATGGACAAATGCGAGAGCGGGAACTTGAAAGAGTTATGCATGATTTTTATCAACAAAAAGCTAATATTTTGCTTTGCACAACAATTATTGAAACGGGCATAGATATTCCTTCAGCGAATACAATTATTATGAATCGCGCAGACATGTTTGGATTAGCGCAACTTCATCAACTGAGGGGTAGGGTAGGAAGATCTCATCATCAAGCATACGCTTATTTACTTGTTGATCCCGACAGAAAAATTAGTGGCCATGCTCAAAAACGATTAGAAGCTATTCAACTTTTAGAGGATTTAGGGGCTGGATATTATCTTGCCATTCATGATTTGGAAATTCGTGGCGCCGGAGAGCTTCTAGGGGATAATCAAAGCGGCCAAATGCACGAAATTGGATTCAATCTTTATGTCGACATGTTGAACTATGCTGTTAAGCAACTCAAGCTAGGCAAAAAATTAAGTCTCGATAATCCACTCCAAAAAAATACCGAAATTAACCTGCATACACCAGCTATTATTACAAATAGTTATTGTGGTGATATCAATGAAAGACTTGTGCTTTATAAACGATTATCAGGACTCAATGATCATGAGGGGTTAATGGAAATGAAAGAGGAGCTGATAGATCGTTTTGGTGTCATGCCTGAGCAAACGCAATCACTTATTTCTTTTCATGATTTAAGAATTTTTATTCAACATCTCGACATTAAAAAAATAGATGCTAGTGACACTTCAATTCAAATTACCTTTGCAAGCGACAGTAAAATGGACCCACTAAAGCTTATTAAACTTCTGAGTGAGGATAAGCGGTGTCGCATGAATGGCCCGGATAAAATTAAAATAGGTGTCACGATTATTGATATTTTAGAAAGAGTTAAATTCATTAAAGATTTTTTGAAAAAAATTTCAATCTAAATTTTCAATCGCATAAGTTTGGGTACAAAGTCTTCAATTTTACTATTTGGTGTTTCTATTTTAATGTTTGTTATAGGTTTTGCTTCTTGAAAATTCCTGCCGTAGATATCCCAAAGCATACCTAAAAATGAATTTGAAGCAGCCTTCATTTCATCTTTAAATACTATAGAACCTACAAGGTGAAGTTTCATTTTTGCTCTTGTCATAGCAACATAAAGTAATCTTTTTAATTCATTTTCTTCCTTATTTTTTTCAATGTTATAAATAAGATTATGTAAGTGAGGTAATTTGTTATCTGGTTCGCTAAATGCTGTGATATGGCACATAAGATTATTTTTGATAAAATTATCAGATACAATCATTTTTTTGTCTGTTGAGCGTGTAGTTGAATTTAAAGATGGAATAATTACTGTATCGAATTCAAGGCCTTTAGCTTTATGAATCGTGAAAAATTGTATACGCTCTTCGGCTGATGGAATGTCTGATAAGTATGTTTTTGTAATTTGATATTCGACTAATTCAAAATCAATAGCTATAGGTGTACTCGATGTTTGCAAAATATCGAAAAACTTATTGATGTCTACGATATCATTTGGGTGATGAAGGCATTTCTCTCCACCTAAATTTATCCAAACTGATTCTATAAGTCTTCTAATGTGAGTCTTATTTTGATGCTCAAATGCATCATCTAGAATGTCGATTAGTCGGTTGATCCTTTTTTTTCCATCAGCAGAAATATTATTCATTTTGTTTGTATTATGAATAATTTCCCACACAGTAGATGAATGATCATCTTGAAAAAGTACAACTAAATCATTAAGTGTAATCCCACACCATGGAGCCCTGAGAATTGCAAGCCAATGAATTCTGTCGCTTAAATCAAGCATAGCGTAGCTTAAAGAAAGAATATCCTGAATTGATTGATGTTGATCTAATGCATCAATTTCTACGGCATTAAATTTTAAGGCAGGTTTAAATTTGCGAATGTAATTAATTAATTCTGAAAGGTGACTTCTTGATCTTGTGAGAATGGCAATTTTTTCATTCTCAGGAAATGTATCAATTAAATTACATACATACTTTGCTTCCTCGGTATCAATATCAGTACCTTCATCAAATGTTAATGCATGAAATTTGAATTCACTTGCACTGGTATCACTTTCTTTTTTTGCTGAGAAAAAAGGCTTGTAACTTACAGTGCCTTGTGAAATTGAGTCTTCTTTTGGTAGTATTTTTTCAAATATCTGATTTACTTCATTCACGATAAGGGAGGAAGATCGCCAATTATCTTGAAGCCGAATGGTTTCTAAAGGAATTGTATTGAAGCCATATTTTTTAGCTTCAATAAAAATGCTAACATCAGCCTCTCTGAATTTATAGATGGATTGCATAGGATCACCCACACAAAAAATGGTTTTCTGCGCTTCAGATGCCCAGCCATCAACTATTTTCTTTAAAAAATTAAAGTGACTTCTGCTCGTATCTTGAAATTCATCAATAAGTAAATGTGAAATTTTATAATCTAGAGATAATAAGAGATCGCTTGCTGCATCATTTTTACCAAGAGCTTCATTTGCTATTTCTATAATCTCAATAAAATCAACTGTATTACTCTGCCTAAATAGCTGCCTTAGTCTTTTTTCACATTGAAGAAGAAGGTTCGCAATAGATTTAAGTTTTATGACATACGATTCATTTAGAGGCTCTGGCATATCTTTAATGGCTATTAAGCAATCTATATTAGGTAGATTGAGACATTTAGCCTTATAAATTTCACCTTCTTCATCATTTTTGAATCCTTCTCGGGCTGTAATTGAAACTCGTCTAGTACTTTTATCTGTATATAATATTTGTGTGATTGTTTGCCATAAAGGGATTTCTTCTGCATCAAAATTAAAGCTATTTTTGTTTCCTAGCTTTATATCTCCTCTAAGCTTTATATTTTCAAGGTAATGAAGCACCTGCATAAGATCATTTAGCTGATCATGATTTAGTAAATCTTTAATTTTTCGATAAATAGGTTTAATTAAATGTTCAAGGTACGCATTGCTTTCTTCGACAATTTTTCCATTTGATTTTTGAGTAAGAGCATGGCATCTAGATTTCCACTGATCTCTAATTGACATCATCGCGATTAAACGACGATTAATTTTTTCATATTCATTATCATAATGAGCAAAGACAATTTTAATGTCTTCCATGCTCTCTTTATTCTGTAATGTTTGTTTAACAGATTCTTCGTAAAACTTTTCAGGAGTATCAGTGATATTGGGTTTATCACCCATTTTGCTTAATACAGGAATTTGACTGACTACGTTATGACAGAATTTATCAATAGTCATCACTTTAAGTCGCGATAGATCGTACTCAATGCCCCAGCCTTTTTCTTTTGAGCGCTTTAGAATTGTGTGGGCAAAAGGACTGTCGCCTTTTTTAATGCGCTCTAGGATTTTAGACTTCATCTCTGAAGCCGCTTTCTTTGTGAAGGTAATGGCTACAATTTCTTCGGGCACATCAACAATAGTGAGAAGTTTTAAATACCGATCCGTGAGTAACCTTGTTTTACCAGAACCTGCCGGAGCTTCAACAATAAATGAGCGTAAATCAAGAGCTCTTTGTCTTAATTGGATGTCACTCATTGCTTCGTTTGCTCAAATTGAAGTATTCGTTCAGGAAGCCTTAAGATCGGCTTAACCTGACAATAAGCCATGTCTTTTTCGCGCGTAAATTTGATAGCTGCGTTGCCTGATTCGTAACTTTTACTAGCCTCATCAATACGGTATTTCCAGAATCCGATTAAATCATCCCAAGATTGGTATTCGATAGCAGTAGCATCTTTGATGCCTTGAAGCAGACCTCTATCTCGACCGATACCAATCCATTGAGGTTTTGGTGAATTAATAATACCAATCGCAATGGCATCAATAGGTGTATTTGAGGCAAAGAGGGCATAAAAGGGCATCTGGAGCTCACCATACGCATTTAAAAACCATTCGTTTAGAGTCTTTGTTGCACCGGATTTGTAATCAATCACAATGTTGTTTTGATTCACTTCATCGATACGATCAATTTTGATATTAAAGTTAAGGCAACCTAAATGAATAGGTATATTTTTTTCCGTCTCTTTAACTTCAAAATCCCCTCTTTTTAATTCATGTTGAATCCATTTTTCAAGGTAGCTTATTAAGCGTATTTCTTCGATATTAAAAAATTCAGGTAAGATTCTGGGGTATTTTTTCTTTTCTATAGATATATTTTTATGTGCAATCACCTGTATTTTTTTTGACAGCTCTTTTTCATTTAAAGCGCTTACTAGAGAGGCTGATTTATTTTCCGTCCAGAATTGTTCTAGGGTTTTATGAAAGAGATTCCCGCGTAATCTAGTAGTTAAATTTTCCTCATCTTCTTCTTCTATTTTTCTGGCGCCAAGTCTAAACTCATAAAATGCCCAAGCAGGGCATATGGATTGTGCTTCAAGTAATTTTATGCCCGATTTAACCGTCTGCTGCACTTCAATATTACTTGAAGTACTGTCTTCAATATATTCTATAAATTCATGATTAAATTCATCTTTTTTAAATTTAAAATTGATATCTTCAAGTAATTTCGAAGATATAAAGTCATATAATGTTGGTGATGGAAATATCTCTTCTTCACCCATTTTTTTGGCATACGAAAGTGTTACAAAAGGTGATGTATGGGTAAATTTATCTAAAATCTTTGAGGCATTTAAATGACGTTTTTCATGGGTGTTGATATGCCTATCATGCTGAATTTTTATAGGTATAAATGGATTGTACTGATGAGGCGTAGGCCAATGATGTTCATTTAAATTCATAATCCACGTAGCGTCATAATTTTCATAAGTAGTTTCATGAAAACCTAAAATATCAATTTTAAAATTGCCTTGATGTTTGTGTTGGTGAGTGGTTTTTTTAAGGTAATACTGAAAAATATCTAGCATCTCTTGGATGGATATTTCACCCATCAGATTATCTAATGAAGATATCGTTTCGTTAGTTTTGTTCCATGCCTCATAAATACTTTCTTCAAAGGAATCTTTTGGAGCTAATAAACTAGATTGAATATTCTTTAAATACTCCTCAAATGTTTTAATCCATCCGGAAGGACTTCTTTTTGTTCGCCATTCATGATGTGAGGCATGTATGTGATTTAAATGTATTTTTAGGAAGGGTATTTCATTATTTAATCCTTCAATTAACTCAGACATCTCAATGAGATCTTTAACTGATAGATTGCCCCTTCGTTTTCTTTCTAGGTGGTTAATAAGCTTGTAGCGATGACATAACTCTTTGTCATCTGACCAGCCACTATGACTCAGGATGTTTTTAAGCTCATTGATCTTAGAGGTGCCTCTCGCAGCCAATTCTATTAATTTTAGGTTTAAATAAACCATAGATAAATGAAATAAGGGAGCATTCAAGGAGAACTGATAAATTCTTTTTTCTTGAGAGAGACTTGGGGTAAATGTTTCAGGATGAAATGTTTTATCAAGCATGCTTGTGAGGCGATCGATAATTTGATCGAGTTGCGGCGTCACAATCAATATCTTTTTGTTATTTTCTATTTGTGTTTTGCACCATTCGACAATCTGCATGCTTTCATGTTCTTCATTAAGAAAAACACGTGACTCAATATAAGGCTCTATTTGTGGCGCTTTAAAAAGCTCTATATCAACTTGAGTTTTACATGCTTCAATAAAAGAATCTTCAATAGGTGTTGTTAATTCAAAATTAACAAAACAAATAGGGTACTCAATTGAAATATCGCCATTTCTAATATGTTCTTCACTTATCTTTAAAAGATTATTAAAAGTGATAACATTTTTATCGCTACAGTATTTTTTAAAAAGCAGGCGCCAAGCGTTAAAAAATGCATGTTCTTCACTACGCTCTTCACTTTTTAAAGTATTTTCGCCAATATTAAATTGATCAATGAGACGGTTGGCCTGCATTGCGGTTTCACTTAAGTTTTCAATATTGGATAAATCAAAAAATGATTTTTTATATTGCTTAATACTGCTTTCCCATAACAATTTTTCTTCAATCCCATTAAGAACCCGATATGACATCTTGATATTTGGGTGTTTTTTAAAGAGGTTATTGATGAAGTCATGAAGCGCTATTACCTTTTCTTTTGAATCAAAATGTTGGCTTAATTTATAAGCTTCTTTTGAATTGCGGCAGAGGTAGATAGGCTTTTGCTCAGAATGCATGCTTCTATTGTAAACTTAACCCCGTTAATTATTATTAAAAAATATGACAGAGCGTAAAAATTACATTACTAAGCAAGGATATCAGCGCCTAAAAGATGAGCTCGATTTTTTAGTTAAAGTTGATCGACCTAAGGTTGTAGCTGATGTTTCATGGGCTGCAAGTAATGGCGATCGGAGTGAGAACGGAGATTATATCTACGGGAAGAAACGCTTACGCCAAATTGATACAAGAGCTAAATTTTTATTCGGTCGCATTGATGAAGCGGTAGTAATTGATCCTTCGTCGCAAGAGCAACAAGACAAGATTTTTTTTGGCGCATGGGTAACTTTACTCAATGAATCAGATGATTCGGAGCATCATTATCGCATTGTGGGGCAAGATGAAATTGATACAGAAAAAGGCTTTATTAGTTGGGTATCACCCATTGCTAAAGCCCTTTTAGGTAAAAACTTAGAGGATGAAGTGAAGGTTGAAACCCCTGGAGGTTTAGTGAAATTTAGAATTATTGATGTAGCTTATCATGAGTAATCAAAGTCCTATCGTGTGCCACTTAACATGTAAGGTGATTGATTTTTTTGGGGATATTGGTGTTGCTTGGCGAATAGCAAAGCAGCTTAAGATTGATTTTAATATTGAGGTGCATCTTCTCATTGACGATCTTGTAACCACCAAGAGATTGATACCTTCAATCGATATTTCCCTGCAAAAACAAACGATTAATGGAATCAATATTTGTCATTGTGATTTTAGTGAGGATTCAACATCACTTCCGCCGCCTCCAGATTTTGTATTAAACCTTTTTAATATAGATTTGCCACATAGCTATAAAACGCTTATTAAGCGCAAAAAGTCCAAATATATTGCGATTGAATATTTATCAGCCGAACCCTGGGTAGATAACTTCCATTTAAAACCTTCTATCGATCCTCAATCGGGGCTTATTAAAACTTACTTTTATCCTGGCTTTACTAATCAAACAGGGGGTCTTATTCGGGAAAAGGGATTGTTTTTGCGCCGAGAGGCTTTTGATCAATCTAGACGCAAAAAGCTTATTCAGTCATTAGGTGGAGATCCGAACTTATATTCAATATCACTCTTTTATTATCCAATACAAAAAATTGAAGTTTTTTTGGATGTAATAGATCACATAAATAAACCTGCTCAATTTTTTATACCTCAATATCTATTTGATCTTTTAAAGCTAAAAAATAATTATCAATTTATTCATATCATTCCTTATCCATTTTTAAATCATGATGATTTTGATAACCTACTTTGGTCATGTGATCTTAATTTTGTGCGAGGAGAAGATAGCTGGGCAAGAGCAATTTGGGCTGGCAAACCTTTTATTTGGCAGCCTTATATCCAAGAAAATAATATTCATTTAATTAAACTTAAGGCTTTTTTAAAGCGTTATTGCGAAGCATGCGATCAAGATTTATCTGAAATTTTAATTAAAATGCATGATGACTGGTCGAATAACAAATTTAACGAAGTTTTATGGCGTGATTTTTTTAAGCAACAAGCTCGTTTAGAAGCTTTTGTATTAAAGCAAAGTCATCATTATTTCAAAGAGGCTTCATTTGTAGAGAGTTTGGTCGATTATTGTTACGAAACATAATTTTCGAGTATAATTCCACCCTTTATTTGGTAAGCATTCCCAAGGATCAATATTATGAAAATCGCTCAAGAACTTCGCGCTGGTAACGTTATTATGGTTGGCACTGACCCTATGGTCATCTTAAAAACTGAATATAACAAATCAGGTCGAAATTCAGCTGTGGTGAAGATGAAGATGAAAAATCTTCTCACTGAAGCCCCTAGTGAAAACGTGTATAACGCGAGCGATAAATTTGAAGTGATTGTCTTAGATAAAAAAGAAGTTACTTATTCTTATTTCTCAGATCCTGCTTACGTCTTTATGGATAATGAATATAATCAATATGAAGTTGATGCTGAAAATATGTCAGAAGCATTGAATTTCTTAGAAGATGGCATGCCTTGCGAAGTTAAATTTTACAATGGTAAAGCGATATCTGTGGAGTTGCCAAATTCTGTGACGCGAGAAATTACCTATACTGAGCCAGCTGTAAAAGGAGACACTTCAGGCAAAGTAATGAAACCAGCTAAAATTAATACAGGTTTTGAAGTAATGGTGCCTTTATTCTGTAATACAGGCGATAAAATTGAAATTGATACACGCACTTTAGAATACAAAAACCGCGTTTTATAATTTTAAGCAGTTCCGCCTACAACTAAGCCATCAATTTTTATTGTGGGCTGACCTACACCTACCGGAACACTTTGACCTTCTTTGCCACAGGTACCCACTCCCGAGTCTAAAGACATATCATTTCCGATCATGCTAACTTTCTTTAATACCTCTGGGCCATTGCCTATTAGAGTTGCGCCTTTGACTGGATAAAGTAATTTTCCATCTTCAATCATCCACGCTTCAGCTGCAGAAAATACAAACTTACCGCTTGTGATATCAACTTGGCCACCACCAAAGTTAACTGCATATATACCTTTCTTGACTGACTTGATAATTTCTTCAGGTGTTTTGGTGCCATTAAGCATATAAGTATTTGTCATTCTCGGCATAGGAAGATGCGCATAGGATTCTCTTCTCGCATTTCCAGTGGTGGGCATATTCATAAGTCTCGCATTTAATGTGTCTTGAAGATATCCTTTCAGAATACCGTTTTCTATAAGCACTGTTCTTTGTGTTTCATTGCCTTCATCATCGATATTTAGTGAGCCTCTTCGATCTTGGATCGTACCATCATCAACCACAGTAATATCCTTTGCAGCAACTTGAGTGCCAATTTTATTGCTAAAAGCGGAGCTGCCTTTTCGATTGAAATCACCTTCTAGGCCATGACCAATAGCTTCATGTAAAAGAATGCCTGGCCATCCAGGGCCTAAGACAACCGTCATGCTCCCAGCGGGCGCAGGTTTTGCATTTAGATTTGTAGTGGCTTGATGAACTGCTTCATGCGCATATTGTTTTAATATTTCATCAGAGAAATATTCAAAACCAAAACGACCACCGCCACCGGAAGAACCTTGCTCTCTTTTTCCATTCGCTTCTGCAATGACATTAATCGATAATCTTACGAGGGGTCTAATATCTGCAGCAATTTTTTGCTCATGATTAATGACGAATATTACTTCATATTCTCCAGCAATCGATGCTGTGACTTTAGTAATACGCTCATCCATTTTTTTAGCAAAATTTTCTATTTTTTCTAGCATTTTAATTTTAGTTTCAGCAGGGACTGCCGAAAGGGGGTCTTGAGTGCTATATAAATTAGATATGATTCTTGGATGATCAAGTTTATGACTTTGATTTAAATTTTTTGAAGCAATAGCTTTAGCAATATTTGATGAGGACAAGAGTGCTTCAATGGAAATGTCATCAGAATATGCAAAAGCAGATTTGTCTTTGTTAACAGCCCTAACACCTACACCTTGATCAATTGAGAAGCTACCAGATTTAACTTGTCCTTCTTCAAGCCCCCAATATTCATTTTTTGTGTATTGAAAATAAAGGTCTGCGTAATCGACTCCATGTGACATCATGCTATTGAGTATTTTATTTAGATCATTTATATCTATACCAGATTGTGCGAGAAGCAAATCTTTTGCATGAGCAATTTTATGTTCCATAAGGGATGTTATTTAATAGTTCGATGTTTAAGAGCGGGTAAAGATTTCCGAATAGATTTAATGTATTCTTTATTTAAGAACCCAGTAATTACGCCAGAACCTCTAGTGAGACGATCCAGTATAGTCCCCCATGGATCGACGATCATTGAGTTTCCGTGAGTTTCTCGTCCTGATAAGTGATAGCCTCCTTGAGCAGGTGCTAATACGTAACATTGATTCTCAATCGCTCTTGCACGAATCAAAATTTCCCAATGTGCTTTACCGGTTGTTTCTGTAAATGCAGATGGAATGACAAGAAGATCAATATCTTTCATGGTTCTGAAGAGCTCTGGAAATCTTAGATCGTAACAAATTGCAATACCAATTTTTCCAAATGGAGAATCGATAACTACAACATCGGAACCTGCCTCAATTAATTTATCTTCGCGATAGTATTCATCCCCCATATCAAATCCAAAAAGATGAATTTTGTCATAGCGGTGAATTAAATTACCTTTGTCATCATAAATTAAACAACTGTTCCTAATTTTATTTTTATCTTTTGATACTAAAGGAATAGAGCCGCCAATAATCCAGACTTTGTTTTTCTTGGCTTGTTTTGATAGAAAAGATTGAACGAGACCATGCTCAGGCTTTTCTTTTGCTTTTAATTTCTCAGAATCTTTGGAAGACATGATGGAAAAATACTCAGGGAGCGCTATGAGTTTAGCGCCTTGGTTTGTAGCAATAGCAATTAAATTTTCAGCTTCATTAAGATTTGATTTGATGTCTGGCCCAGACGCCATCTGTATACCAGCAATTTTTATAATATCTTTATTTACCAACCTTGCTTTCGTTGTTTTTATTTTAGATTTAATTGCCATTATTATTTTTTATCATTTAATAAGTTTTTAGTATTATCGATCGTTGTTTTGATTTTATCAGATGCAGAGTTATTAACTTCTTCTGGTTTTTCCCATGTGCCAATAATTCGATATTCGGAAGTAAGAACTTTATTGAGAGGATCCTTAAGTATTTTTTGTGCAACGAAAGCTACAGCACCTGCTAATGGACCACCTGCTAATGCTGCAATCGATAAACTATCACTAATATGAGGGGTTACCTTGACATTTAAATCTTGTGTTTCATTAATGATATTAGTTTCACCTGACATAAATACTTCTGCAGCAGGACCATTCATCCTAAAATTTGTTGTTTTCATGATGCCATTATTCATTCTTATAGAAGCATTGATTGTGTCAAATATGAAACCACTACCAAACAAATCTCTAAAGTCTAGACTAAGTCGTCTTGGTAAACTTTGCAAAGTGACGAGTCCGAAAAGGCGACCTACGCCTGGCTCCACTTTTAAAATTGTTCCTTTATGAATATCTAAAGTGAAAGAGCCATCAATTTTAGTTTTATCAAAATTGATTGGACTTCCAATCCATTTAAATTGACCATTAATTTCCGCATCACCATCTTTAATGAAATGGTTGTATCCCAAAAAGTCGAGAGTATTGCCAAGATTATTAATCTTCCAGTTAAAATTAATATTTGTTTTTGAATTTTTATTCCAGTCGAGCCAATCACCATCTGCCTGAAAAATGCTTGTATCGCTTGTAACTTTGAATTTTTGAAAGGTAATATGTTGTTTTGATGTATTGGAAATAAGTTCTAATTTCCCTATTTTTTTGCCATCTACCTCAAGCGCTTCAATTTTGACATCTAGGTTAGGCACATTTTGGGTGCTCGTATTGTGAGATAAGGAAATCTTTTTTATTTCACTTGGAAGTTTGAGTCCATTTAAACGAGCAATTAATCTGTTATCTTTTTCAAACCACAAAAGATTACCTGATGTTTCGCTTGAGTTAATTTTAAATTTTGTATTGCCGTTACCTGGCGCTATTCCTATTTTGATATTGTTAAATCTTCTGTCAAATAGATCAGCACTCATAAGCGCTATATCTGCTTTATCTATTTTAAAATGATAATGACTATCACTTCCGCTATATACGCTAATAAAATCATCCAGATTGATGTAAGGGAGATTAGCTTTGAGATAAAGTCCTTTTTGGGGATTTGTTCTAACATCTGAATTAATAGCAATAAAGCCTTTATCAATAGTCATCAGATTATTTTTTTCAGTGCGCGATATTTTTGCGCTTACAATATTGCTGAATTTAAATTCAATCTCATCATTTTTTTGGTTATTCTGTTTTTTACTAAAATAGAATTTTTCTTCTTTATCTCTTGCTTTATTAAATGGGGCGGGGTAACCCATTTCAATACCTTTTAAATTTGACGAAATTTGGATATTTAGTAAAGGTTTTTTGTATTCTACAAAACCCTCCCAATCGGCTGAGCCACTGAATTTTGTAAAACTTTTACCTAATTTTTCTTCAATACCTTTATCAGTAAATTTACCATTTAATTTAATCTTAATAGCTTTACTTGGATCGGCAGTAAGGGAAATATTCGTATTACCTCCAAACATAGTACCGTTAAGATTTTCAGTTTTAACATTATGTTCATCAAATGTGACACTACCTTTAATTTTTTCTATATTAGGAATGCCGATCGATGAATTGCTCAGAGTACTATTTAAAAATTGATATTGACCTTTAAAGGTAATGGCATCTAAATTGTCCATGGGAATGTCAACATTTACCATCAACTTTCCTTCACCGGATCCTGCAGCATCATCAAAAAAATGTTGAGCTGATTCTTTTATGGGGCTGTTATTAATAAATTTAATTGCCTCACCTGTAGGGCTATTGAGATTTCCTTGAATATTAAGCACGGGGTGTTCAATTGCTATTGCGGGAATTGTCGTTTTAAGATCTTTAATTGTATTCCCTAAAATTTGACCTTTCTTACTTACCAACTCAAAAGTGCCAGCATTAATTGAGGCATTAAAATCAAATTTTTCGACTACAGGCCATCCTGCGCCATATTCAATTAAAGTATTTTTTCCGGTTGTAGTAACAATAAATTTGCCCTTGCTAGGATCGGGTCGATTATTCGCATCAACAAATGGAAAATCGGCTGTCGAGCCTTTTATAGCGACCAATGTATTTTCTAGATTTCCTTCAAGAAGAGAAGTGTCTAGCCAATGAAGGCCTTCTGCGCTAATTGTTCTTGGGTAATAAGTTTTTGCTTGTTTAAAATCGATATAAGGAATTGAAGCTTGTATGTCTAGATAAGTTACTTTTTGAGCATCGTATTTAATACTTCCATTTATTGAACCATTAATAAATGGATTATTAAAACTAATATTTTTAAACATTAAATAACTTTCTGTCCACTTTAAGTCGCCATGTAAGTCACTAAATTTAAGTTGCTCTCTAAATAATTTATTATATGAAAGCGAAACATCTGCTGATTTAAGTTTCAAAGAACCGTCTTTATTTGACAGACGAATAGTGCCTGAAAGATTTTCGAAGCCTGGCACATCCTCAAAAGATTTTAAGCTTAATTTGTCAAACTGAGCTTTGAGACTTATTTCAGTTTTTTTATTCTCCATCCATTTAAGATCTAAATTAGTTAATAATCCCGCAGGCTGAATTACATTAATTTTATTTTTCACATCATCAAAATATGGAATAGTTTGTAATATTTCATTGGCTGCCTCAAGTTGAATTGTATTTACCTTCAGAGAGAATGCGGTAGGTTTGTTTGTTTCAGATGAAATAGTAATAGAGCTATCAGCATCTTCGATATTAATGCCATTATTAGTTAGTAAGTAAATATTTTTAAATGCAAGCTGATAATCTTTTTCATTAGAAAGCCATATAATATCTCCAGAAAAATTCTTTAAATTTAGCTCGTTTTTGTAAGCTTGATTCAATTCAGTTTTAAAACTTGTGAGCTGAATTGATGATTTAATTTTTGTAATCGTAGCATTAGTGATGCTCGCAGTTAAATTTATGTCGCCAGTACCTGCATTAATTTTAATAGGATAATTAATCCAGGGCATATAGGCCGCAAAATTGATATTGCTAGCTTTAATTTTAACTTCGGAGTCCCATGAATTTATATCTTCAATTTTTTTTGCATAAATATTTCCGTTAATATTAATAAATTGATTGTCGCTATTGCTGATTTTAAAATGTAGAGCAAATTCATGTTTTCCAATGAGCTCGATAATAAAAGGTGTTTTATATCTAAAATTTAAATCTTTTAATGTGAGTGCAGGCGCTTGTCTGTATTCGTCATGCCAATCAATTTCACCTTGCTTTATTACCACCTTTTTTTGATTGAGGAGCCAATTCGTTAATTTATTATTAGCAGGTCCGTCGATAAGTATTCCACCAATGAAAATTTTGTTATTAAGGTCTCTCTTAATGAGAAGCTTGGGAGCTTGCAATCTGATTTCTGAAAGTGTTGGTTTTAAATAAAATGGACTTAACCACGAGAAGTCAATACTAATTTCTTTAAGTGTAAGGGTAATTTTATTTTGACTGTCATAAAATAAAACTTCTTGTAAAGCAATTTCTGGATTAATAAAATCCCATCGACCTTCAAGCGAGTTTATTTTAATCGTTTGCCCAGTTGATTGAGATACAAGGGCTTCAATTTTTGATTTGTAGTTATTTAAATTGGGCTTGATGTAAAACTGAAATGCAAGACTTGAGATAGCAACAAAAAGTGTATAGGTAACAGCAAGTACAAAACCAATTTTTTTAATATAAGGTAGTAATTTTCGCTTCATGGGTCTTTCTTAAACTTAAACCGCTTAAGCTATTTTACTTTAAATTATTGAATTGTTTTTTTTAGTTGCTCAAGAATTGATGGGTTATCTAGAGTTGAAATGTCGGATGTAATTTCTTCACCTTTTGCAAGAGAACGCAAAAGTCTGCGCATAATTTTGCCTGAACGCGTCTTGGGTAAATTGTCACCAAATCTAATATCTTCAGGTTTGGCAATAGGGCCTATTTCTTTACCAACCCAATCTCTGAGTTGATTTACTATCGCTTTGGCTTCATCCCCTTCTGGTCTTTTCCCTTTAAGGACTACATAAGCTACGATAGATTCGCCCTTAATTTCATGGGGTTTTCCTACGACCGCGGCTTCAGCCACAAGCGGATTTGATACTAATGAAGATTCAATTTCCATGGTACCAAGTCTGTGACCTGAGACACTTAATACATCGTCGATACGACCCATGATAGTGAAGTAGCCAGTCGTTTTGTCTCTAATAGCTCCGTCACCCGCTAAATACACTTTTCCGCCAAGCTCTTCTGGGTAGTAGCTTTTTTTATATCGCTCAGGATCTCCCCAGATGGTTCGAATCATTGAAGGCCAAGGTTTTTTAATTACCAATAGCCCACCTGTGCCCCATGGTACTTCATGTCCTGCCTCATCAACAATTGCTGCATCAATCCCTGGGAAAGGAAGGGTACAGGAGCCAGGTACTAATGGTGTGGCACCCGGCAATGGTGTTATGACATGACCCCCTGTTTCTGTTTGCCAAAATGTATCTACAATTGGGCATTGATGATGCCCAATTTTTTCGTAATACCACATCCATGCTTCAGGATTTATAGGCTCTCCTACAGAACCTAGAAGACGAAGGCTCGATAAATCATAAGTATCAGGATTAGATTCTTTATTTGATTCTGAAGCTTTAATAAGAGATCTAATCGCCGTGGGCGCAGTATAAAAAATACTGACATGATGTTTTTCTATCATCTGCCAGAACCGTCCTCCATGAGGAAAAGTGGGAATTCCTTCGTAAATAAGTTGAGTAGCCCCCATAGCAAGAGGCCCATAAGCAACGTAAGTATGTCCTGTTATCCATCCCACATCAGCCGTGCACCAGTAAATATCATCTCCTTTGATGTCAAAAGTCCATCGCATTGTATTCATGGCATGAAGTAGATAGCCTGCAGAAGAATGTTGAACGCCCTTAGGTGTTCCAGTCGAACCCGAGGTATAAAGTAAAAAAAGAGGATGTTCAGCATTCACATATATCGGATCACAATCTTTAGATTGATTCTTAATGAGTTCGTGCCACCACACTTCTTTATTTTTTAATTCGATTGCATCATTTGATTTTTTAAGTACCACATTACCAACAACTGACTCACAACCGCCTAAAATAAATGCTTCATCTACTGCAGCTTTGAGAGGAAGTATTTTTCCACCTCGAAATTGAACATCAGCTGTGATAACAAGTTTAGCTTGCGCATCTTTGATGCGCTCTTGAATGCTTTTTGCTGAAAAACCTCCAAATACAACAGAGTGTGTTAATCCAATTCTGGCACAAGCAAGCATAGCTACAACTGCTTCAATACCCATGGGCAGGTAAATAACAACCCTATCACCCAGATTTAGATTGAATGTTTTAAGGCCATTTGCAAATTGACATACTTTTTCATAAAGCTCTTTATAAGTGACATTATTAATATCACCATTATCAGCTTCAAAAATAATTGCAATTTTATTTGGTTGACTGCTTAAGTGCTTATCAAGACAGTTATATGAAACATTTAATTCCCCATCTTCAAACCATTTGTAAAAAGGGGCATTCGAATCGTTGAGTGTTTTAGTGAAAGGTTTTTTCCAGACAATCAACTCACGAGCTAAATTAGCCCAAAATTCCTCATAATTTTTGTTTGCAGCAGTACATAATTTTTCATAAGCCACCATGCCGGAAACATTGGCTCTGCTAACAAACGATTGATCGGGATGAAATGTTCTGTGTTCACTTAAGACTGACTCGATACCCATACGTTTTAACTGAAACCCCATTTAAAAAAGTAAATCTATTATTAGTAGTAATTTATTTTATGTAAAGCAAAAAAATGTGCTTGAATTATTTTCATTATTTAACTCTTGTGATCAAGGCTTTATGTGTGGTAAAAGTCTTTTCATATAATGATTAACACCGAGACATCATGAATTTAAGACTTAGATTAAATCTTTTGATTACGGTACTTTTGCTGGTCTTTTTTATTTCAATGGGTTATACCATCATGAAAGGGTCTAAAGAGTCCATTCAAGAGGGGGTAGAGTCGGCTAATAGAGTGACACTGCAGTTATTAGATACGGTCATCATAAGCTCTGCCCAAAATCCAGAATGGGGTTATACCCACGAGGTCTTAAAGAAATTTTTGGAAGAATTAGGTCATGTAAGAAGTAGCGATATTTATTTATATTCACTACAAGGCGAACTTCTTTATCAATCACCACCTTCTAGATATCGTGCAGATGATTTGCCACCACCCAAATGGTTTTCAAATTCCTTGGCACCTAAAGAGCACATTGATACAAGAACAGTAAGATTTGGAAAGTTGATTATAAAAACAAATCCAATTGGTGCCATAAAAGAATCTTGGTCTAAAATGCGTTACTTTTTTTGGATCACTCTTACATTTTTTATTTTGTTAAATATTTTAGTATATTGGATGCTTGGATTTTGGCTACGACCTCTTGCGCCTATGGTAAATGCTATTAATAAAATGGGGGAAGGCGATTTTGAAGTAAGACTTCCAAATTTTAATTTACCTGAATTTGCAACAATAGCTACAAACTTTAATCGCATGGGCGATTCACTTGAGTCTAAAATTCGTGAAAACCAAAGGCTAGCATTAATTGCTCAACAAACTGCAGACGCAATTCTTATTCATGATCTTCAATCTAAAATATCTTTTTGGAATGCTTCTGCTGAAAAAATATTTGGATATTCCTCAAAAGAAATATTAGGAAAATCAGCCTATATACTCACATCTAAAGCCCATGAGAATGAATTAAGAAAAAACTTTCAATTAATTCATAAAGGAAAAAATATTCATAATATAGAGTCGCAGAGAATTAAGAAGAATGGTGAAGCGGTTAATGTTGCTATATCATTTTCGCCTCTGATTGATCCCATCACCAATGAAATTATTGGTGATATCTGTAGCATGAGAGATATAAGTGAAAAGAAAATTGCAGAGGAATCAAAATTAAAACTTGAAGAAAATAGAAAATTTACTCAATTAATTCAAAGTCATATTGAAGATGAAAGAAGAAGTTTGGCAAGAGAGCTTCATGATGAGTTAGGGCAGTATGTATCTGCTATTAAAATATTTGCATCTAACATATCAAATAAAGCTAAAAAAATATCACCCGAAATAGAGAAAAATGCAGATTCTGTGATCTCCGCAGCTAATCAAATATACGATGGCATGCATAGCATTATTAAACAGCTAAGACCAAGTGCGCTTGATAACTTGGGTTTGGCTGAAACTCTTAAAGACACAGTAAACACCTGGCAAAAACAATATCAAGATTTAAAAATTCATTTGTCAATCAAGGGCGATCTTAATGGCTTAAATGAAACTTTAAATATAAATATTTATCGAATTATTCAAGAAGCAATGAATAATGTATTGAAGCATTCAAAAGCTAAAATAATTGAAATTAATTTGGTTTTAAATAAAAAGGGTCTTTTGGAATTGAATTTTAGAGACGATGGTCAAGGTATGGACCTTAAAAAAGTAGATCAAACAAAAAATTTTGGTATTTTGGGTATGCAAGAGCGCATTCAATCTTTGAATGGTTCGTTTGAATTAATTTCTAAAAAGAATCAAGGCACACAGATTTTAATTTCTGTGCCCACTTAAAAAGGATGAAAGATTGAGTCAAATTAAGATATTACTTGTCGACGATCATGCCGTAGTTCGTATGGGCTTTAAAATGCTGATCGAAGCTGAAGCAGATATTAAAGTTATAGGAGAGGCTGAAAGCGGCGAAGTTGCCGTTAAACTATTTCAAGAATTAAAACCTGACATTATTGTCATGGATATTACGATGCCAGGTATAGGAGGGCTTGAAGCCATCGATCGCATTATGGCGAAAGATAAAAATACCAAAATTCTTGTTTTATCTGCTCATGAAGATTCAGTGCATCCTAAGCGAGTCTTAAATGCGGGCGCGATGGGCTATTTAACAAAAAGAAGTGCAGCGGAAGAATTGATCAAGGCAATTAAATCTATTTACCAAGGAAAGCGTTATTTAGAGCCTAATATTGCTCAACAAATGGCTATTACACAATTATCGGGTGAAACGAATCCTGTTGAGATTCTCTCCGATCGAGAGTTTGAAGTCTTTATGGCATTAGCCAAAGGTAAAAGTACAAACGAAATTGCGGATACTTTATGTTTGAGTCCTAGAACTGTAGGCACTCATTTATATAATATTAAGCAAAAATTGAATGCAAATAATTCAGCAGAGATCGCTTTAATTGCTATTCGCTGTGGCTTAATTGATCCTTGATTTTAAGCTAATGTTTGAAGCAATGGCACCGCTTAAAATAATGAGGCTTGCCCCTATCAAATCTTCTATTCTCATTGTTTCGTTAAAATAAAGAAGACTGATAACACCAGAAAAAACAATTGTCAGATAAGACAACGCACCAATCACAAGAGTATTTCCAAGCCTGTATGCTCGTGTCATTGCAATTTGAGCAATGGTGGCTGATAAGCCAAGCGGAATTAATATCCACATATCATCCCACACCAACTTTTGACAATCGTTAAAGCTTATCCATAATCCCGAACCAACTGTTGATACAAGTGTGAAATAAAAGACAGTTCTCCAATCGGGTTCATTAAGTTTACTAAGCTGTATGACATGAATGTAAGCTAATGCTGCACCAATACCTGATATCAAGCCTACTAAACCCGCAAACCAACTTTGCCATTCTCCGTGTGGATCAAGAATTAATAAAGCACCAATAAAACCAATAATGGTACACATCAAAATTGATTTTTTTATTTTTTGGTGTGAGATAAAAGGCAAGAAAAAGCCAAGAAATATAGGTGATGTATAGTTCAGCGTCATCGCAGAGCCTAAATTAAGATGTGCAATGGCATAAAAGAAAAAAGCCAAAGATAAAAACCCTACAACGCCGCGATCAATTTGTTTTCTTAGATGAGGTGTTTTTAATTCCTCTTGACTAATAACGATGTAAATAAAAAGAAATAATAGGCTTATGAATGATCGATAGAATACAAGCTCGACGCTTGAAAAATGGGTAGCACCAATCTTTACAAATGACCCCATGAGCGAAAAAAAGAAGGTCGCTATGATCATCCATAGCATACCTTTTTTTTGGTTTGTCATAGATAGCTAGACATTTCTGTTTGATACCACTGATGAAAATGTTTTAATCCATTTTCTAACGGTTCGTGATATGGACCCATATCTTCTTGTTTGTTTTTAAATAGCAGGCGTCTTCCTTCGTGCATCTTTTCACAAATGACTTTATCTTCTAGCGCTGTCTCGTTATAAGCCGCTTGTTGTGCAGCAATATAATCTTGGTCAAAAAGAATCGTTTCTTCCGGATAATAAAATTCAATAATATTTCTGCAACGATCTGCCTCATCGGGAATAAGATGAGAAACGACAATTACATTGGGATACCATTCGATCATAAAAAAAGGATATATAGTGAGCCAAATTGCACCAAATGCAGGTTTTGAATCGCCACTTTGCTCATTAATCTTTGATTTCCAAAGATCATAAATGGGAGAGCTTACTGAATGATTTTTCTCCCTGAAAGGTACTTTTTGAATAGATGAAAATGATTTAAATTCCCAAGTTAAATCGTCACAGTTCACTATATTGTTTAGACCTGGATGAAAAGCCCAGACATGATAATCTTCAAGATAGACTTCAATAAATGTCTTCCAATTAAAATTGTAATGGTCAATTTTGATGCTATGTAATTTGTAAGATTCGAAATTTAATAAATGATTTAATTGTTTAAACTCCATCGCATCTTTGATATTCAATGAGGTTTGTTTATGTGTTTGTTTGAAAATGAGATCATGGATTTCTTCCACTGGAAATGATTCTAAATTGAGACAAGGCGTTTCTTTAAAATAGGGTGCGCCTTTCAATTCTCCATTAAGGCCATATGTCCAACGGTGAAGAGGGCAAACGATATTTGATGCCGAACCATTATTTTCAAGCATAAGCGCTTGTCTATGACGACAAATATTACTTAATAAATTGATTTTTCCGTGGTCATTTACAAGAATCGCTGATTGATTAAGTGCATCTAAAACTTGGTAATTACCGTGTTGAGGTGCCATTAACCGATGCCCTAAATATTTTGGATATTTATCGAAAATCGCCTTTTTTTCTATTTCGAAAATATGAGGATCGATATAGCTATGAACAGGTAGCTGACTAAAAATCTTAGCTTGGGAATCAACCGATTTGAGTGTCAACATACGTGATTATTAACTATTGGGAAATGTTTTTTAAAATCTAGGGCAATTTTGCCTTAAATAGGTTTTTTTGCAAACTTAATTTACCTTTTAAGCCCGCTATCTTGCTTAAATCGGCTATTTGAGCTACTCTCAGTGTTAGAATATTTATGTATTTTTTTAGAGGAGTTTATAGATGAAAAATCCACTTGATTCAATCTTAGGAACAATCATTTCAGGCTTGGTTCTAACACTAGTACTTTACGTTTTTCTTAAAAACTTTATTTTGTAGGAGTTTAAATAATGGAATTTATACCTGGACTTGCTAGATGGCTTCATATTGTGGCTGGTATTACATGGATTGGTTTACTTTATTACTTTAACCTAGTGCAAATTCCTGCATTAAAAGATGCAGCTGCAGACGGTTCAGCAGGCGGCATTACAAAGCATGTTGCACCGCGCGCTTTACTTTGGTTTAGATGGGCTGCTGTAGCAACTTGGCTAGCAGGCGCTGCAATCTTACAAGAAAATTTTATTAGTGCATTTACCTTGCAAACAGGATACGAGGGTATTGGTATCGGTTCTTGGTTAGGTACGATTATGCTATTTAATGTTTGGGTACTAATTTGGCCAAATCAACAGAAGATTTTAGGTATGGTTCAAGCTTCAGATGATGAAAAAGCTAAAGCACGCAGAGTAGCTTTCTTAGCATCAAGAACTAACTTAATGCTCTCTCTCCCGATGCTTTTCTTTATGGCAAATGGATTGACTCACCGCGCATTAATCGGTCTTTAATTTAATTTAAGCTGAAATAAACGGAGGCTTAAGCCTCCGTTTGTGTTTATAAGTTCGGAAAATTGTATGTCAAAAATGATGGATACCTATGCTAGACAGCCCGTCACCTTTGAAAAAGGTGAAGGTATTTGGCTATGGGCTAAAGATGGTAAAAAATATTTAGATGCCCTATCTGGTGTAGCTGTGAACGGATTGGGACATACACATCCTAAATTAATCAAAGCCATTAATGAGCAAATATCAAGACTCATCCATGTATCGAATGTATACCACATTGCCGAACAAGAAAGGTTAGCAGAAAAACTAACAGCCATTTCTTATATGGACAATGTTTTTTTCTGCAATTCAGGATGTGAAGCGAATGAAGCAGCAATTAAATTAGCAAGGCTTTTTGGACATCAAAAAGGCATTGATACCCCAGAAATTATTGTTATGGAAAAAGCTTTCCATGGACGAACTATGGCAACGCTATCTGCTACTGGTAATCGAAAAACACAGGCTGGCTTTGAGCCACTTGTAGGTGGGTTTATTCGAGCAGCTTTCGATGACTTAGAGGCTATTCAGCAAATTGCGTCAAGAAAGAATAATGTAGTTGCGATTCTTGTAGAGCCTATTCAAGGTGAGGGCGGTATCAATATTCCAAACAATATTCAAAACTACCTCAAAGGCTTAAGAGCAGTTTGTGATGAGCATGATTGGCTTTTAATGTTTGATGAGGTTCAGTCAGGTATTGGTAGAACAGGTAAATGGTTTGCGCATCAACATACCTCTGTTCAGCCTGATGTCATGACGCTCGCCAAAGGTTTAGGTTCGGGTGTTCCGATTGGCGCCTGTTTAGCTAAAGGCAGAGCAAGCAAGGTATTTACACCGGGCAAGCATGGATCAACATTTGGTGGCAATCCATTGGCGACCGCAGCAGGTTTCGCAACATTAACTATTATTGAAGAAGATAAGCTTTGTAGTCATGCATCAAAAATGGGCGCATTAATTAATGAAGAATTTACAAAGCACTTAAAAGATTGTCCTCAAGTAAAAGTGATCCGCAACTTGGGCTTGATGATAGGTATTGAACTTGATCATCCATGCGGAGACTTAACTAAATTAGCTTTAAATGAAGGGCTTCTTATTAATGTGACAGCAGAGAAAGTGATTCGACTTTTACCACCTCTTGTTATTAATGATATGGAAGTAAAAGAATTAGCCGAAAGATTATCTCAAGTGATTAAAAATTTTTTAGCAAAGTAAAGTTTTAAATAGAATTAATTTTATGAAAACAAAACATTTTTTAAGATTTAACGATCTCAAGCGAGATGAGTTTGAATATATTTTCGCGAGAGCAAGTTGGATTAAAAAACAATTTAAAGAATACAAGCAGTATTGGCCTCTTGTCGACAGAACTCTAGTGATGATCTTTGAAAAAGCAAGCACGCGAACAAGATTATCTTTTGAGGCAGGTATTCAACAGCTTGGCGGTTCAGCAATTTATTTAAATACGAGAGATTCTCAGCTCGGAAGAGGAGAGCCTGTTGAAGATGCGGGACAAGTAATTTCAAGAATGTGTGACCTTGTAATGATTAGAACATTTGAGCAGGATATCATTGACCGATTTGCACAAAATTCAAGAGTGCCTGTGATTAATGGATTAACTAACGAATATCATCCATGCCAAATTCTAGCTGATATTTTTACCTACATCGAACATAAAGGTTCTATTCAAGGCAAAACAATTGCTTGGATTGGTGACTCTAATAACGTATGCAATACGTGGTTACAAGCTGCTGAAGTTTTAGATTTTAATGTACATGTTTCAACACCTAAAGGTTATGAAGTTGAAGTCGAGCGAGCAGGCTTGTATGGCGATAAACATTTTGAAGAATTTGAAGATCCTATGGATGCTGCAAAAGATGCAGATATTGTCACAACTGACGTATGGACCAGCATGGGATTTGAATCTGAAAACGAAGAGCGTTTGAAAGACTTTGCAGACTGGCAAGTAGACCAAGAAATGATGTCAGTGGCATCCTCAGATGCTTTGTTTATGCACTGCCTTCCTGCTCATCGAGGCGAAGAGGTGACTGCAGAAGTCATTGATGGCCCTCAAAGCGCAGTATGGGATGAGGCTGAGAACCGCCTTCATGTTCAGAAAGCATTGATGGAGTACCTATTATTAGGAAAAATGAAAAATGAGTGATATTAAAAAAGTTGTTTTAGCTTACTCGGGCGGATTAGACACGTCTGTTATTTTGAAATGGCTTCAAGAAACTTACCAATGCGAAGTCGTTACTTTTACAGCTGACTTAGGTCAAGGCGATGAATTAGAGCCTGCAAGAGAAAAAGCTAAAGCAGCAGGCGTTAAAGAAATCTTTATCGAAGATTTAAAAGAAGAATTTGTTCGAGATTTTGTATTTCCTATGTTTAGAGCGAATACAATTTATGAGGGCGAATATCTCCTCGGTACCTCAATTGCGAGACCGCTTATCGCTAAACGCTTAATAGAGCTAGCTAGAAAAACTAATGCTGATGCTATTTCTCATGGCGCGACAGGTAAAGGTAATGATCAAGTTCGTTTTGAATTAGGCGCGTATGCGCTTAATCCTGACATTAAAATTATTGCACCATGGCGTGAGTGGGATTTACTGAGCCGAGAAAAATTACTTCAGTATGCTGAAAAAAATAACATTGCGGTTGAAATGAAACATAAAAAAGGCGGTAGTCCATATAGCATGGATGCTAACTTATTACATATTTCTTATGAGGGGCGTCACTTAGAAAATCCAGGTGCGGAACCCGAAGAAGATATGTGGCGCTGGACTGTTAGTCCTGAAAAAGCACCAAATGTATCTGAAACTGTCGAGATTAAATTCGAAAAAGGTGATCCAATAAGTCTTAATGGCAAAGCTATGAAAGCGCATGAATTATTAGCTGCGCTAAATCAATTGGGTGGAAAGCATGGCATAGGACGATTAGATCTTGTTGAGAATCGATATGTCGGTATGAAATCTCGAGGTTGCTATGAAACTCCCGGTGGTACTATTTTATTAAAAGCTCATCGAGCGATTGAGTCTATTACATTAGATCGTGAAGTAGCTCATCTTAAAGATGACTTGATGCCAAGATTTGCTTCTCTAATTTATAACGGTTATTGGTGGAGTCCAGAGAGACTTGCATTGCAAACTTTGATTGACCACACCCAAATAAACGTGAATGGCTGGGTTAAATTGAAACTCTATAAAGGTAACGTCACCATAATTGGAAGAGACAGTGAAACAGACTCACTTTTCGATACTTCGATTGCAACATTTGAAGATGATCAAGGCGCGTATGACCAAAAAGATGCAGCAGGTTTTATTAAACTCAATGCTTTAAGAATGAGAATCGCAGCAAAAATTAAAAAATAAGGTGAATTAAATGGCTCAATTTGACAATGTAAGTGTAAAGAAAAAAGCAAATATTTATTTTGATGGTAAATGTGTAAGCCATACTATTCTTCTTCCAAACGGAACAAGAAGTACGATTGGTGTCATTTTTCCAAGTTCATTAACCTTCAATACGCAAGCAGCTGAAGTTATGGAAATTCTAGCTGGACACTGTCGGGTGAAATTGCAAGGCGCTTCTGATTGGACGGAATATAAAGAAGATCAAAAATTTTCTGTGCCTGCAAATTCATCTTTTGAAATTGAGACAACAGATACGCTTCACTACGTTTGTCATTTTGAATAAGTAATTTTATTAAGCAAGGAGATTTCATATGCCATCTTTTGATATTTCATCCGAAGTAAATATGGCTAATTTAAACAATTCTATTGATGTCGCATCTCGAATGATTATCAATCGATACGACTTTAAAGGTACGAGTGCAAAAGTTGAATTTTCAGAAAAAGAATTAACTATTACACTTTATGGTGATTCTGATTTTCAATTAGGCCAAATCAAGGATATTTTATTGCCTGCTATGGAAAAGAAAGAAGCTGATAGCTCCAAAAGACTTGATCCTCAAGATATTCAAACTGTATCTGGAAATAAAGTAAAACAGGTTTTGAAATTAAAATCAGGCATTGATAGCGAACTTGCAAAAAAAATTGTTAAATTACTTAAAGATAGTGGACTTAAAGTTCAGGCAGCTATCCAAGGTGAAAGTGTTCGTGTGTCAGGCGCTAAAAGAGATAACCTACAAGACGCTATAGCATTCGTTAAAAAAAGTATTACTGATTTTCCATTGGAATTTGGAAACTTTAGAGATTAGTTAAACGCATGCAAGCTAAAACACTCTATGAAAAATTATTTGAGAGCCATATTGTTAGAGAAGATGCTGGCACTTATCTCATATACATTGATCGTCATCTTGTTCATGAAGTCACAAGTCCGCAGGCATTTGAAGGCTTAAGAATTAATCATAGGCCTGTATGGAGAAATAAATCCATTCTTGCAGTTCCTGATCATAATGTTCCTACGACAGATCGATCGCTTGGTATTTCTGATCCTATTTCAAAAATTCAAGTTGAAACGCTTGATGAAAATTGTAAGTATTTTGGATTGACTCAATTTCCTATGAATGACAATCGCCAAGGCATTGTTCATGTTATCGGACCTGAGCAAGGAAGTACATTACCAGGCATGACAATTGTATGCGGTGACTCTCATACAAGTACACATGGAGCATTCGGTGCACTTGCAATGGGTATCGGCACTTCTGAAGTTGAACATGTATTAGCTACTCAATGCTTACTCTTAAAAAAATTCAAGACAATGGAAGTGCGTGTAGAAGGAAAATTAAATAAAGGCATTACGGCAAAGGATATTGCTTTAGCCTTGATTGGGAAAATTGGAACAGCAGGTGGCACAGGTTATGCGATTGAATTTACTGGTGAGTCTATTCGTTCTCTTTCTATGGAAGGTAGAATGACGCTTTGTAATATGGCGATTGAAGCTGGTGCTAGAGCTGGAATGGTAGCAGTAGACAATGTCACGATGTCTTATGTTGAAAATAGACCTTTTTCACCTAAAGGTGAAGCTCTTGAAAAAGCAAAAGCTTATTGGAAAACATTACATAGCGATAAAGATGCAAAATTCGATAAAGTAGTCATGCTTAATGGAAGTGAAATCCTTCCGCAAGTTACATGGGGAACTTCGCCTGAAATGGTTGTAAGTATAGAAGGTATGACGCCTGATCCCAAAAATGAAAACGACCCTTCAAAAAGAAAAAGTATTGAGGATGCGCTTGCTTATATGGGTCTCGAACCCAATCTTCCAATCAATCAAATTCAAATTGATAAAATTTTTATTGGGTCATGCACTAATTCGCGTATAGAAGATTTGCGAGAAGCTGCCAACGTTCTTAAGGGGAAAAAAATTGCCCAAAATATTAAGTTGGCGCTAGCAGTTCCTGGATCAGGTCTTGTAAAACTTCAAGCTGAAAAAGAAGGTTTGGATCAAATCTTTATAGAAGCAGGCTTTGAATGGAGAGAGCCTGGCTGCTCGATGTGTTTGGCAATGAATGCTGATAGGTTAAATCCAGGCGAGCGTTGCGCATCAACTTCTAATAGAAATTTTGAGGGTCGACAAGGTCAGGGTGGCAGAACGCACCTTGTAAGTCCATCGATGGCTGCTGCTGCTGGTATTCATGGCCATTTTGTAGATATAAGATCTTTAAATTAATTTATGAATCCATTTATTACTCATACTGGTATTGTCGCCCCTCTTGATCGTGCGAATGTAGATACGGATGCAATTATTCCCAAACAATTTCTGAAGTCGATTAAGAAAACAGGTTTTGGCCCTCATTTATTTGATGAGTGGCGATATCTTGATCACGGCGAGCCAGGCATGGATTTAACTCAAAGGAAAAAAAATCCGGAATTTGTACTAAATCAGACCCCATATGAAAAGGCTTCTATTTTGATTGTGCGAGAGAATTTTGGTTGTGGCTCAAGTCGAGAACATGCACCATGGGCAATCGAAGACTATGGGTTTAGAGCGATTTTAGCGCCTAGTTTTGCTGATATTTTCTTTAGCAATTGTTTTAAAAATGGTTTGTTACCTATCGTATTGCCAAATGAAACAATCGATTTTTTATTTAAATCTATTTATGCAAATAAAGGTTATGTATTAACAATTGATTTAGAAAATCAATTTATTGTGATGCCTTCAAATGAAAAAATAAGTTTTCAAGTAGATGCATTTAGAAAGCATTGTTTAATACATGGATTAGATGATATTGGATTAACAATGCAGCATAGCGAGAGTATTAAAGCATTTGAGCAAGATTACTACCAAAAAAATTCATGGCTACTTTAAATTAGAAAGATTTTTTAAATAAAATGAAAATTGCAATATTACCTGGCGATGGCATTGGTCCCGAGATTACAAATCAAGCGGTTGATGTATTAAAAGCTCTTAATGTGGGCGCAGAGTTAGTGGAAGCTCCTATTGGCGGAGCTGGCTATGAAAAATTTGGCGACCCACTGCCCGATTCAACACTTGATTTAGCAATTAAATCTGACGCAGTTCTTTTGGGTGCTGTAGGGGATTGGAAATATGACACTCTGCCAAGAGATAAAAGACCTGAGCGCGGACTTCTTCGTATCAGAAAAGAACTTAATTTATTCGCTAACTTAAGGCCAGCAATTTTATATCCTGAGCTGGTGGGTGCTTCTACACTTAAAGCCGAGATTGTTTCTAATCTTGATATTATGATTGTTCGAGAATTGACAGGTGATATTTATTTTGGCCAGCCACGAGGTATTCATACAAATGAAAAAGGAGAGCGTGAAGGTATCAATACAATGCGCTATTCAGAATCTGAAATTAAACGTATCGCTCATGTAGCATTTCAGATTGCAATGAAACGATCAAAGAAGTTATGTTCAGTTGACAAAGCAAATGTTTTAGAAACCACAGAATTATGGCGTCAAATTATGATCGACCTCTCAAAAGAATATCCTGAAGTTGAGTTGACACATATGTATGTTGATAATGCAGCGATGCAACTTATTAAAAATCCAAAACAATTTGATGTGTTAGTAACTGGAAATATTTTCGGTGACATTTTGTCTGACGAAGCTTCGATGTTAACAGGGTCAATCGGCATGCTTCCATCTGCATCACTTGATAGTAATAATAAAGGCATGTATGAACCCAGCCATGGTTCAGCGCCTGATATTGCAGGAAAAAATATTGCAAATCCGCTTGCGACCATTTTATCTGTAGCCATGATGTTTAGATATACATTCAGTGACGAAAAAAATGCAAACAAAATTGAGTCAGCAGTTAAGAAAGCATTGAGTCAAGGTTTTCGAACAGCAGATATTTATTCTGACGGGGATAAAAAAGTAAGTTGTAGTGAAATGGGTGAGGCAGTGATTGCAGCTCTTAAATAATTAAAGAATAGGATATTTAATGATTCGAGTGGGCTTTGTAGGTTGGAGAGGTATGGTGGGTTCAGTCCTTATGCAGAGAATGCAAGAGGAAAGTGATTTCAAGGAATTTGACTCAACTTTCTTCTCAACTTCGCAAACAGGAAAAGCAGCGCCATCTTTTTCCGGAAGTCATAGTTCATTAAAGGATGCACATGATGTTAAAGATTTGGCAGCTATGGATATTATTCTTTCGTGCCAAGGTGGCGACTATACATCAGCTATATATCCAAAATTAAGAGATTCGGGATGGGAGGGGCATTGGATAGATGCAGCTTCTACATTAAGAATGGAAAAAGATGCGGTGATTATTTTAGATCCATTGAATGGTGATCTTATTGAATCAGCATTCAAAAAAGGTAATAAAAATTGGATTGGCGGTAACTGCACTGTATCGCTTATGTTATTGGCGCTCGACGGACTTTTTAAGAGAGATCTTGTTGAGTGGGTTTCATCGATGACCTATCAAGCTGCTAGTGGAGCTGGGGCACAAAATATGAGAGAGCTCATTTCGCAAATGGGTACTATTTTTAATCATGCAAAAGACTTAATTGAGGATCCTAAGACGTCTATCTTAGATATTGATCGAAATGTTTCGTCTACGCTTAAATCGCAGGATTTTCCAATAGATAACTTTGGCGTACCTTTAGCAGGCAGTTTAATTCCATGGATTGATAAAGATTTAAATAACGGTCAAAGTAAAGAAGAATGGAAGGGCTCAGCTGAAACTAATAAGATTCTCGGAAGAGAAAATAATCCTGTTGTCATAGAAGGATTATGTGTTCGCATAGGTGCAATGCGGTGCCACAGTCAAGCTTTAACAGTTAAATTAAAAAAGAATATTTCCTTAGAAGAAATTAATGAAACTATAAGCAATGCAAATGCCTGGGTTAAATTAATACCGAATGAGCGTGAAATCTCAATGAAAGAATTAAGTCCTGCAGCAGTTTCAGGTAAGCTTTTTATTCCTGTAGGGAGAATTAGAAAGCTTAATATGGGTCCCGAATATATATCAGCTTTTACTGTCGGCGATCAATTGCTCTGGGGAGCGGCAGAACCACTTAGACGTGTTTTAAGAATACTTATTAAATCCATTAAATAAAATTTATGAGCAAACAAATTAAAAAGTTACTTTTATTATTCGTATTCTTATTTCCGCTGATCGGGCAAGCATTGCAGTTAGGCAAAATTGTGGTCACATCTTCACAAGGTCAGCCTTTAAACGCAGAAATTGAAATGATGTTGGCGCCAGGTGAAGATGCATCAAAGCTTCAAACATCGCTAGCTTCAAAAGAGAATTATGAATCGCAAGGTATAGAGCGACTTCCTATTCATAATAATATCTCTGTTGAATTACAAAAAAATGAAAGAGGACTCACAGTTCTAAAATTGAAAAGCACTCAGCCTGTCCCAGAACCATTTTTAGATTTACTCATTCAAGTGGACTCTGCTAAAGGAAGAAATTATCGTGAATATACGGTACTTCTTGATCCGCCAGAAACCCCTATTATTCAACAAGAGAAAATTGTGGCCGTCGACAAGACAAGCCCACCTCTAATGAATGACAAAAAGGATATGAAGGAAAGTATTGAAAAAAACAAAGCTGCAATTGAAAAAGAAGTTAAAATCAGTCCTAAATCTTTAGAAAAAAATAAATCATCTGATTTTTCTGCAAAATCAATTACAGTTAAATCTGCAGATACTATTTACAAAATTGCCCGTGAAAATAAAATACCAGGCATTACAACTGAGCAGATGGTGATAGGTATTTTCAATCTTAATGAACTTGCTTTTACAAATAAAAATATTAATGGTTTAGAAGTTGGACAGAAAATTGTTTTGCCGACAAAAGATGATTTTATGAATTTAAGTCATGCTAAGGCGATGGCTGAAATTAAAATTCAATCTGCACAGTGGAATAAATTTAGCTCAAAAACAGCTGAAGCAGTTGCGGCCAGTCCAAAAATTATTTCTCCAAAGCCTGATGCACCAGTCACCCCTGCAACTGTTGTTCAAAGTGAATCAATTACACCAGCACCCCGTATTAAATTGACCGGAGATACATTAAGTGTTGATAAGAACAGTAAAGAAGTCGTTCAAAAAGAAATTAATCAAATTAATGACGATAAAACAGCATTAGAGAAAAACATTAAGGATGCCGAGCAAAAAATTGTACTCTTAGAAAAAGAACTTGCTGATGCTAAAAAAATATTAGCTGTTTCTAATCAAGCTTTATTTGAACTTCAAGAAAAGTCGAAGCAAGTCAATCAAACTAAAGATTTGGCTAACAAAGCCCCCGTGGTCGAAACAAAACCAGATTTAAATTCACTTATTAGTAAACCTAACGACTTAGATGCAAATAAAAATGAGGTTACACCGCCTGCTGATACAACATTTAAATCGTCTATCTCAGATGGCCCAATCGATGAAAATGCAAGTGCACAATTAGCTTCAGATAAAGAAGTTTCTAGCGTCTCATCATCTAGCGGATTATTTATTTTCTTAGGCGTTCTTCTTGCAATTTTAATTATGCTTTTTGTTTTTAAAACAAAAAAACAGCAGGAACAAAAAGAGCTTATTGATTATATCAATACGGATGATGATAAGCTTGAAGTGTCTTCAATTAAAGGAGAGAGCGGTGTAGATGAGGTTAATTTGTCAGGTATTGAAATTAATTTATCGGATAAAGATCAAAAGCCAACTCATCTTGATTAAGCAATTAAATTATTGTGCATGCATTAGTTAAATTTGTAGCTGTTTTGTGTGCTTTATTGCTTATTAATAAATATAACTTTAACTTCAATCTTTATTTACTCTTTTTTATTTTGGCCATTTCTTTTTTCTTAAAGTTTTCAATTCCTAAACTTATACTTAGATTAAAATTTTTTCTTATCATTACCTTTCTGCTTTATGTATTTAATACGCCGGGCGAGTATATAGTTCTTTGGGCTTATTTTTCACCTTCTTATGAAGGCCTTTTATTAGGTACAACTCAAATTATGCGTCTCATTAATTCAGTCGCTCTTATTACGATGATGATTTCATTCATGAGCTATCAGACTTTAATTGAAACTTTCTATTTAATAGTTAAACCATTAAGGTCGTTAGGTCTTGATGCAAAAATTTTTGCTGTTCGTCTTTGCTTAACTATGGAGTATGTTAAGACTTTTCAATCGAAACGCAAACTGCGTTTTAATTTTAACGATTTGTCTTCATTGCTCTTATATTCAAGTAATAAAACTCATAGAAAGCATACTTATATTGAAATAAAAGAGGAAAGAGTTAATACATTGTCTATGGTTATGATTTCTGCAATGGTATCTATTACATTTTTTGTGATTTCTTATATTTAAATCCTTATGAAAATCGCATTGTGTATTGAATATGATGGCTCTGATTATTCTGGATGGCAAAAACAGAATGATGTAGATTCTATTCAAGGTGAAATTGAAAAAGCGCTTGAAAGCATTGTGTTAGAAAAAATAGATACCTATGCATCAGGCAGGACTGATACCGGTGTTCATGCGCTTATTCAGATCATTCATTTTGAAACTTCAATTGAGAGACCTGTGACGGCTTGGATAAGAGGTGTTAATGCTTTCTTGCCATCTTCTATTCGAGTGTTATGGGCGCAAGAAGTTGATGATACCTTTCATGCGCGTTATTCAGCAACACAACGCCATTATGAATATTTAGTGTATAACGCCTCTTTTCCGTCTGCTCTATGGGCTAATAAAGCAGGATGGATTCACGATGACCTTGACTTTAAAAAGATGAAAAAGGCTATTCAATATTTTGAAGGTGAACATGATTTTAGTGCGTTTCGATCTTCAGAGTGTCAAGCTAAAGGTCCTGTAAGAACGATCACTCGCACATCTATTTTAAATTACCACCCATTTTATCTTTTTAAGTTTTCTGCGAATGGTTTTCTGCATCATCAAATAAGAAATATGATGGGGGCTATTCTCTATATTGGTAAAGGTAATTACCCAAGTGAATATATTAACGAGCTATTGATATCAAAAGATAGAAAAAAATCACCCCCTACTTTTTCTCCTCACGGCCTTTATTTGTGCGGTGTTGATTATGATCCGTGCTATGCATTTCCTTTTACGCATCGAACCGTCAATATTTTTGACAATAATCATTTAAGCCAAGATCGTTAATCCTTATAATGATCATCTTTCATCTTGAATTGATTTCACATTGAGAACACGTATTAAAATTTGTGGCATTACGCGCTTAGAAGATGCAAAAGCTGCTATTCATGCTGGCTGCGATGCGCTTGGCTTTGTTTTTTATAAAGAAAGTCCACGTTATATTGCTTTAGCTGCATTTAAAGACTTTGCTAAAGAGCTGCCACCATTTGTGACTAAAGTAGGCCTTTTTGTTAATGCGGATCCTGCCTATATTAAAGAGGCAATACAATCAGGATTGGTAAATGTTTTACAGTTTCATGGCGATGAAACCCCTGACTTTTGCAGGCAATTCAAATTTCCTTATATTAAAGCCGTTGCGGTTTCGCTATCAGTAGATTTGTTACAATATGAAAAGAGTTTTTATGATGCAGAAGCCTTATTGCTTGACGCACCACATGAGTATCTCAAAGGTGGCACAGGTCAAACATTTGATTGGAATTTAATCCCACTTTCGCTTTCTAAGCCTATTGTTCTAGCAGGTGGTCTTACAGTAGACAATGTGAAAGAGGCCATCAAAAAGGTTAAGCCATACGCAGTTGATGTGAGTGGCGGCGTTGAAGAATCAAAAGGTATTAAAAATTCTCTTAAAATTCAAGAATTTATAAAGGAAACTCAAGATGCAGCCGTATGATATGCCAGATGAAAAAGGCCATTTTGGTCAATTTGGCGGTGTATTTGTCGCAGAAACTTTGATTGAAGCGCTCGATGAATTAAGAGTGATGTATGAAAAGTATCGCCATGACCCGGATTTTCTTGCTGAACTTCATTATGACTTAAAGCATTTTGTGGGTCGACCAAGTCCAATCTATCATGCTAAAAGATGGTCTGATCGAGTGGGTGGCGCTCAAATTTATTTGAAGCGGGAAGACTTAAATCATACAGGCGCTCACAAAGTCAATAATACTGTAGGCCAGGCTTTACTTGCGAAACGTATGGGCAAGCCTCGCATCATAGCCGAGACAGGAGCAGGGCAGCATGGGGTTGCAACAGCGACTATTTCAGCACGTTTAGGTCTTGAGTGCGTAGTTTATATGGGAGCTGAAGATGTTAAAAGACAAGCGCCTAATGTATACCGCATGAAACTTCTTGGCGCTACGGTTGTACCAGTAGAAAGTGGATCTAAAACTCTAAAAGATGCGCTTAATGAAGCCATGAGAGATTGGGTTACTAACATCTCTACTACCTTTTATATCATAGGTACTGTGGCAGGACCTCATCCTTATCCTATGATGGTTCGTGATTTTAATTCTGTCGTGGGTGTTGAATGTAAAACGCAAATGAATGAAATGCTTGGCCGGCAACCAGATGCGGTGGTCGCATGTGTCGGTGGTGGTTCTAATGCGATGGGTATTTTTTATCCCTATATAGATTTGCGCGAAGTTCGATTAATTGGCGTTGAAGCTGCAGGGCATGGTATTGAAACGGGCAAGCACGCAGCACCTTTAACTGCCAATAGTCCGATAGGTGTGTTGCATGGCAACCGAACTTACTTAATGCAGAATGAAGAAGGTCAAATTATTGAAACACACTCAATATCAGCCGGTCTTGATTATCCAGGCGTTGGCCCTGAGCATGCTTGGTTAAAAGATATTAAGCGCGCTGAATATGTTGCTGTTACAGATACAGAGGCTTTGGATGCTTTTCATAGTCTATGTCTTACCGAAGGTATTATTCCAGCGCTTGAAACTAGCCATGCTCTAGCATATGCAGAGAAGCTTGCGAAAACAATGAAGCCCGATCAAGTGATTCTTGTGAATTTATCAGGCCGTGGGGATAAAGACATCAATACCGTAGCTAAAATTTCAAATATCAACTTGTAAAATTTATATGTCGAGAATCACAAATACATTTCAAGTGCTTAAAGAAAAAAATAAAAAAGCTTTAATTCCCTACATTACAGCAGGTGACCCGCATCCTGATTTAACTGTGTCAATGTTGCACGCTTTGGTTGATGCGGGTGCTGATATGATTGAATTGGGTATCCCATTTTCAGATCCGATGGCAGACGGACCTACCATTCAAAGGGCAAGTGAAAGAGCTTTAGCGCATCACGTAGGTTTGTCCCACGTATTTAAAATGGTAAAAGCTTTTAGAGAAAAAGATAATAAAACACCTATTATCTTGATGGGCTATGCAAACCCTATTGAAGCAATTGGTGCAGAGACTTTTGTGGAAAGAGCGAAAGCTTCTGATGTGGATGGAATTATCACAGTAGATTATCCGCCTGAAGAATGTAAACAATTTACAAAACTTCTTAATGAAAAGAACATAGATAGTATTTTTTTATTATCACCAACGACAGAATTGGATAGAGTAAAATTAATTATCGAACAAGCTTCTGGATTCTTATATTACGTCTCACTTAAAGGCGTAACAGGTGCTGCTAATATCGATATTGAACAAGTGAAATCCAAAGTAGGCATTATTCGTGAATTAACAAAACTTCCGATTGGTGTAGGTTTTGGAGTAAGGGATGCGGCAACAGCAAAAGAAGTTGCTAAAATTTCTGATGCCGTTGTAGTAGGCAGTCGCATGGTTCAGGAAATTGAGAATTCAAATAAAGATAATTTAATTCACAATATTTCAAAGTTAATGAAAGAATTAAGAGAAGCTGTTAATTAATGAGTCGAGTGAATATATGAGCTGGTTAAAAAACGTCATACCTCCCAAAATAAAACGCATCGTTGGTAGCGTATCTAAAAAAAATATTCCTGAGGGTTTGTGGTGTAAATGCCTATCATGCCAGGCGGTTCTTTATCGTACAGATCTTGAGCAAAACATGGAAGTATGTCCAAAGTGCTCTTTTCATAACAGAATTTCAGCCCGCGCGCGCATCGATACCATATTAGATAAAGAAAAAAGAAAAGAAATTGGTGCGCAGATTCAACCACTAGATTCTTTAAAATTTAATGATACGCAAAGTTATGCTGATCGCATTAAATCATCACAAAAAGATCTTAATGAAAAAGATGCGATGGTTGTGATGCAAGGTTCGATAGAGGGTAAGCCTGCGGTGATAGCTGCTTTTGAATTTAAATTCATGGGCGGATCTATGGGGTCTGTCGTTGGTGAAAAATTTGTGCGTGGCATTCAAGCTGCAATTAAATCTAAAGCAACATTTATATGCGTCTCTGCAAGTGGTGGTGCTCGCATGCAAGAAGGTCTGTTATCGCTTATGCAAATGGCAAAAACAAGCGCTGCTTTAACTAAGTTAAGCGAGGCTAAATTACCATACTTCTCAATTCTTACCGATCCTACTATGGGTGGTGTATCTGCCAGTTTTGCTATGTTAGGTGATGTCATTATTGCAGAACCTAAGGCATTGATTGGATTTGCTGGCCCTCGTGTGATTGAGCAAACGGTAAGAGAAAAACTTCCTGAAGGATTTCAGCGGTCTGAATTTCTTTTATCACATGGCGCGATTGATATGATTGTAGATCGCCGTGACATGAAAAAGAAACTTGTTAATTTAATATCTAAATTATCTAAAAATTAATTTAACTCCACTCCAGTTCCCACATAATCGCCCTATGAGTCTTAAAGATTGGCTAGGGTATATTGAATCGATTCATCCCTCCACAATTGATCTCACTCTAGAGCGTATCAAAGTTGTTGTTGAGCGTTTAAATCTAGATATTTCTTTCTCTATCATTACTGTTGGTGGCACTAATGGCAAAGGCTCTACCTGTGCTATTTTGGAGTCGATTTATAAGGAGGCAGGTTATAAAGTAGGCTGCTATACCTCACCTCATTTTTTACATTTTAATGAGCGAATTAAAATTCAAGCAGATCCTGTTTCAGATGATCTTATTTGTGAAGCCTTTACAAAAATTGAATCAGTTAGAAAGGAAATCTCACTTACTTATTTCGAATACGGCACGATCGCTGCCATGATTATTTTTGCCGACGCTGATCTAGATATTGCTATTCTTGAAGTAGGTTTGGGTGGCAGGTTAGATGCTGTAAATGTTTTTGATTCCGATTGTGCCATTGTCACTTCCATTGATCTTGATCATATGGATTATTTAGGACATACAAGAGAGGCGATCGGTTTTGAAAAAGCTGGAATTTATCGTGCTAATAAAATAGCAATATGTGGCGACTTCGATCCTCCTCAATCTTTAATAAATCATTGCGAATCTATTCAAGCTGAATTAAAAATAATAGGTAAAGATTTTGCTTATGAAGCACATCATGATTCCTTTGATTTTTCGATTGATTCCTCTTTTGTGATGAATTTACCATTACCTAGTTTGCAAGGCTTTTTTCAGCTTACCAATGCTTCAAATGCACTCATGGCTGTCAAAATAATGGAAGATCAATTACCTTTAACTGAAGCTGCAATTCAGCAAGGTATTGCTTCAGCATTATTGCCAGGTAGATTTCAGGAGGTGAAAACAAATCCTTCTTTGATTTTAGATGTTGCGCATAACCCTCATGCAGCTAGATCTTTAAGCGATAGTCTAAGAGCCCATAGCGCGTCTGGCAAAACGATCGCCATATTTTCAATTCTTAGAGATAAAGATATCTTGGGCGTAGTTGAAGCAGTAAGTCTTGATATTGATGCTTGGTATATTGCAGAAATTGAAAATGAGAGAGCCGCTAATATAGATACCATTTCTAATGCCATACAAAAAGTTAATCCATCAGCGCATATAGTGCCATTTAAAAATATACAAGAAGCGTACCAATTTGCATCCAATGAAGTCGCGAGGAATGATAGAATAATCGCATTCGGTTCTTTCTTTACCGTAGCCGATATTATGAAACTTATTCCCTAAGTTATGAGCGAAGACAATTCAATACAGTCTCAAGAAGATAAACTGATTAGCCAGGCCAAAAAGAGGCTTCTTGGCGCATGTGTCCTTTTATTTATTCTTCTTATTTCAGCGCCTTTTGTTTTAAAAAATCGTAACGAAGAAGGACCTACTGAACCTATTAAGATTTCAATGGAAAGTTCACCTGTCATTGCTGACATGAATGCCGAAAGCATTAAACCAGCAGATATAAAACCAGAGATTCCAGAATCACCTAGCCCTCAAAACAAAAAAGAATTATCGCCATCATCACCTGACGCAAAGGCAAAACAGGAAACAATCATATTATCAAATAGCGGCTTGTACATTCAATTAGGCGTTTTTTCAGACGTGGAAAAATTAAAACCGCTTCAACAAAAATTAAATCTAATAAATATTCAAACTAAAAGTGAAGTGGTTAAGATTAATGGTGTCGATAAAGTAAGATTAATTACAGATGAATTTAAAACTGAAGCTTTAGCAAAAGACACATTACTTAAAATTAAAAATGCAGGTATCACAGGCATTATCAAGAAGATTAATTAATGACATTTATTGATTATGGTTTTTTTATCATCATCATTGTTTCTTGTCTTCTTGGCTGCTACCGTGGTTTTGTGCGAGAACTTCTTTCTATCATTGCTTGGTTTTTTGCGTTTTATTTAGCACAATCTTTTTCTCTTGTTATTGCTTCAAAACTTCATTGGATTGATACGGAATCGATTCGAAATTTAGTCGCTTATGTCTTGATTTTTATTGCTGCCCTTGTTCTTTCAATGGGTGTGATTGCCGTTCTTAACAAATTTATTAAATATACGGGCTTTTCATTTCCTAATATTTTATTGGGAGGCTTATTTGGTTTTGTTCGCGCAATCTTTATTGGCTTGATTTGTCATTTTGTTATTCAATCAACATCGTTTGTAAATCATTCCGCTTGGCAAGATGCTTTTATTAAACCTTATTTCGAATCTTTTACAGCCAAGGCAGGCGTTTATTTGCCACTAGATATCCTTAAGCATGTAAAATATCCTCAACGAACATATTTTTAAGGCGCTGAAATGTGTGGAATCCTTGGAATAGTCGGTAAAAATCCTGTTAATCAGCTACTTTATGATGGCTTATTAGTTCTTCAGCATCGGGGTCAAGATGCTGCTGGTATTGTCACCTGTGACGGCAATACTTTCTTTATGCATAAAAATAATGGTCTCGTGAAAGATGTTTTTCATACCCGCCATATGCGAAATCTTATTGGTAATGCTGGTATTGCGCATGTGCGTTATCCTACTGCTGGTTCATCTTCTGCTGCCGAAGCTCAGCCTTTTTATGTGAACTCACCTTTTGGCATTGTTTTAGGACATAACGGAAATTTAACGAACGCGGAAAAACTTAAAGAAGATATTTTTAGGCAAGATCTTCGTCATATCAATACCACATCAGATTCAGAAGTTTTACTTAATGTGTTAGCGCATGAAATTGAAGAGTCTTCAAAAAGCACTGTCCTTAATAGTGACGTTGTTTTTGATGCTGTTACTTCACTTCATAAGAGATGCAAAGGCGCATATGCTGTAGTTTCTATGATTGCTAATTTCGGCTTACTTGCATTTAGAGATCCTCATGGTATTCGCCCGCTTGTTATTGGCAAACACGACAGTCCAGAAGGTGTTGAATATATGGTGGCTTCTGAAAGTGTAGCGCTTGATGTATTGGGATTTAAGTTAGTAAGGGATGTTGAGCCAGGCGAAGCAATCTTTATTGATATGAATGGTAATTTTTATTCTAAACAATGTGCCAAACCTAATCATCATCCTTGTATATTTGAGTATGTATATCTTGCAAGACCTGACTCTGTCATTGATGGCATTTCTGTCTATCAAACACGACTTAATATGGGAAAGACCTTAGCGCAAAAAATTAAAAAAGCATGGGCACATTTAGATATCGATGTAGTGATCCCTATACCCGATACAAGCCGTCCTAGCGCATTACAGCTTGCGCTTGAACTGGGACTTGATTACCGCGAAGGCTTTATTAAAAATCGTTATATTGGTCGTACTTTTATTATGCCTGGCCAAGCATTAAGAAAAAAATCAGTGCGACAAAAACTCAATCCCATTAAGATTGAATTTCAAGATAAGAATGTACTGTTAGTTGATGATTCTATTGTGCGAGGTACAACGTCAAAAGAAATTGTTCAAATGGCTAGAGAAGCGGGCGCTAAAAAAGTTTACCTAGTTTCAGCGGCACCTCCCGTGAGATTTCCCAATGTGTATGGCATTGATATGCCTTCACGTACAGAATTATTAGCGCCTAATAAAACAGACGAAGAAATCCGCGAAGAAATTGGTGCGGATGAATTAATTTATCAAGATCTTGATGCACTGATTGAGAATATTGCATCGATCAATCCAAAGCTTAAAAAATTCGACGCTTCTTGTTTTGATGGCAAATACATCACAGGCGACATTGATGAATATTATTTAAAAAATATTGAAACGCTTCGAGCTGACTCTAATAAATCTGATAAGCCGTCAAATGCAAGTACACAAATGGATTTAAATTTAATTAAAAATGAAGAAGAAGCTGCTTAATATTAAGCGTTTCTTGACGTATTTTTTTTATCGTGCATAATTCGAACTGCGCTGATTTGAGTGATAATTTATTTCTCAGCTTGCGGGCGCGTTAAAAATACAGCTAAAGCGAGGTCTGTCCCGTTTTAGCTTTTTGTGAAACGGGTTTTTTTATGCCCAAAAAAAGGTAACAGACTATGAATAACGATCCATGGAAATTTGATACACAAGCTATTCGAGCAGGCTCATTACAATCTGAGTTTGGTGAAAATTCTGAAGCTATCTTTTTAACTTCAAGCTATGTGTTTGATTCATCATCCCAGGCTGCAGCAAGATTTGCGGGTACTGAGCCTGGCAATATCTATTCTCGTTTTACAAATCCTACGGTCACAATGTTCCAGGATCGCCTTGCAGCTCTCGAAGGTAGTGAAGCATGTGTGGCAACTTCAAGCGGTATGTCAGCTATTTTAGCAACGATCATGGGCCTATGTTCTGCAGGCGACCATATTGTGGCGTCAAGAAGTATCTTTGGTACAACTGTTCAACTCTTTAGTAATATTTTAAAGCGTTGGGGTTTAGAAGTGACTTTTGTGTCACTCACTAATCTTAATGAATGGGAAGAAGCCATTCAAAAAAACACAAAACTTTTCTTTGTGGAGACTCCGTCTAATCCATTGACTGAAGTGACGGATATTAAAGCGCTTTCAAAAATTGCACATCATAAAGATATTAAATTGGTGGTCGATAATTGTTTTTGTTCGCCAGCACTTCAAAGACCTTTGTTATTTGGTGCCGATATTATTATTCATTCAGCCACCAAATATATTGATGGCCAAGGACGTTGTCTAGGTGGCGCAGTTCTGGCAGATAAAAAAACGATAGAGCCAATTTATCAATTCTTACGAACAGCAGGCCCTTCGATGAGCGCTTTCAATGCTTGGGTATTTTTAAAAGGCTTAGAAACATTATCTATTCGTATGGACGCGCACTCCAAGAGCGCTCTTCATTTGGCTTCATGGCTTGAATCCCAGCCTCAGGTAGATCGAGTTTACTATCCTGGATTGGCTTCCCATCCGCAGCATAAACTTGCTTTAACCCAGCAAAAAACCGGAGGAGCCATTGTATCTTTTGAGGTAAAAGGCAACCAAAAAGAGGCTTGGAGCCTAATTGATTCGACTCGGTTAATCTCTATTACAGCTAATTTAGGGGATGTTAAATCTACAATTACACATCCTGCAACAACCACTCATTCAAGAGTAAGCCTTGAAGAACGTCAAAAAGCCGGTATTAAGGATAACCTCGTTAGAATCGCTGTAGGCCTTGAGGATATAGAAGACCTAAAAGCCGATTTGTCTAGTCTTTCACGCTAAAAAATACCTTTAGCAGGGCAAGAATACAGCCCTGCTACATGCTAAAATTTGGGTAGTTTTCTACTTAAATTATCGATCTAAATCCTATGAATCAATTTGCCAAAGAAACCATCCCAATCAGCCTTGAAGATGAGATGAAACGCTCTTACCTCGATTACGCGATGAGCGTGATTGTCGGGAGAGCACTTCCTGATGTAAGGGATGGGTTAAAGCCTGTACATCGCCGTGTTCTTTTTGCGATGCATGAACTTAATAACGACTTTAATAAGCCTTATAAAAAATCAGCGCGTATTGTCGGTGATGTGATCGGTAAATACCATCCTCATGGCGACACAGCTGTATACGACACAATCGTTCGTATGGCACAAGATTTCAGCTTGCGATATATGTTAGTTGATGGTCAAGGTAACTTCGGTTCGGTAGATGGTGATAATGCTGCTGCTATGCGATATACGGAAATTCGTATGTCTAAAATTGCGCATGAGCTTTTAGAGGATATCGATAAAGAAACCGTTGATTTTGGCCCTAATTATGACGGCTCTGAGCAAGAACCGCTTATTATGCCAGCGCGCATTCCGAATCTTCTTATTAATGGAAGCTCCGGTATTGCTGTGGGTATGGCGACCAATATTCCACCCCATAATTTAAATGAAGTTGTCGATGCTTGTTTGCTGCTCCTCGAAAAACCTGAGTCATCAATTGATGCATTAATTAAGTTAATACCAGCACCAGACTTTCCAACAGCTGGAATCATTCATGGCACTTCAGGTGTTAAAGAAGGATATAGAACCGGACGCGGCCGCGTTGTCATGAGAGGTAGAACACACGTTGAAAAATTAGATAAAGGTAATCGTGAAGCACTCATTGTTGATGAGCTTCCATATCAAGTAAATAAAAAAACATTTATCGAGAAGATTGCTGAGCTCGTAAATGATAAAAAAATTGAAGGTATCTCAGATTTGCGAGATGAGTCAGATAAATCAGGTATGCGTGTTGTGATTGAGTTAAAGCGTGGGGAAAATCCGGATGTCATTCTAAATAATCTTTATAAGCAAACACAACTTCAAGATAGTTTTGGTATGAACATGGTAGCGCTCATTGATGGCCAACCAAAACTTCTTAACTTAAAACAAATTCTTGATGCTTTTTTAAGACATCGTCGTGAAGTTATTACAAGAAGAACAGTATTTGAATTAAGAAAAGCACGGGAGCGTGGCCATATCTTGGAAGGTTTAGCAGTGGCATTAGCAAACGTCGACGAGATGATTAAAATTATTAAAGCAGCGCCGACACCACCAGATGCTAAAAAAGAATTGATGGCGCGCACATGGAAATCTTCTGTCGTAGAAGGAATGCTTAACGGCGCTGCAATGGAATTCTCTCGCCCTGAAGGCTTATCAAAAGAGTTTGGGTTGAGTGCATCAGGCTATAAGTTATCTGATGTTCAAGCTCAAGAAATTCTTCAATTAAGATTACAACGTTTAACAGGCTTAGAACAAGAAAAAATTGTTAACGAATATAAAGAGATTATGAATGTCATCACAGACCTTCTTGATATTTTAGCAACGCCTGCAAGAGTCACAGCAATTATTGCAGATGAACTTAAAGCCATCAAAGAACAATATGGCGATAAACGTCGAAGTGAAATTGTTGAGAATGCATTAGATTTATCAACCGAAGATTTAATTACTCCTGAAGATGTAGTGGTGACACTTTCGCATACAGGTTATATCAAATCACAAGCATTAGCTGAATATCGCGCGCAAAAACGTGGCGGAAGAGGTAAGCAAGCAGCAACTACAAAAGATGATGATTTCATTGACAAAATGTTTGTGGCAAATACACACGACAACATTTTATGCTTCTCAAGTCGCGGACAAGTTTATTGGCTAAAAGCATATGAAGTGCCGCAAGGAAGCCGCACAAGCCGGGGTAAACCTATTGTGAATTTATTCCCTCTGCAAGAAGGCGAAAAAATTAATGCGATTTTGCCCATTAAAGAATTTGATGATAAGCATTATATTTTCATGGCAACGGCTTTAGGTACAGTTAAAAAGACCCCGCTTACAGATTTCTCAAACCCACGCAAGTCAGGCATTATCGCGATCAATCTTGATGACAATGACTTCTTAATTGGCGCTGAAATTACGGATGGCTCCAACGATATTGTTTTGGTTTCAAATGGTGGTAAGGCTGTTTGGTTTGATGAAGAAGACGTAAGAAGTATGGGTCGAAATACACGGGGCGTTCGTGGAATGAAATTGCAAGAAGACCAACAAGTGCTATCACTCCTAATTGCAAGTGATGATCAACAATCTATGCTTGTGGCTACTGAAAATGGGTATGGAAAACGAACTGTTCTCTCTGACTTTAGACATTCAGGACGAGCTACACAAGGCGTTAAAGCTATACAAGTGAGTGAACGTAATGGTCTTGTCGTTGCTGCAAAACTTGTGAGTGATGAAGATGAAATTATGTTAATTACAACAGGTGGTGTTCTTATTCGAACACGCGTCAGTGAAATTCGAGAGCTTGGTCGGGCAACGCAAGGTGTCACATTAATTAATTTAGGCGAAAACGAAAAATTATCAGGTCTCGAAAAGATCGTAGAAGCTGATGATGATTTAGAGGAATAGCTTTTTAATTCACCATGAAATGTACTTATAACTTTTCAGCAGGTCCGGCAGTACTTCCAAAATCAGTCATGCTTCGAGCGCAATCTGAAATGCTAGATTGGCATGGCTCAGGTATGTCTGTCATGGAAATGTCGCATCGTGGTAAACATTACATGTCGATTATTGAAAAAGTAGAAAGTGATTTCCGATCTCTTTTTAATGTCCCTAAAAATTACAAAGTACTTTTTTTACAGGGTGGTGCGATCGCTCAAAACTCCATGGTGCCTTTAAATCTTCTTAATGGTAAAAAAGCGAATTATGTAGTGAGTGGATATTGGTCTAAGCGCTCTTATCAAGACGCCTTACCTTTTGGCGATATGACGATTGCAGCTTCTTCCGAAGCTATTGGTTATGCAAAAGCACCTGATCCTAAAGACTGGAAAATTGACTCATCTGCAGCTTATGTTCATTTTTGTTCCAATGAAACGATACACGGTGTCGAATACTTTGATATGCCATCTATCAAAACGATTCCAGTTGTTGCCGATATGTCATCTCACATTCTTTCAAGACCGGTCGATATAAGTCAATTTGGGGTGATTTATGCTGGTGCACAAAAAAATATTGGACCTGCAGGTTTAACAATTCTTATTGTAAGAGATGATCTTTTAGATGTTGCTTCACCATTAACTCCCTCGGTATTTAATTGGAAAACACAAGTCGAAAATCAGTCTATGATTAATACACCGACGACTTATAGTATATATATGGCAGGCCTCGTATTTGAATGGCTTATTGAGCTTGGTGGTCTAGAAGTTATTGAGAAACAAAATATTAAAAAAGCTGAATTGTTATATGGCTACATTGATTCAACAGACTTTTACTCTAATCCGATTGATATCAAAAATCGTTCTCGTATGAATGTGCCTTTTAGAATTCAAAATGAAGATTTACATACATCTTTTGTAACAGGCGCTGAAAATTTAGGTATGATCGGCTTAAAGGGGCATCGCCTTGTAGGCGGTATAAGGGCTTCAGTCTACAATGCTATGCCTATTGAAGGCATTCAAGCCTTAGTTGATTACATGAAGGATTTTGAAAAATCACATTAATCTTATGACAGACGAATTAAAAAAATTAAGAGACGCCATCGACAAAATCGATAATGAACTTTTAGATCTTATTTCTAAAAGAGCTTCATTAGCGTCAAATATCGGAAGTCTAAAAACCGATGGTGTGATTTATCGTCCTGAACGAGAAGCTCAGGTCTTGCGTCGTTTGGTTGAACAAAACCAGGGACCGCTTTCAAATGAAAGTATTGAAAGTATCTATAAGAGCATCATGTCTAATTGTAGGGCGCTTGAAAAACAAATCTCCGTTGCATTTTTAGGGCCGCTCGGAACATTCAGCGAAGAAGCATCTATGAAACAGTTCGGTGAATCGATTGTTTCTATGCAAACATCGAGTATCGATGAAGTATTTCATCTTGTGGAATCACATAAAGCGCACTATGGTGTAGTGCCTGTAGAAAACTCCACAGAAGGTGCGATTAATCGGACGCTTGATTTACTTCTCACATCTAATACTTTGATATGTGCTGAGATTATTTTGCCTGTGCATCATAATTTAATAAGCAATGAAAAAAATTTATCGAGCATTAAAAAAATATACTCTCATGCTCAATCATTATCGCAATGTCATCAATGGTTGCTTAATCATGCTCCAGGCATTGAATTACAATCCGTTTCTAGCAATGCTGAAGCTACCAAGATAGCATCTAAAGAAAAGGGTACCGCTGCTATTGCTAGCATCCGTGCTGCAGGATTATTCAACACTCCTGTGTTAAATGAAAATATCGAAGATGATCCAAAAAACTCAACGCGATTCCTAGTAATTTCTAATCACGAAGTTAAGCCTTCTGGATTAGATAAAACATCCATTATTGTTGCCGCAAAAAATCAGCCTGGTGCTATTGCATCGATGATTGAACCTTTTGCAAAGAATAAAGTAAGCATGACTAAACTTGAATCTCGCCCATCTAAAACTGGCTTATGGGAATATGTTTTTTTTATTGATGTGGAAGGGCATATGACGGACACAAAAGTCGCGCTATCACTGAAAGAAATCGAATCTAAAGCTTCATTCTTAAAAGTCTTAGGATCCTATCCGCAATCTAATTTGACTTAATGGATTTATGCGCTAGCATGCCACTTAAGACTTTTTTTAATATTTGATTATGTCTATTCAATCTCTCATTCCAAAGTATATTTGTGATATTGCCCCTTACCAAGGTGGCAAACCTATCTCTGAACTTGCTCGGGAATACAACTTAGAAGAATCATTCATTGTGAAGTTAGCTTCCAATGAAAATCCTTTGGGTATGAGCCCAAAAGCGCGTGAAGTGATTTTAAAATCTATTGATGAGATTTATCGCTATCCTGATGGTAATGCATTTAAATTAAAAAACGCTGTTAGTCATAAATTTAATTTAAATCCCGATGGTTTAATTTTTGGAAATGGATCAAACGATATTTTAGAGTTAACTGCACGCACATTTTTAAAAGTGGGCGATGAAGTTATTTTTTCACAACATGCTTTTGCTGTTTATAGTCTTGTAACCCAGGTTATGGGGGCTATAGGTGTTAAGGTCCCGGCTTATAATTTCTCGCACGATCTTTCAAAAATGTTCGATGCGATCACTTCAAAAACGAAGATGATTTTCATTGCGAACCCCAATAATCCCACAGGAACACTTATTCTTAAAAATGAACTTAAAGCGTTTTTAGGTAAAATTCCTCAGCATATTATTGTGGTTTTAGACGAAGCTTACGATGAGTATCTAGACGGTGATGATAAATCAGTGAGCTTTACATGGCTTAATGAATTTCCAAATTTAATTATCTCAAGAACTTTTTCAAAAGCTTATGGTTTGGCAGGATTGAGAGTGGGTTTCGGGGCATCCAACCCTGAAATTATTCAATTTATGAATCGAGTAAGACAGCCTTTTAATGTCAATAATTTGGCGCAAGACGCTGCGGTTGCAGCATTATTGGACGACGCATTTGTCACTGAGAGTAAAATACTGAATAATAATGGAAAAAAACAATTAGAATCAGCTTTTCAAAAACTGAATTTAAGCTTTATTCCTACTTTTGGAAACTTTATAAGTTTCAAGGTAGACAAAGCTTCTCAAGTGTACGAGGCGTTATTAAAAGCGGGTATCATTATCCGCCCAGTGGCTAATTATGAGATGCCTGATTATTTACGTGTCAGCATTGGTCTTAAAGAAGAAAATGAAAGATTTATTCAGGCATTAGAAACGATTATTTAAATAGGATTTAGCATGATTATTGTAATGAGCAACGCTGCGACAGAAGAGCAAATTGAGTCGGTCATTAAGCGCATAGAAGAAAAAGGCCTAGAAGCCAATGTTTCTCGAGGCACTGAGAGAACAGTAATTGGTGCAATTGGAGATGAGCGTAGCCTTGATCCAGAGCTTTTAGAGTCTCTTCCCGGCGTTGAGCAAGCGCTTCATATTGTAAAGCCTTATAAAATTGTTGCACGTGAATGGCACAAAGAAGATACCGTGATTGATATAAAAGGTAATCTCATGGGCGGCAAACAAATCCAAATTATTTCAGGCCCGTGTTCAGTTGAGACGCCGGAGCAAATGGAAAAATCTGCAAAGGCTGTAAAAGCCGCGGGTGTAAGGCTTATGCGTGGAGGTGCGTTCAAGCCTCGCACAAGTCCTTATACGTTCCAAGGTACAGGTGTTGAAGGGCTAGAAATGTTTAGAAAAGCTGCAGACAAAGAAGGCTTGCCTATTGTTACTGAACTTATGGATGCAAGACAACTTGATACCTTTATGAAATATAAAGTAGACGTGATTCAAATTGGTACTCGTAGTATGCAAAATTTTGAGCTTCTAAAAGAAGTAGGTAAAGTCAATGTGCCAGTGATTTTAAAGCGTGGGATGTCAGCAACGATTTCAGAATGGCTAATGGCTGCAGAATATATTGCAGCAGGCGGCAATCATAATATTATTTTCTGCGAGCGTGGTATTCGAACTTTTGAAACTTATTATAGAAATGTATTGGATGTCACTGCGATTCCAGTGTTAAAAAAAGAAACACATCTTCCTGTGATCGTAGATCCGTCTCATGCCGGTGGTAAAGCATGGATGGTGGCAGCTCTATCTAGAGCAGCTATTGCTGCAGGGGCTGATGGTCTTTTAGTTGAGATGCATCCTAACCCATGCGAAGCATGGTGTGATGCAGATCAAGCGATTAATCCTCAAGAGCTTATTACGCTCATGGGAGAACTAAGAGGTATTGCAAAGGTGATTGGCCGCGAAATTCTTTAAAGAACTCATGGATTTCATGAGTTCTCTTTAGCAAATTTCCACTATGAGATTAGGTGTTTTTACCTCAGTATCATCCCATATTAAAAATTGATCTCATCGACAGGATTTTATGCATATACATGTATTAGGTGCAGGTGCGGGTGGCGGATTTCCCCAGTGGAATTGTAATTGCGAGAATTGTGATGGCCTTAGAAAGGGAACCATCAAAGCTACAAAACGCACACAATCATCCATATGTGTAAGTTCTGATGGTATCCATTGGGTGCTTTTTAATACGTCACCTGATGTGTTGCAACAAATTCAAGATTTTCCTCCTCTTCAACCGGGTCGAGCTATTCGTGATAGCGGTATTTCAGCCATTGTGCTTATTGATGCTCAAATCGATCACACCACAGGTTTATTGATGCTTCGTGAAGGCACACAAAAACGTGAACTCTATTGTACAGATATGGTGTATCAAGACCTCACTTCAGGTAATCCGCTTTTAAATATTTTAGATCATTACTGTGGTATCAATCATCATGAAATTCCAACTGATGGAAATACTTCATTTGAAATACCTCAGATTGAAAATCTTACATTTACTGCAGTTGCATTAAAAAGTGCAGCACCACCTTATTCCCCGCATCGAAATAATCCACATCCAGGCGACACGATTGGTATGTTGATCGAAGATAAAAAAACACAAAAGCGATTATTTTATGCACCAGGCTTGGGCGAAATTGAACCGCATTTACCACCTTTATTTGAAAAAGCAGATTGCATTATGGTGGATGGTACTTTTTGGACTAATACAGAAATGATTGATATGGGTTTAATGACTAGGAAGGCCCGGGATATTGGACACAATCCTCAATCAGGTGAGGGCGGAATGATTGAAGTATTAGATCGTTACCCTCGCGCTAAGAAAGTACTTATACATATTAATAATACAAACCCAATTTTGCGAGAAGACTCAAAAGAGCGTGCCATCTTAACCCAACACGGTATTGAAGTTGCATACGATGGTATGGATATTGTTTTATAAAAGGAATCGTTAGATATGGATAAAATTTGGACAAGGTCAGAATTTGAAGAAAAGCTTCGTGAAAAGGGCCGAGGTTATCATATCTATCACCCCTTTCATGTAATGATGTATGAAGGAAAACTCACTAAAGAACAGTTGCAATGTTGGGTATTAAATCGTTTTTATTATCAAATTGGTATTCCACAAAAAGACGCAGCGATTCTTTCTAACTGCCCTGACAAAGAAGTAAGAAAACAATGGATTGTGCGCATCACAGATCACGATGGTGTTGATGGTGCTGAAGGTGGTATCGAAGCATGGGTGAAACTAGGTGAAGCGGTTGGCTTAACTCGAGAAGACGTTACATCTTTAAAGCATGTGAGTCCAGGTGTTCGTTTCGCAGTCGACGCATATATTAACTTTGCAAGACAAAGACCATGGCAAGAATCAGTTTGTTCATCACTCACAGAATTATTCGCTCCACATATTCATCAGCAACGGATTAGTTCATGGCCTGAAGTATATCCATGGATTAAAGAATCAGGCCTCTCTTATTTTAAAAAACGTTTAACAGAAGCAAGACGTGACGTAGAACAAGGGTTGTCTGTGACACTTGATTATTTTAGTCAGTCACGTGCGATGCAAGAACGTGCATTAGATATTCTTCAATTTAAACTTGATGTGTTATGGGTAATTGCAGATTCTATTATGCTTGCATCTTCTAATATTAAAGTTGAAGATCGCGATTACTTAAGACAGCCTAGATACTAAAATGACGATTGAGCAAAAAGATATATTCAAGATTGCAGCCCATCATCGATTCCAATGGGAAGAAGCACAACAATCTCATGTTATTTTATTTCCTGAAGGTATGGTGAAATTAAACGGTAGTGCAGGTGAGGTTTTAAGTTTGGTTGATGGAAAAAACTCAGTCGATCAAATAATCGCTTCTTTAAAAATAAAATTTAAAGATGTGGAAGGTATTGAAAAAGATATTCTATCTATGATCCAATTCGCTTTAGATAAAGCTTGGATTGAGAAAGCTAAATAAAGGGGCAATAAGATGGCAACACAAAATAATGGTGTAGCAGCATCCGTCACACATACCCAGCCGTTATGGTTATTGGCTGAAATTACCTATCGATGCCCACTTCATTGTGCATTTTGTTATAACCCTACTGATTACGACAAACATACGCAAAACGAATTGTCGACCGAGCAATGGATAAATGTCTTACGCGATGCAAGAAAATTAGGCGCACTTCAATTAGGTATCTCAGGAGGAGAGCCACTCCTTCGTGATGACATTGAGGAAATCGTGGTAGAGGCAAAAAAATTAGGTTATTACAGTAATCTTATTACTTCAGGTGTTGGCTTAACTGAAAAAAGAATTCAAGCATTTAAAGAGGGTGGATTGGATCATATTCAGCTCTCCATGCATGACATCACTGAAGAAATTAATAATTTCATTACTAATACAAAAACTTTTGAATTAAAGAAAAAAGTTGCAGCTATGATTAAGAGCCATGGTTATCCGATGGTACTTAACGTTGTGATCCATCGCTATAACATTGGACATATCAAAGAAATATTAGATATGGCTGAAGCGCTAGGTGCTGATTATGTAGAACTCGCTAATACACAATATTATGGATGGTCGCTTGTTAATCGCAATCAATTAATGCCTACTAAAGAGCAAATTGATTATGCAGAAAAAGTGACGAATGAATTTAGAGAAAAAATTGGTAATAAAATGAAAGTATTTTTTGTAGTGCCTGATTATTTCTCAGATCGCCCTAAGAAATGTATGAATGGTTGGGGTGAAGTCTTTATGATTGTCACTGCGAATGGGGATGTACTTCCTTGCCATTCAGCGCGTGTATTACCTAATATTGAATTTCCAAACGTGCGTGATAAAGGACTTATGTGGGCTTGGCAAGATTCGCCTGCATTTAATCGATATCGTGGCGACAGTTGGATGAAAGAGCCATGCAGAACTTGCCCTGAAAAAGAAAAAGATTTAGGTGGCTGTCGTTGCCAAGCTTTCCTTTTGTCAGGTGATGCTGAAAGTGCTGACCCAGTATGTAGCATGTCTCCTCATCATCATCTAATAGAAAAAGCGATTGAAGATGCTCAAAATCCAGTTCTTCAAGCGCAACCTATTCTTTTTAGAAATGATAAAAACTCTAAAAAGATTATTTCAGGTGAAGTCAAAGAACTTGTTAAAGACTTCCACGCCACACCCTAAGTTTTTAGCTTCATTTTTCCTTTAAAATCTAAAACTATGATTTCATCTCATATGATCCGTGTCTTTGTTTTGGCTAGTTTGGCTGCATTAGCGCCTTTTGCTATTGATACTTATTTACCAGCGTTTCACGTCATGACAAATGATTTAGAAACAACACCGCATGCTATTCAGCAAAGTCTTACTTTTTATTTATTCCCTTACGCATTAATGACTTTATTTCATGGTGCTATTTCTGATGCCATTGGTCGAATTGATACTATTAAAATAGGTTTAGGAATTTTTATTTTAGGTTCTCTTTGCTCTGCTTTCGCGAAAAACGTTGAGATGTTATGGTTAGGTCGAATTTTACAAGGCTTAGGTGGTGGAGCAGGAAATGTTGTAGCGCGTGCTATGGTGCGCGATTTATTCCAAGGCCCTGAAGCGCAGCGTGTCATGGCTACTATACAAATGTTATTCGGTATTGCACCTGCAATAGCACCTATGATTGGCGGTCTTTTGCTAGGCATTCATTGGCATAGTATTTTTATATTTCTAGCAGTATATGCCTCTGTTTCTTTAATTGCTGCTATGAAATTTTTACCTGAAACAATGCCTCAAACAAAACGCGTTTCTTTTTCTTTTTCTGCACTTACATATCGCTATAAAACAATTTTTTCTGATAAAGAGTTTTTGTTTCTCATAATTGCTCTAGGCGCAAACTTCTCAGGATTATTTTTGTATGTTTTAGCAAGCCCAATATTTATTATGAACCACTTAGGTCTTAATTCATCTCAATTTGGCTATCTTTTCATACCTACTGTATCAGGAATGATTTTTGGTTCTTTCTTATCAAAAAAAGCTGCCGGAAAATTAACTCAAAAAAAGACTGTTCAAATTGCCTATACATGGATGGGTTTAATAACGACTCTTAACGTCCTTTTTTGTACTTTTTTTAATACTAATCTAATTATTAATACTGGATTTGTGGCTCTTTATAATATTGGCATGGCTTTGGCTATGCCTGTTCTATCTATTGCTGCTCTTGATCGTTTTGAAAAGATTCGTGGTACAGCTTCCTCAGGCCAGGCATTCGTTCAAATGCTGCTCTCTACTTTATCAGCAGGGCTAATAGTGCCTTTTCTTTGGTTTTCAACCCTTGGCTTATCTTTAGGTATGTTGGGGTACTTCTTCTTAAGTCTTATCGTGATATCTCAAACAAAATCATTACGATAGTGATTGAGAGTTAGAGATTTAGGTAAAAATTATTATTTTTCGAGCAATTCTCTTTTATTAGGTTTGCCATTAAATGAGTCAGCATCTGGAAGGGGACCTTTTCTCGATGAGATCACAGGCCAGATTTTTGACATCTCAGCATTGATCTTTATAAAGTCTTGCTGATCATTAGGAACGTCATCTTCCGCAAAAATCGCTTCTGCTGGACACTCTGCTACACATAATGTGCAGTCAATACATTCGTCTGGATTAATTGCCAAGAAATTAGGACCTTCAACAAAACAATCAACAGGGCAGACGTCTACACAGTCAGTATATTTACATTTAATACAATTTTCGGTTACTACATAAGTCATATCAGTCCTTTTATTTCTAGATATAGTTATTTTAATCTATTTTTTTTCTTGATCCAATCATTATGAAATCATGCCGGCTCCTACCGTATGGTAAGTCGACTCATCAATAATGATAAATGCACCTGTAGATCTATTGTTTTCGTAGAAATCCGCCATAATTGGTTGTGCTAACTTAAATGTCACTTGAGCTATATCATTCATGCTTAAATTGCCAATCGACTCATGCGCAAGTGTTTCGATATTCACCTTGAAGTGCATTTTATCCAATTTAGCTTTTGATTCTCGGGAGGTATGACGAATTAAATAAGTTCGTGATGATGCCATAGGTGTTTCTGATAACCAACAGACCATAGCATTAATATTTTTTGTAGGCTCAATAGAATCATTTGATTTTATGATCATATCGCCACGTGAAATATCAATTTCATCTTCTAGAAGAATAGTGATAGATTGTTCTGAGATAGCTTTTTGAAGTTGTGTGTCACCTAATTGAATTGATTTAATTTTTGATTTATATTGGGATGGCAATACTGTAATTTCTTCGCCTACAGAAATAGAGCCTGATTCAACACGACCCATAAACCCTCTAAAATCATGAAGCTCACGATCATCAGAAGCATGTGGACGGCAAACAAATTGAACTGGGAATCTGAAGTTTTTTTCTTTGCCCTCATAATCTGCAGTTGTTTTTTCTAAAACATCAAGTAATGTTGGGCCTTTATACCAATCAATAGATTCACCTCTATCTACAATCATGTCTCCATTTAACGCTGACATTGGCACAAATTCAATGGTACGATTTTCAGATAGTTTAATTTCTTTCGCAAAAGCTTTATAACTTTCGCAAATAGCTTTGTACTTACTTTCATCGTAATCAATAAGATCCATTTTATTAATTGCGACAACGATATGAGGGATACCAACTAGTTTTGCTAAAAATGAGTGACGTCTTGTTTGCGTTAAAACACCTTTTCTAGCATCAATTAATATAATAGCCAAATGGGCGGTTGAAGCCGCAGTCACCATATTGCGAGTATATTGTTCGTGTCCTGGGGCGTCTGCAATAATATATTTACGGGTGCCCGTACTAAAGTATCTATAGGCAACATCAATCGTAATGCCTTGTTCACGCTCAGCTTGAAGACCATCAGTAATTAAAGATAGATCCACAGCTGTCATACCTCTTTTTTTAGAGGTCTTTTCAATTTGAGTGAGTGTATCTGTAAGAATTGTTTTAGTATCAAAAAGAAGACGGCCAATGAGCGTACTCTTTCCATCATCAACACTGCCACATGTCATAAAACGTAATAAACTATCTTGAATATTTGCTTGTGACATTTTAGAAATAACCTTCTTTTTTACGTTGTTCCATAGAGGCATCTGATGTTTGATCATCAAGCCTTGTTGCACCGCGTTCCGTGATAGTAGTGCTTGCAGTTTCAATAATAATTTTTTCAACACTATCAGCCACACTTTCAACAGGTGCTGTGCAAGTAATATCGCCTACCGTTCTATAGCGCACCATAATTTCTTCAATCACTTCATTATCCTTTTTAGGCGTGAGAGAGGTAATAGGTACAATGGCACCCCCGCGTCTGACAATTTCCCGCTTGTGTGCAAAATAGATACTTGGCAAACCTAATTTTTCACGTTCGATATATTGCCATACGTCCATCTCAGTCCAATTTGAAATAGGGAAGGCGCGAATATTTTCACCCTTATGTACTTTAGCGTTATAGAGATTCCATAATTCAGGCCTTTGATTTTTTGGATCCCACTGACCAAATTCATCTCTAAAACTCATGATACGTTCTTTAGCGCGTGCTTTTTCCTCATCGCGTCTTGCACCACCAATACAACAATCAAATTCAAATTCAGCGATAGCTTCAAGGAGTGTCACTGATTGATATTTATTGCGAGGTTCATCAGGTGTTTTTAAAACGACTGTGCCGCGCTTCATGGAATCTTCAACAGATCTTACAATTAATCTTTCATTTAATTCTTTAGCACGAAGGTCTCTAAATTGAATGACTTCCTCATAATTATGGCCTGTATCAATATGAAGGAGAGGAAAAGGAAAGCGTCCAGGCCTGAATGCCTTTTCAGCTAATCTTAATAAGCAAAGAGAATCCTTGCCACCTGAAAAAAGTAACACTGGATTACTGCATTGGCCAGCGACTTCTCGAAGAATATGAATGGCTTCAGATTCAAGCCAATCTAGGTGCGTTAAATTTGAGAGAGATGTCATATTATTTTACGTGTAATCCACATTCTTTATTTTGTGGGTCTTCCCACCACCAGCGTCCAGCTCTAATATCTTCTCCCGCTGAAATCGCTCGTGTACATGGCGCACAACCGATACTTGGATAAAATTGATCATGAAGCGTGTTGTAAGGTACGTCATTAATTTTAATGTAAGCCCAAACTTCAAGTTCACTCCAAGTGCTTAAGGGGTTCAATTTTTGAGATTGATGTACCTCATCAAATTCTTCCTCTTTTAAAGCGAATCTTGTTTGTGACTGCTCTTGCCTCATGCCTGTGATCCAAACTTTTTTATCTTTTAAAGCGCGATTTAAAGGCTCTACTTTTCGAATTGCACAGCAAGATTTTCTTAGATCAACTGAGTTATAAAATGCATTAATGCCATTTGTATTGACATAACTCTCAATTTTTTGATAATCAGGAAAATAAAGTTTGATTTTAAATTGATATTTATCTTCTACTTTTTGAATTAAATTATAAGTTTCAGGAGGCAGTCTTCCTGTATCAATAGAAAAAGCTTCAACACTTAATTTATTCTTTTGGATAAGATCAATAAGCACCATATCTTCTGCACCTAAACTATTCGCAAAAGCTACAGAGCTATATTTTTCAATATTCTTTTGAATCAGTGAAATTACATTTTTTGATTTTTCATCAATTATTTTAATGAGCTCATCGTCGATATCGATTTTATCAATATGTTTTTTATTGGCATGGATCATCATGAACGCACTTTTCTTTTCCAGACAGGTTCTTTTATATCAACAGCCCCTTGGTAAGGATCGCTGAAAGATTGAAGCGCTTTTAATGCTTCATTTGGATCTTTCCCTTCTTTAATAAGGTAGCTATCAAATCCGGAGCGTTTTAAGTAAAACAACTGATCTTGTAATACATCACCAAAGGCTCTTAAGGTATTTTTAAATTGATGTCGCGTACGAAGTAAATTACCTAATGTAAATATTCGGCCATCTTGAAAACGCTCCACAAATACTGCAATAAGTGGAAATATATTGATATCTTTTTCAGCAGATATTAAGGGATCTAAAGTTTCATGTGTTGCTATCCATAATGCAATTTCATTATTCTTAGCTCTATGCTGCAATGCATCACGATTTTTTAAGTAAACGCTCAATGGCAAAATAATTTTTCCAGTTTGTGGAATGACTGTTTCATTAATTTGTAATTCTGAAGGTAATGATTCACCTGTTAATTTAAATAACACTACTTTACCTGCTTGCTTTTTTATTTCTTCATGGCCACTTGGAAGTGGTACAAATGTCCATTCATCATCAACGATGCTTTGATTGAGTATGAGTTGTGAATTAAGCATAGACATGTTCTTTAAATGGATTCACACCTAAGCGTCTTACTGTATCTATAAATCTTTCTTCGGGATTGCGTTGTTTGATATAAACATCAATGAGTTTTTTTACAACTCCTGGCATTTCTTCTGCTGCAAAAGAAGGGCCAATCACAGTTCCAAGACTTGCATCATTACCTTGTTTGCCACCAATCGTTACTTGATACCATTCGGATCCATCTTTATCGACACCTAATACACCAATATGACCAATATGATGATGACCACATGCATTCATACAACCTGAAATATTAAGTTCCAATTCTCCAATATCATGAAGGTAATCAAGGTCATCAAAGGCTTCTTGAATAGAAGTTGCAATTGGAATACTTTTCGCATTAGCAAGCGAACAGAAGTCTCCACCAGGGCAACAGATGATATCTGTTAAAAGACCTATATTAGGCGTAGCTAATTGATGTGCTTTAGCTTTTTCCCATAGCTTAAAGATATCTTTTAATTTCACATCCGCTAAAATGAGATTTTGTTCGTGCGATACACGAAGCTCACCAAAGCTATATTGATCTGCAAGTTCAGCCACAATTCTCATTTGGTCTGAGGTCGCATCACCAGGTGCTAAGCCGTGGGGTTTGAGAGACAAGGTAACAGATCGATAACCTTTTTGTTTATGCGGATGAACAGATCGCTTCACCCATGATGCAAAAGCCTTATTGTTTTTATTGACCTCATCGAACGCATCATCTTGATCCTTTAATTTTTCATAAGGCATTTGAGTAAAAAATTTTGTAACGCGTTTTAATTCGCCTTCATTAATTGTATTCGGTGAATTTTTTAAATGAAGCCATTCTGCTTCGACTTGTTTTTTAAATTCTTCAACACCTAAAGCTTTCACTAAAATTTTAATGCGCGCTTTATAGATATTGTCGCGACGACCATGAAGATTATAGACACGAATGATAGCTTCACAATAAGTCAGTACATGTTCCCATTCGAGATGTTCGCGAATAACAGATCCAAGAATAGGGGTCCTACCTAATCCACCACCCACCCAAACGCGAATAGCCATCTTTTGTTCTTTGTCATAATAAAATTCAAGACCTATATCATGCGCTTGAACAATCGCACGATCTTGTTTGCTGCCTGATACTGCAATTTTAAATTTACGAGGTAGGAGTGAAAATTCAGGATGAAAGGTACTCCATTGTCTCAAAATTTCAGCAATTGCTCTTGGGTCAATAATCTCATCAGGGGCCACACCTGCAAATTGGTCGGTCGTAATGTTACGAATACAATTTCCAGAAGTTTGAATAGCGTGCATTTCAACTTTAGAAAGCTCTTCTAGAATATCGGGTGTCTCTTCTAATTTAGGCCAATTGAGCTGTAGGTTTTGTCTTGTACTAAAGTGACCATAACCACGATCAAAGCGATCGGCAATATCAGCTAATTTGCGTAATTGTTTTGAAGATAAAAGCCCGTAAGGAATGGCAATGCGAAGCATTGGCGCATGACGTTGAATATAAAGACCGTTTTGTAATCGAAGTGGTCTAAATTCGTCATCAGTTAGTTTGCCACTTAAATAACGCGATGTTTGATCACGGAATTGTGTAACACGCTCATTGACAATGGTTTGGTCGATATTATCGTACTGATACATAAATTCTTTTTAAATACTTAATGAAAAATAAGTTTCTGGCCAACATAAATTAAGATTAAAGCCAATACATAGCGAACAGATTGTTCGCTGACTTTAGAACTTAAATGACTGCCAATATAGATACCTGGAATTGAGCCAATTAAAAGCACGCTTAAGAGAGAATAATCAACGGTGCCTAAGCTTACATGACCAAGACCTGCAACAAGTGTTAATGGTACCGCATGGGCAATATCGGTTCCAACAATTTTTGTAATACCTATTTTAGGATAAATTAGTAAAAGAGCTGTTACACCCAGAGCGCCTGCCCCTACGGAGGTTAAAGTTACTAAGCCGCCCAAAACTAGCCCTAAAAGAATAGTTGCAATTGCAATAGCATTATCTGTTTTTAATAGGCTCGCTTTTGATCTTTCAATGAGAAATGGTCTAAAGATAACAGCGACTGAGGTCAATAATAATGCAATACCTAGGTAGAACTTGATGATTTCGACTGCACCTGAGGATGACACATCAATTTGTCTTAAATAATAGGTTGTAAATATAGAAGCAGGAATACTGCCAAGCATGAGCCTTTTTACAATTTTCCAATCGATATTGCCTAATTTTCCGTGAGCAAATATACCAACCGATTTAGTAATGGATGCGTAAAGAAGATCAGTACCTACAGCAAGGGCAGGTTTGATGTGGAAAAATAAGACAAGAATGGGAGTCATGAGTGACCCGCCTCCTACACCGGTTAAGCCAACAAGAAGCCCCACTAAAAACCCTGAAAATATAAAACCAATATTCATACAATCCTAAAAAAATTTAACATTTAATGCTAAAGTGGACGTCAATATAGCAAATTTTGATATTATAAATTAATAATATAATATTCTATCATTATACCTTTTGGTTATATTGGAATAAGACATGAAACTCCAGCAATTACGATGTATCCATGAGGTAGTTAAAAATGGTTTTAGTATATCTAAAGCCGCAGAAGCGCTGCACACCTCACAGCCTGGTGTGAGTAAACAGATTCAATTGTTAGAAGAAGAAGTAGGCCTCCACATTTTCTTGAGACATGGTAAGCGTCTTGTAGGGCTCACTGAACCAGGACAGCATGTTTATAAGCGTATTAGCGAAGTAATACGCGAAATTAAAAGCATTAAACAAGTCAGCGATGAATTTAGTCATTCAAATGTTGGTGAATTAACAATTGCAACAACACACACGCAAGCACGTTATAAATTACCGAGCGTCGTTCAAGCATTTATGACTAAATATCCAGAAGTAAAACTTAATATTCACCAAGGAAACCCAACGCAGGTCACCGATCAAGTTGTTAAAGGTGAGGCGGATATAGGCATAGCTACTGAATCAATTAGTAAAAATGAAAAATTATTTTGTATACCCTGCTATACATGGAATCGTTGTTTAGTGATGCCAGCAAAGCATCCTTTAGCTAAAGAAAAATCAATTTCTCTTGCGAAACTTGCCAGTTATCCCATTATCACTTATGACTATGCATTTACTGGAAGTACTATTGTTTCGAAAGTTTTTCATGATTCAGGACTCACGCCGAATATTGTTTTAACTGCCATTGATGCTGATGTGATTAAAACATATGTAAATTTGGGTTTAGGTATAGGACTTATTGCTCAGATGGCTTACGATTCTAAAAGAGATCAAGGACTTGTAAGTATTGATGTAAGTCATTTATTTCCCACAAGTACAACTTATCTTGGCATCAGACGTGATGTATTTTTAAGAGGTTTTATGTATGACTTTATTGAAATGTTTACACCTCAATTTACAAAACAAACCATCAAGAAAATGATGTTAGAGCAAGATAATATTTGAGTCTCGAAACGACATGAAATCCGACTTAGAAATTAACCAAGCTACAAAACTAAAATCTATCAATGAGATTGTCAAATCACTTCATATCAAAGAAGATGATCTAGATTTTTATGGTGCATATCAAGCCAAATTAAAAGCTTCTTTTATAAGCCACTTAAAAGAAAATCAAATATCTAAATTAATTTTAGTTACCGCAATGAGTCCTACTCCTGCAGGTGAAGGCAAAACCACCACCACAATTGGCTTGGCTGACGCACTTTTTTCGTTAGGAAAAAAAGTGGCCGTTTGCATTCGTGAACCATCTCTAGGGCCCGTCTTTGGCATGAAGGGTGGTGCAACAGGAGGCGGTTATGCGCAAGTAGCACCTATGGATAAAATTAATTTACATTTCACAGGTGATTTTCACGCCATTACATCAGCTAATAATCTTTTAGCTGCATTGATTGACAATCATATTCATCACGGAAATTTACTTAATATTGATATTGATCAAATTTCATTTAGACGATGTCTTGATATGAATGATCGCGCTTTACGGAATATTGACTTAAAGCTTGACCATAATGATCGAAATACAGGTTTTGATATTACAGTTGCAAGTGAAGTGATGGCAATTTTTTGTTTAGCAGAATCGTTAGATGATCTTCAGCATCGGTTAGGAGAAATTGAGGTTGCAAAAAGAAAAGATGCAACGTCTGTTTATGCTAAAGATTTAAAAGCAGAAGGCGCTATGACAGCATTATTAAAAGATGCATTTCAACCTAACGTTGTTCAAACACTTAATGGAACACCTGCTTTTATTCACGGAGGGCCATTTGCAAATATTGCTCATGGTTGTAATTCAGTGGTTGCGACAAAAACAGCATTAAAATTAGCTGATTATGTGATCACAGAAGCTGGATTTGGCGCCGATTTAGGCGCAGAAAAGTTTATTGATATCAAATGTAGACAATCTGGCATCAAGCCCGACATCATTATTTTAGTTGCTACCATTCGGGCACTTAAATTTCATGGTGGTATAACCGTGTCCGAATTAAATCAAGAAAACTTAAAAGCACTTGAAGTTGGATTTAATAACCTAAAACGTCACATTGAGAATTGCTCTGAGCATTTCGGTTTAGACGTTATTGTTGCAATTAATCGCTTTAATTCTGATACAGACAACGAAATGATTTGGCTTCAAAACTCAATAGATAACATGGGATTTCAATCTGTTTTATGTTCGCATTGGGCAGATGGTGCCAAAGGTGCACAAAATTTAGCTGAATCTGTTTTGGATCAATTAAATAAACCCAAAACATTTAAATTTTTATATGAAGATAGTTTGAGTTTAAAAGAAAAAATAACGGCTATTGCTTTAAAAATATATCGTGCAAAAGAAGTACAGTTTTCGGATAGCGCTTTAAAAAAACTTGTATCACTTGAAAAAAATTATGCAAATTTACCAGTTTGCATTGCTAAAACACCTTATTCATTTTCAAGTGATCCCAAGGCGTATGGTGCGCCTGAGAATCATACGCTTATGATAAGAGAATTAAGGTTAGCAAGAGGTGCTGGTTTTGTAATGGCTATCTGTGGAGACCTGATGACGATGCCAGGACTGCCGAAGATTCCCGCAAGCGAAAAAATAAAGCTATCTGCTCAGGGTTTTCTCGAAGGATTAAATTGAGAGGATGAATTGTTTTAAAAGTATTTCAATACAAGAACAAACGATTCAAAAATCTAGGTTTATTGGGTATACATTTATAGGTGAAACAAAGCAGGATATATTGCGTGTATTGCAATCAATCGCAAAAGAACATCCTCATGCAAGTCATTTAGCTTTTGCCTACCAACTAAAATCAGAGCACGGATTTGAGCCCTATTATTCAGATGCAGGTGAGCCTTCAGGCACTGCTGGAAAACCATTGTTGCAATTAATTGATGCCCATCAAATCGTATCAGGTGGAATCGGTGTCATTCGATATTATGGCGGTATTAATTTAGGTACGGGAGGTCTCACAAGAGCTTATGGAGGTACCGGTAAGCTTGCTTTAACGCATTCCGTGATTGAGCCTTATATTGAATATATAAAATTAAAATTAACTATAAATTACAATAATTTAGATAATTATATTCATGTAATACATTCAATGAATGGCAGTGTTTTAGATAAAGCTTTTGATGATAAAGTGAGTCTTTTGATAAGGCTTCCTGATAATGCTTTAGATAAATTAAAAGCGCGTTTCCCCATGACCGAAATCAATCATTCGCTATAATCAATCTATGCTTAATTTTATTCTGATTTTACTTATTCTCTTGTGCGTTTTAGTTGCCTATTTGCTGTGGCGATTTCAAAGTCGTTCCCCCGAAGGAGCGACGATAAAAGCTCTTGAAGAAAAACATCGAGAAATGATTGTAGGCCTAAATGATAGTTTAAATAAGTTAACAGATCGTCTTAATGTGACACTTTCTGAGCAGGGCAAAATACAAGGTGAAATTGTTCGTGACACCATGGATAGCTCTACCAATCAATTAAAAAATCTACTCAATATGAGATTGCAAGATATTGATAGCAAGGTAAAAGAAAGTTTGGAGGAGGGGTTTAAGAAAACAAACGATACCTTTGATCGTGTCATGAAACAGCTTTCTACAATTGATGAAGCTCAGAAAAAAATAGATGGCCTCACTACCAACATTGTAAGTTTTCAAGAATTGTTAGGAGATAAAAAATCTAGAGGTGCCTTCGGAGAGGTGCAGCTTGAAAGTTTAGTACGTAATGCGCTTCCGCCCGATGCATTTTCGATGCAACACACATTATCTAACGGTAACCGAGTAGATTGTGTTTTATTTTTGCCAGAACCAACGGGCAATGTTGCGATTGATTCTAAATTTCCATTAGAAAGCTATAGAAAAATGTTGGATTCTAGCTTACCACCCGATGAAGTTAAAAATGCACAAAAACAATTTAAGCTTGATATCAAAAAACATATTCATGATATTGCGAGTAAATATATTATTTCCAATGAGACTTCCGATGGTGCAGTCATGTTTATTCCTGCCGAAGCTGTTTTTGCAGAAATTCATGCATATCATTCTGATTTGATAGAGGAGGCGATGAGCCAGAGGGTATGGATTGTATCTCCAACGACACTGATGGCTGTTCTCAATACAGCAAGAGCAGTTTTAAAAGATGTTGAAACAAGAAAGCAAGTTCATATTATTAAGGCAGAACTCGGTAGACTTGGGCAAGAATTTGAGCGTTTTGATGTACGTATGAAGAAATTAGCTGACAATATTAGACAGGCTCATGAGCATGCTCAAGATGTTCATGTCACAAGTCAAAAAATATCAAGACGATTTTCTCAAATTGAGCGCGTGGAATTAAAAGATGACCCAAATGCTTTATTAGAGTTCGAAGAAGAGATTTACACAAAACAAGAAGAGCAGAATAAAGATGAAAATTAAATTATTTTATTTTGCTAAAGTGAGAGAAATGGTGGGCATTGACCAGGAAGAAGTTGATGTTGAAAGTGATATCAAGACATTGGCTGAATTGATAGCTTTTCTAAAGCTAAGAGGTAGTCAATGGCAAGCTATTTTCAATATGCCTTCATCATTTAGAATGGCAGTCAATCAAGAGCTAGCAGAAGCAAGCGACAAAATAAATGCGAATGATGAGGTAGCCTTTTTTCCTCCAATCACGGGTGGATGATTATGTCTGTTTATGTTCAGCAAGACGTATTTGACTTACAAAGCATCACTCAACAACTAAAAAAACTTCATAATAGCGGTGCATCGGTAAGCTTTGAGGGGTATGTTAGAGATTTTGATCTTGGGAATGATAAGCTAGAGATGCTTGAATTAGAACATTATCCTGGCATGACTGAAAAGGCGTTATTAAATATTGAGTCTTTAGCAATGAATCGATGGCATTTAGATGATGTTTATATTGTGCATCGATATGGTAAATTAAAAGTCGGCGAGCCTATTGTAGGTATTGTGGTATTTGCAAAGCATCGTAAAGAAGCTTTCGACGCTTGTCATTTTATTATCGATTTTCTAAAAACTGACGCACCATTTTGGAAGAAAGAGATTACCAACCATCAATCATATTGGGTTGATGCTAAAAAAATAGATGATGAAGAGAAAAATAAATGGAATTAAATTATATAATTAATACATATAGTTATATATATAAATTAAAGTTAAATGTTAGAGAATAAAAGCCCATGAAAGTGACTTTATATATATGAAAGTAATAAAAAAAGCAGTATTCCCAGTGGCTGGGCTCGGTACACGTTTTTTGCCGGCTACTAAGGCGAATCCAAAAGAGATGCTTCCGATCGTAGATAAGCCTCTAATTCAGTATGCGGTAGAAGAGGCTATGCAGTCTGGTATTACTGAGCTAATTTTTGTGACAGGCCGCAATAAAAGATCGATTGAAGATCATTTTGATAAAAATGTTGAGCTTGAAGCTAGCCTTATAGCTTCCAATAAAAATCTTCTGCTCGAGTCTATTCGCTCCATTATTCCGTCCCACGTAAAGTGTATTTATACAAGACAATCTGAACCTTTAGGTTTGGGTCATGCCGTTCTTCAAGCAAAAACAATTATCAATGATGAGCCATTTGCAGTTTTATTGGCTGATGATTTAACAGATGCCAATACGCCAGTCTTAAAACAATTAATCATTCAACATGAAAAAGAACAAGTCTCCGTGATAGCCATTGAAGACATTCCAAAAGAAAAAACCTTACAATACGGTATTGTTGATGTAAGTGGTTCCAAAGGCAATCTCCATAAAATTAATTCTATTGTGGAAAAGCCTCAACCAAAAGATGCGCCATCAACATTGGGCGTAATCGGACGCTATGTTTTTAATCCAGAAATTTTTGATTGTTTAGAAAAAATTAAACCGGGTAAGGGCGGTGAGATTCAACTCACTGACGCTATTCAAATGTTGCTTGGTCAGCAATCAATTTTCGCATATCAATTTGAAGGTAAGCGATATGATTGTGGCGATAAATTAGGCTTCATGAAAGCCAATATTGAATTTTCAAAAAAACATCCAGAAATCGGAAAAGAATTTATTGAATTTCTAAAATCAATATCATGATTCGCTTTATTAGTTAATGGATACCATCCAAACATTGATTAATAAATCTTCTGTGCTGTATTCAGAAATTGAAATTAAAAATGCAATTCAAGATATTGCAAGTCAAGCCAATCAAACCATTGATGCAAGTGAGATTTACGTATTATGTGTCATGAATGGCGCACTAATTTTTGCAGGACAGCTTTTGCCTCAGTTAGAAAAAAATATTCAATACAGTTACATTCATGCTACACGATACGATAATTCGATCATAGGCGGTTCGATTCATTGGCTTGTTAAGCCCCCAAAAGACATTGAGGGGAAAACTGTTTTGATCCTTGACGACATTTTAGATGAGGGGATTACGCTTAATGAAATTGTATCGACTTGTCGCACAATGAATGCAAAAGAAATTTATACCGCAGTTCTTTTTGATAAAGAGATCACGAAAGAAAAATCTTATTCACCTAATTTTATTGGTCTTAGAGTACCAGATCAATTTGTCTTTGGATACGGATTGGATTGTAAGGGTCTAGGTCGAAATCTCCCGCATTTATATGCTTTAAAGTAAAAGCATCTTATGTTTCCTTAATTTAATGTCACAATGACACACATATGAGCAAAAAAAATAAATCCATTCGACAAGAAGACCCTCAAAAAGAACGCGAGGCCATGTTTTATGAAAAACCATTGCCAAGTCGCGAGCTGATTTTAAAGGTGATGGCTGATCAAGGTGTACCTCTTTCTATTTCAAAACTTAATGAATTGCTTGAAATTGCTGATGATGAATCCGAAGCGTTTAGTAAACGTATTCGAGCCATGGAAAGGCAAGGTCAGATTTTACGAAATCGTAAGGATGATTTTTGTATTTCTGAAAAATTAAACCTTATCCCAGGACGAATTCAAGGACATCCAGATGGATTTGGATTTCTTATCCCAGATCAAGGGGGCGATGATATTTTCTTGTCTTCAAGAGAAATGATGCAAGTTCTTCATAATGATCGCGTCATGGTTCAAACCATCGGCCAAGATAGAAAGGGCCGACCCGAAGGTAAAGTTATTGAGATCCTTGAAAGAAAAAATGAGACTTTGGTGGGAAGAGTGGTTCAAGGTCAAGGCGTCACTATTGTAGCTGCAGAAGATAAAAGAATTAATCAAGACTTTCTGATTCCATATCATCTTGATATGGGGGCTAAACCAGGCCAAATCGTCGTCATTGAAATTACTGCTCAACCTTCATTTAAATCGCGACCGATGGGTAAAGTAATTCAGATTCTTGGTAATTATGCAGATAGCGGCATGGAAATCGAGATTGCTTTAAGAAAACACCAACTTCCTTACAATTTCTCAGAAGAAACAATTCGTATTGCCGAATCTTTCTCAAAAAAAGTTTCAGAAAAAGATTTCAAAGGAAGAGTTGATTTACGGGACTTACCTCTCATCACTATTGACGGCGAAACGGCTAGAGATTTTGATGATGCAGTTTATGCTGAAAGTAGTGGTAAAAATTGGCGATTAGTGGTGGCTATTGCTGATGTAAGTTATTACGTGCAGCCTGATAACATTTTAGATAAAGAAGCATTTGAAAGAGGCAACTCAGTTTACTTTCCTAGAAGAGTTATTCCGATGCTTCCAGAAGCTCTTTCTAATGGCCTTTGTTCTCTTAATCCGCATGTGGATCGGTTGTGTATGATTTGTGACATGTTGATCGATCAACATGGAAAAGTCACATCTTATAAATTCTATCCATCTGTCATGGAATCAAAGGCAAGAATGACATATATGGATGTTAGTGCCTTATTAAAAGGGGCATCACCAGATTTAACAGAAAAATATAAATCTATTATCCCTCATATTAAAAATCTTGAATCAGTTTATAGGATTCTTACAAAACAAAGGCATGCTCGCGGTGCCATTGAATTTGACTCATCTGAAACCATCATGATTTTTAATGACCAAGGAAAAATCGATCGTATTGAGCCCGTGATTCGAAATGAAGCTCATCGGCTCATTGAAGAGTGTATGTTGGCAGCTAATGTATGCGCAGCTAATTTTTTAATTGAACATGAGCATCCGGCGCTTTATAGAATTCATGAAGGCCCGACCGAAGAACGCTTAGAAAACTTACAAACATTTTTAGCAGAGTTTGGATTTATGTTAGGCGGTGGAGATAAACCTAGCATTAAGGATTATGCAACTTTAATTGAAAAAATTAAAGGACGACCAGATGAACATCTATTACAAACAGTTCTCCTCAGGTCTATGCAACAAGCTGTTTATAGCCCTGACAATATTGGTCATTTTGGTTTAGCTTATGAAGCTTATGCACATTTTACTTCCCCGATACGTCGATACCCAGATCTTTTAATTCATCGTGCTATTAAAGCTACGATAGAAAAAAAGAAAATGCCTGCATCAAACTGGCATGTTTTAGGGCAGCATTGTTCTATGACAGAGAGAAGAGCGGACGATGCTACGCGCGATGTTTCTTCATGGCTTAAATGTTATTACATGCAAGATAAAATTGGCGAGATATATGAAGGCACTGTTGCAGGAGTCACAAGTTTTGGTTTGTTTGTTGCAATCGACGCTATTTATATTGAAGGTTTATTACATGTTACAGAATTAGGTAATGATTACTTTACTTATGACAAAGCAAGACATGCCATGATTGGTGAAAGATCTCATGCAATTTATCGCTTAGGCGATCGATTAAAAGTAAAATTGGTTCGTGTAGACTTAGAGCTCAGTAAAATTGACTTTAGCCTTGAGAGTCATCAAGAAGTTCAAAAATCAACATTAAAAGATAGAAAACCAAAAAATTTCTTTAAAGATAAAGCGACGCACAAAAAGAAATCTCAGGCTGCAAAACACCGAGGAACTTCAAAGCCAAGCAGATCGGCTAAAAGCAAAAAGAGAATAAGAGCAAAATAATATGTCACACAGTCAGATCATTTTTGGATTTCATCCGATTATCAGTCAATTAAGACAATCTTCTAGAAGCATTCAAGAAATTTATTTGGATAGTGATCGTAATGACCCTAGAGCTAAAGAAATTATTGAGCTAGCTAAAGAAAATAATATTCGTATCTTAATGGTGGATCGCGCAAGATTAGATGGTATTGCTTCGCAATCCAAACATCAGGGTGTAGTTGCAAAAATCATTCCTTTAGTAATTCCCTATAAAACGGTGGAAGATATTTTAGAAAGTGACCTGAAAGAGCCTGCGTTTTTTTTAATATTAGATGGCGTAGAAGATCCGCATAATTTAGGCGCTTGCTTGCGTGTTGCAGATGGGATGGGAGTCCATGCCGTTATTGCACCTAAAGATAGAGCAGTAGGATTGAATGCTACTGTCAGAAAGGTTGCTTCAGGAGCAGCAGAATCGTTACCTTTTATTGTCGTTACGAATTTAGCAAGAACGATTCGTCAGCTCAAAGAAGAAGGTGTTCTCGTTGTAGGAACAGCGGAAGATGGTGCAGAGTCTCTTTACGAAGCAAATTTTAAAGGGCCCATTGCTGTAGTGTTAGGTTCTGAAGGCAGCGGTCTGAGAAGATTAACCCGTGAAGTATGTGATTTCCTAATTAAGATACCAATGTTAGGCGCTGTTGAAAGTTTAAATGTAAGTGTTGCTAGTGGTATTGTGCTGTCAGAAATTAGACGGCAACGTTTTAAATCTTAAATCCAAGTGTTTTATAAGCAGATAGTCGAGTTTTCGTAAATAACGATGGTGTTTTACTTAAATCTTGATTGTACGATGGTGCTATTTTTTCAATTTTATTCTTCCAGACTTTAGAGTCAATTCTTCGTTTTAGACTTCTTTCTATGATATTTAGCATCGAATAAACTGAGGTTGAAGCTCCGGGAGACGCCCCCAAAAGAGCAGCAAGAGAACTGTCATCTGACCATACAATTTCCGTGCCAAATTCTAGTTTTCCAGCTATTTTTTTATAAGGCTTAATAATCTGAACTCTCTTGCCAGCAGATTCTAATTTCCAATCTTTTTCATTAGCTAACGGATAGAATTCTCTTAGCGTATTCATTTTGTTTTTATATGAATTGCTTGATTGTTTGATTAAATAACTAAGAAGATTTAGGTTGGATACAAACACATGAAGCATAGGAATAATATTTCGTACTTTGATTGATTTGATTAAATCTAAATAGGATCCCGTCTTTAAAAATTTAAATGTAAAACTCGCAAATGGGCCAAACATAAGCTGTTTTTTACCATTAATAATTCTCAAGTCTAAGTGAGGCGCTGACATAGGTGGTGCTTTGGGCCCAGCCAAGCCATAAATTTTAGAAAAGTGCTTCTTTGTAAGTGATGGATTCTTGCATATTAACCATTCTCCATTCACAGGAAATCCGGCGTAACCTATTTGATTTTTAATGTTACTTTTTTGAAGAAGATGAATTGCTGAGCCGCCGGCGCCAATAAAAATAAATTTTGCATTTACTAAAAATGTCTTATTGGTTTTTATATTGAATATTTTTATATCCCAGGTTTGATCTTTTTTTTGTGATATAGATTTAATCTCATGATGAGTATGCACAGAAAATTTTTTACTCTTTGATAAAATTTTTAACATTTCATGGCTTAATGACTCAAAATTTACGTCGCTACCATATTCATATTTTGTCATGGCAACTTCATCTTTAGTTTCCACGCCAATAAGAGGAGCCCATTTTTTAATGGTTTCTTTATTGCGAGAAAATTCCATTCCTTTAAATGAAAGTGTTTTACTAAGCGCTTCGTATCTTTTCTTTAAAAAAGAGATATTTTTTGCGCCTTTAACAAAGCTAATGTGAGGAACTTGGGTAATAAATGATTTTGGCTTAAAAGCTTTATATTTTCTTGCTAAAAAACTCCAGAATTGAAGAGACACTTCAAATTCTCTATTGATTTTTATTGCTCTTTCGATATTAACTTCTTTATACCTATTTAAAGGGGTGTAGTTAAGTTCACAAAATCCAGCATGACCTGTTCCAGCATTGTTTATAGATTGAGTACTTTCTAGCGCACAAGAAGAAAGTTTTTCATAAATAGTTACATCAGTATTTATGTCTAGTTCCTGGATTAATTTTGCTAATGTAATGCTCATAATGCCACCACCTATGCAAACAATATCTTTTTTTGTGGTTAGCATCTATTCATCTAATTCCTTAAAATCTGTTTATTTGATTTTATTAGTTGTTATAATCTATTGTAATAATTTACCTCTAAATTAACTATTAGTCACTACATTAATGCCTAGAATCTCCGTTATTATCATTGCAAAGGATGAGTCTGAAAATATAGCTGATTGTATTAAGAGCGCTAATTTTGCTGACGAAGTTATTGTTTTGGATTCAGGTAGCTCTGACAATACCATTTCTATTGCTAAGAAATTAGGTGCAAAAAGTTTATATCGACCTTGGAAGAGCTATGGCCATCACAAAAACATAGCTATTCAATTGGCCAAATACGAGTGGATATTTTCTTTAGATGCGGATGAGCGAATTACAAAAGCTTTAGCTAAAGAAATTAAAATTAAAATTAACTCTGGGTTATATGACGTTTATGATGTTCCAAGAAAATCATTATTTATTTCTAGGTTTATTAGATTTTCTGGATGGTGGCCAGATAGAACAAAAAGACTTTTTAAAAAAAATAATGCTCAATTTACAAAACATAACGTTCATGAGCATCTGATCACTAAATGTGAGATTGGCCATTTAAACGAACCTCTTATTCATTATTCATATAGAAATTTTGAAACTGTTTTAAAAAAGATCAATGTCTATTCAAGCTTAGGTGCTAAGGACCTTAAAAATAGAGGCAAGAATGGCAGCCTTAAAAAAGCACTTTTTCATGGGATTTGGGCTTTTATTCGAACTTATTTTTTAAGACTGGGCATTCTCGACGGAAGCGAGGGTTTTATTTTGGCTGTGATGAATGCAGAAGCAACATATTATCGCTATTTAAAATTAATTTATATAAATAAAAGATCAATTAATGTATAAATTTATATATTAGTTGAGGGTAATAATATTGTTAAAAATCTTAGGTGGATTTTAAATTCTAATTCGATATTTTATATGCAAAAGCCAACAATGGAAACTTGTGCAACGAAGTTGTTGCTAGAGGCTGGAGTCGATTCTGAAGAGTTGAACCATGACTTTTCGAATCCTGAGTCCTAATGCTTTTATTATTCAAATAATCCAATAAAAGTAAAAAATATGATTCGCAATGAGAATAAGTTCATTAATTAAATTAAAGATAAGTCATTGCAGCTAGTAATTGCAATTGGAGTTACTAAAAAGTACTTCAGACTTTTAGGTCAAGCATAATGAGTCCTCAGGAAAAAATTCTTTTTATACAATTCAAGTTTTTGGGAGACATTGTTTTTTTAACTCCAGTTCTCAAAGCATACAAAGAACAATTTCCAGAAAAAGAACTTCATGTTTTAGTCCCAAAAGAGGCGGCTCCTTTGCTTTCAAATTTAGTCTTCATAGATAAAGTTTGGGCATTTCCTCGAGTTAGAGGCAAATTAAATTTATTTAATTCGATTAAATTTCTTATGAAATTAAGATCACTAAATTTTGAATGTTCTTTGGATTTCGAAGGTAATGACAGAGGTTCAATAGCAACAAGAATTATTGCAGCAAAGCAACGTATTGGTGTTGTTAGATTTAATTCAACTCTTCTTCAAAAATCTGCATACCAAATTAAAGTTAATACCGATTTTTTTGCGCCTTCTTATATTGATTTTAATAAACAAATCCTTCAAAAAGCCTTTAACTTTAAATTTTTTAAAAAATTTCCAACAATGGAAATTCGCCCTGATTTTTCTTCAGCAGCTAGAGCTAAAAAATATTTTGATTCTAATTTTATTTTGTGCCACGTTTCTACAACTCAGGAAAAAAAACAGTGGTCTTTAGATAATTGGATTGATTTTTATAAATTGACTGAAAATTGTAAAATTCCACTTATATTTTCTGCTGGACCATCTGATACTGAACAATCTTTTTTATTGGAACTAAAAAGAAGAATTCCAAAAGCAAATATTCTAAAACCAATAAATGATTTAAAAATTTTTATAATATTTTTAAGTAGGGCAAGTTTACTAATTTCTAACGATACAGGTCCTTTGCATTTCGCAGCGGCAATGAATGTAAAAATAATAGGTTTGTTTGGCCCAGCGGATTCGGTTAGAAGGGCGGCTCCTATATACACTTCTGAGCAGAAACTTTTTGGAAAAAAATGCGAGTGTATAAATCACTTAGGCATGAAGCATTTTTGTTCAGCACAGGTAAGATGTATTGACACCATAAAACCAATCGAGGTTTTTAGCTTGATGAAAAAACAAATGAAAAAAGCCAAAAAATTTTAATAGATTTTGGCTTTTTATAGATTTTGGCTCCTCGACCTGGGCTCGAACCAGGGACACACGGATTAACAGTCCGTTGCTCTACCGACTGAGCTATCGAGGAATTGAGATACGACATAATAAAGCAGTTATTGCTCTAAGGTCAACTTTTCAAACCCTAAATTATACTTGAATTGAGGCTGCATTTAAACAGAGAGGGCACGTTTGATGCGTTTCATCGCCTCTACTAAATTGTCCATAGATGTTGCAAACGAAATTCTGAAATAACCATCCGAACCAAATGCAGAGCCTGGTACTACCGCTACACCTTCTTTTTCTAGGAGATAATCGGCCAAAGCAAGATCAGTTTTTTCTTTTAGAATTTTTTGATCATATAAACGTTCGATTGCCTTTCTTGCATCAGGAAAAGCGTAGAAGGCTCCTTGTGCTTCAATGCACGAAAGTCCTGGGATCTCATTAAAACTTTTGACGACGTAATCATGTCTTTCCCTGAAGGCTTTAATCATGGGTTGCATACATGCTTGCTCTCCCGAAAGTGCTGCCTCTGCTGCTACCTGCGATACTGATGTTGGGTTAGATGTTGATTGTGATTGGAGTATTTCCATAGCTTTTATAATGTAACTTGGACCTGCTGCAAAACCGATTCGCCAGCCTGTCATGGAATAAGCCTTTGAAACACCATTCATAACCACACAACGATCTTTTAATGATGGCTCAACATTTAAAATATTATAAAAAGGCATGTCTTTTAATTTGACATGCTCATACATATCATCTGTCCCAATTAAAATATTGGGATGTTTTGTTAGTATTTTTGCAAGAGATTCTAATTCTTCTTTTGAATAAACAGCGCCAGTTGGATTTGAAGGCGAGTTCAACATGAGCAGTTTTGTTTTTGGAGTGATTGCCTTTTCAAGTTGTTCGGCTGTCATTTTGAATTTTTGTTCAATTCCACATTCAACAATAACTGGTTTGGCATTTGAGACCAAGGCAATATCTGCATAAGATACCCAATAAGGTGCTGGAATAATAACTTCATCTCCTGCGTTTAAAACAGCAAGACAGAAATTAAAAATACATTGTTTGCCACCAACACCAACAATAACTTCATTAGAGTTGTATTCAAGATTATTATCGCGTTTAAATTTTTCAATAATCGCTTTTTTTAATGATGGAATGCCAGACACGGGTGTGTATTTAGTAAATCCATTATCGATCGCTTTTTTTGCAGCATCCTTAATGTGTTGTGGCGTATCAAAATCTGGTTCACCAGCAGCAAGACCAATAATATCTTTACCTTCAGATTTATAGCGAGCTGCTTTAGCAGTAATAGCGAGCGTTGGAGATTCTTTTATTCGGCCGACACAGTCGGATAGTTTGATGGCTGACAATTTAGATCCAGGGTTTATTAATGATTGCCCCTATTTTACGCAAAAAGAACTACAGTTGAAATAGACTTTTAGTCTAATCGCAGGTCTTAGAGCAGCCAAGCAGTTTATAATAATCTTCGAGAAGTTCAGGGTTCACTTTAGCAATTTGTTCTTGAATATTTTTAATTTCGATTTTGTCTTCTTTGCCTTTAGCAATAAAACCTAAACGCAAGAGTGCATCGGTATTTTGATTGTCTAATTTGATGGATTGTCGATATGCTTTTTCAGCAGCATTTAAATTATTAAGGTTTTCGTTAGCGAAGCCAAGTTCAAACCAAGCTTCCGCATTATTCATTTCTTTTCTTGTCCATTCGCTAGCTACTTCGAGTAATTTTTTCCAATCTTCTTTAATCGTTGGAATTGCAACTTGAAGAAAGATTGGTTTTTTATCTTCCTCTTCCTCCCATAAAGCTGTACCAGTGATTGGGAAATTAGTTTCAGTAGGTTTATTTTTAAGTGAATTGAGCCATTCAACCGGAAGAGCATAATAAAAAGAATTTTTTCCAGAAGTTTTGAAAGTATTTATACCTACAAGCCGACCTTCAGTATCAAATAAGCCACTTCCTGATGCGCCCATCCTAAATTTTGCCGAACTCAAGATTACCTTTCCTTGATCAAGATCATAAGTAGATTTCACAAAACCCGCACTTGTTAATGGGGCAGGTACGCCATTTGAATGACCTATTGCGATCACTTCTTGGCCTTTTTTAAGGTCAGTACTTTTGCCTATAAGAACCGATTTGTGTGGCATCCCGAATGTACTAACTAAACATAAATCATGCCAACGATCTGCTTTAACTGCCGTCACTGAGTAAGTTTCTTCGCCTTGAGAAATCCATGGTTGCTTTGTTTTTCTTAATACATGACAATTCGTGATGACTTGATTGTCTCCTACAACAACTCCTGAGCCATAAGCAAGACCGCCGGTTTCGTTGTATCCTCTTATCATGACAACGCTTAAAAATGAGCTCATTAACTGGTCATTATTTAAAGCAAATACATTCGTTGAAAAAAATGAAAACCCAATTGAAATAAATGCAAAAAATTTAAAGAATGGTTTCATAGGAAGTCGCTTTTAAAAAGTATAATGTTCACTGGACTGTATGCAATACTAAAAGTTCTCGTTAGTTTTGCCGCATATTTAATTTTCTAATAGTTTATTTAAGTAGAATACCACTATCTTGTTACTTACATTTCCAAATAGCCCTTATCAGTTATTCCAACCATTTCCCCCTGCTGGAGATCAACCACAAGCTATTGATCTTTTAACACAAGGGATTTTTGACGGAAAAAAGTTCCAAACACTCTTAGGTGTCACTGGTTCAGGAAAAACATACACCATAGCAAATGTAATCGCCAGAACAGGAAAGCCTGCAATTGTAATGGCGCCTAACAAAACACTAGCCGCACAACTTTATTCAGAATTCAGAGAATTTTTCCCCCAAAATGCTGTGGAATATTTTGTGTCTTACTACGATTACTATCAGCCTGAAGCTTATGTTCCCGCCCGAGATCTTTTTATTGAGAAAGATTCAAGTATTAACGAGCATATTGAACAAATGCGCTTATCTGCAACCAAAGCTCTTCTTGAGCGTGATGACAGCATTATTGTAGCGACAGTATCTGCGATCTACGGTATTGGTGACCCTGTTGATTATCAGGGTATGGTCATGCATCTCATTAAAGGTGAAAGGTTATTACAACGTAATATTATTTTGCGCTTAGTTTCTATGCAATATGAACGTAATGATTTTGATTTTTCACGAGGTGCCTTCAGGGTAAGGGGCGATACGATTGATATTTTCCCTGCTGAAAATTCAGAGACTGCAATTAGAGTCACATTATTTGATGATCTCATAGAGTCGATTACGCTCTTTGATCCACTCACAGGGCAGATGTATAACAAAGTGAATCACTTTACAGTTTACCCTTCGAGTCATTACGTAACGCCAAGAGAAACCACTGTGAGGGCAATTGAAAAAATTAAAAATGAACTAAGAGAGCGCTCAGATTATTTTGTAAAAGCCAATAAATTAGTTGAAGCTCAAAGAATTGAACAGCGCACTCGTTTTGATATTGAGATGTTAAATGAAATAGGTTTTTGTAAGGGCATTGAAAATTATTCGAGACATTTGTCAGGCAGGAACCCAGGTGATCCACCTCCCACCTTAATTGAATATCTGCCTAAAGATGCGCTTATGATTATTGATGAAAGCCATGTTACCGTTCCTCAAATTGGTGGGATGTATAAAGGCGATCGTGCTCGAAAAGAAAATTTAGTTGAGTATGGATTTAGATTGCCATCAGCGCTTGATAATCGACCTTTAAAATTTGAAGAGTTTGAAAAAACAATGCGTCAATGTATTTTTGTTTCAGCAACACCTGCTGAATATGAAGCCCTAAATACACAAAAAATTGTAGAGCAAGTTGCTAGACCTACAGGATTAATTGACCCTGAAATTATTGTCAAACCAGCAGATACACAGGTTGATGATTTATTAAGTGAGATTAATCTTCGCGTTGAAAAAAATGAAAGAGTATTAGCAACAACCCTTACTAAGCGTATGGCTGAAGATTTGACTGACTATTTATCTGAACATCAAATTAAAGTGCGCTATCTTCACTCAGATATTGATACGGTGGAACGCGTTGAAATTATTCGCGATTTAAGATTAGGCAAATTCGATGTAGTGGTGGGTATTAATCTATTAAGAGAAGGTCTCGATATTCCAGAAGTTTCTCTTGTGGCTGTATTAGATGCTGACAAAGAAGGCTTTTTAAGGTCTGAACGCTCCCTCATTCAAACGGCGGGAAGGGCAGCCCGTAATTTAAATGGACAAGTTATTTTCTATGCCAACAAGATTACACGAAGCATGAAAATAGCTATGGACGAAACTAGTCGAAGGCGCGCCAAGCAAATTACATTTAATTTAGAAAATAATATTACGCCCGTAGGCGTTACCAAAAAGATTAAAGATATTATTGATGGTACTTTTGATAAAGAAGAAGTCGATTTTAATCGGGCGCTGAAGAAGGAAGAGGCTCGCTATGACCATTTAAACGAGAAGCAGATGGCCAAGGAAATCCAAAAGCTAGAAAAATCAATGCAGATAGCGGCACGTAATTTAGAATTTGAAAAAGCGGCTCAACTTCGAGACGAAGCGAAATTCCTTAAAGAAAGACTTTATGGGGCAGGGCTTAGGGACCGAATTGACCTCTAAAAACCATTGATTTAATTCAAAAAACACCTATAATACTCGATCTTTCTACCTTGCTTTACAGTGAACCGCATCACTGAAAGCTATTAACCATAAGGGGATTTATATGCGACATTATGAAGTTGTATTCATCGTACATCCTGATCAAAGCGAACAAGTGCCTGGCATGATTGAACGCTACAGATCTCTAGTAACATCCAAAGGTGGAAAACTCCACCGCCTCGAAGATTGGGGCCGTAAACAGCTTGCCTACATGATTGAAAAAATTCACAAAGCTCATTATGTGCTTATGAATATTGAATGTGATCTTGAAACGCTTGCAGAGTTAGAGCATGCATTCAAATTCAATGATGCCGTTTTACGTCATTTGATTATGGGCACAAAAACAGCCGTGACTTCACCATCTATTATGATGAAAGAAGAAAAATCAAAATCAGTGCTTGATAAAGATGAGCGAGCTGCACCTGAGGTTGTTGAAGCTTAATTTAGATTGAACTGCTTAGAAATTTCTGGGGAAGTGTCCCACGTGGATCCAATTCGATACACACCCGCAGGAATACCAGCACTTAATCTTACTTTAAAACATAACTCAGAGCAGATTGAAGCGAATTTAAAACGTACAATCAATTGTGAGTTAAGCGCAAAAATCATGGGTAGCAATGCTTTGATACCAGTGAAAATTGGCGACAAAATTAAAACAAAAGGGTTTATTGGAAATAAGAGCGCAAAAAGTAATCAGCTCATTTTTCATATTAATTTTATAGAATATCTATAGGAGTTTAAGATGGCTAGAGAAATGTACAAAAGAAGACGTTACTGCAGATTTAGTGCTGAAGGCATTAAAGAAGTAGATTACAAAGATGTTGATTTATTAAAAGACTTTATTACTGAAAACGGAAAGCTGATTCCAGCTCGTATCACAGGCACTAAAGCCATTTATCAACGACAACTCAACATTGCGGTGAAGCGCGCTCGTTTTTTAGCGCTTTTACCATACACTGATAAGCACTAAGGAGATTATAAGATGCAAGTTATTTTATTAGAGAAAGTTGCTAATTTAGGAAACCTTGGTGACATTGTTAAAGTTAAAGATGGATTTGGTAGAAATTTTTTAATTCCACAAGGCAAAGCTAAGCGCGCAACAGATTCAAATAAAGCAGAATTTGAAGCAAGACGTGCTGAACTTGAAAAACAACAATCAGCGCTTCTTGATGCTGCCAAAGAAAGAGCTAAAGCCCTTGCTGGTTTTAATCTTGCTGTGACGCAAAAAGCTGGTGTTGACGGAAAACTTTTTGGCTCTGTGACAAACACAGATATTGCTGAAGGTTTAACAGCGAAAAATATTAAGGTAGTTAAAGCTGAGATTCGTATGCCAAATGGCCCACTCAAAACTGTAGGTCAGCATCAAGTCACCATTGCTTTGCATCATGATGTGACAGTTGATATTACAATCGACGTGATTGGTGAACCTGCTTAATAAAAAGCAATCTATTTTTTTAAAGGCTGCCTAGAGCAGCCTTTTTTTATTCCGTTATAATTAATCCATGGCTGACGATATTCTCAATACCCTTAAATTACCCCCACATTCGATTGAAGCAGAGCAGTCTTTATTGGGTGGTTTGCTCATTGAAAATGAAGCGCTTGATAAAATTGCGGACCTTGTGTCGCCCAGTGATTTTTATCGTCAAGATCATCGTTTAATCTATCAGCATATTATTAAGCTTGTTGAGCAAAATAGCCCAGCGGATATTGTGACTGTTGCTGAATCCTTAGAGAAGAATGCTGAGTTAGTAACGGCTGGTGGTATAAGTTATCTGGGTTCTTTAGCACAAAATACGCCAACTTCTGCGAATATTCGTCGATATGCAGAGATTGTTCGCGAACGTTCAATCATGAGACATTTGGTCGAGGTGGGTTCTGATATTGCAGATAGTGCTTTTGCGCCTCAAGGACGAGATGCTCAGCAACTTTTAGACGAAGCTGAAGCTAAGATTTTTCAAATTGCCGAAAAAGAAAAGCATGATCAATCCGGCTTTAAGGATATTAAAGAGCTTTTGCCTCAGGTAGCACAAAGGATTGATGATTTATTTACTGCAGGGGCGAGTGACGTTACCGGTGTACCCACAGGATTCTCAGATTTAGATGCGATGACCTCAGGATTGCAACCAGGTGACCTTGTTATTGTTGCTGGTCGTCCTTCTATGGGTAAAACTTCATTGGCTCTTAATATGGCAGAAAATGTTGCGTTGGACACAGGACTTCCTGTCGCAGTATTTTCAATGGAAATGGCTTCTACCCAATTAACTATGCGTCTATTAGGTTCAGTTGGACGTTTAGACCAGCACAAGATGAGAACAGGGCGTCTTGAAGATGATGACTGGGAACGATTAACTCATGCACTAGGAAGGCTTAATGAGGCACCTATCCATATTGACGAAGGCGCCGGTTTAAATTCTTTTGATATAAGAGCGCGCGCTAGAAGACTCTCGAGACAGTGTGGAAAATTAGGTTTGATTGTCATCGATTACCTTCAATTAATGTCACCTCCAGGTGGGCGACAAAGCGAAAATCGTGCGACGGAAATTTCTGAAATGTCACGATCACTTAAAGCTCTTGCAAAAGAGCTTGATGTTCCAGTTGTTGCATTATCTCAGCTCAATCGAAGTGTTGAACAGAGACCTGATAAGCGTCCCGTAATGTCGGACTTGAGAGAATCAGGTGCGATTGAACAAGACGCTGATTTAATACTTTTCATTTATCGAGACGAAGTTTATAACCCCGATACTCCAGATAAAGGCGTTGCAGAAATCATTATTGCAAAACAAAGAAATGGCCCTATTGGGCGAGTTAGACTCACATTCTTAGGAGAATATACTCGCTTCGAAAATTTTGCTAATCCAGGCTTTCAATCTTACGACGAATAATATAAATGCGTCCTCTTAAGGCATTCATTAATCAAGCTTCGCTTCGACATAATCTCGCTATTGTTAAGCAATTAACACCTAAATCTAAGATCATGTCAGTTGTAAAGGCTAATGGTTATGGACATGGTCTTATTAATGTTGCTCACGGACTAAGTGAAAGCGATGGTTTTGCTGTGCTTAGTTTAAATGAAGCAATTGACTTAAGAGAGCACGGTTTTGAGCAAACTATTTTATTGTTAGAAGGCGCTTTTGAAGCTTATGAAATTCCTATAGCAGCAAAAATGCGCATCAACCTTGTGGTGCATAATATTCAACAATTACAGATGATTGAACACGCAAAACTCAATCATCCTATCGATATTCACTTTAAGATTAATACTGGAATGAACCGTTTAGGATTTGACCCTAAGGATGCAAAAGATATTGTTAAATCTTTACAAAATAAATCTCATATTAAATCGATCACACTGATGACTCATTTTGCAACTGCGGATGAGCCTAGAGGTGTTGATTGGCAATTTAATATTTTTAATGATATTGCTAATCATTTTAATTTCTCTCGTTCGGTTGCAAACTCGGCATCTATTCTCAATTATAAAAGTACCCATCTTGATTGGGTCAGACCCGGGATTATGCTCTATGGTGCATCACCAATTGTAGGGGAAAAATCTAGTTCTTTTAACCTTAAACCTGTTATGCAATTGAAAAGCAAAATTATTGCAATACAAAATTTATCCAAAAATGATTCAATTGGATATGGCGACAGTTTTAAAGCTAAAAATGATATGCGTATCGCTGTGGTTGCATGTGGCTATGCGGATGGCTATCCGAGACATGCGCCAACTGGAACACCAGTCTTTGTTGAGGGAAAAAAAACATTTACAGTTGGTAGAGTATCTATGGATATGCTTTATATAGATATCACCAATATTCCTAAAGCATCTATTTCAAGCGATGTTGAATTATGGGGTGAGCATATTCTTGTCGACGAAGTTGCTGAAAAATCTGGAACAGTAGGTTATGAATTACTTTGTGCTATTTCCGCATCCATAAGAGTTCCTATGGAAACATTATATGGCCAAAAATAAGATTGCATTTGTTTGCACTGAATGCGGCGGTCAATCGACCAAATGGCAGGGGCAATGCCCACATTGCATGACATGGAATACCATGGCAGAAAGTATTATTGAGGCTTCTATGCCTAGTCGATATGCATCTCTGACACAAACCTCAGAACTAAAAAAACTTAACGAAGTTAAAATGTCAGCCGTTTATAAGAGAACGACCTGTATAAGTGAATTTGATCGAGTTCTAGGCGGTGGTTTTGTTCCTGGGGGCGTCGTATTAATTGGTGGAGATCCTGGTATTGGAAAATCGACACTACTTATTCAGGCGCTTTCACATATGACTAATGATAAAAGTCAGGCGCCATGCAAAGTTATTTACGTAAGTGGCGAAGAGTCACCGCAACAGATAGCTATGCGAGCAAAACGTTTAGAGCTAGAAGTCTCAGATATTTTTATCCTGTCTGAAATAAATTTAGAAAAAATTATTCAATCGATTGAAAAAAATAAACCCGATGTTGTTGTTATTGATTCTATTCAAACAATTTATTCGGAAGAGTTGCAATCAGCACCTGGTTCAGTTACTCAAGTCAGAGAATGTTCAGCACAATTGACGCGCATTGCAAAACAATTAGAAGTGAGCATGATTTTAGTTGGCCACGTTACAAAAGAAGGTTCATTAGCAGGTCCTCGCGTGCTAGAGCATATTGTAGATACTGTGCTTTATTTCGAAGGTGATCAAAACTCGAGCTTTAGAATGGTACGCGCATTTAAAAATAGATTTGGCGCTGTCAATGAGCTTGGTGTATTTGCTATGACCGAGAAAGGTTTGCGAGAAGTGACAAATCCTTCCGCACTATTTTTGTCACATCATCATGAAGAGGTTTCTGGATCATGTATTACAGTAACTCAAGAAGGAACGAGACCACTTCTTATTGAGATTCAAGCGCTTGTTGATAATGCGCATGGAGCATCGCCTAAACGCTTAGGTGTTGGTTTGGAGCAGAATCGACTTTCCATGCTTCTTGCCGTATTGCATAGACATGGCGGCATCGCATGCTTTGATCAAGATGTTTTTGTAAATGCGGTAGGTGGTGTCAAGATTACTGAGCCAGGTGTAGATCTTGCTATTTTATGTGCTATTGTTTCATCGTTTAAAAATCAACCTATCAATCAAAAAACAATTATTTTTGGTGAGGTCGGTTTAGCAGGCGAGGTAAGACCTATTCAAAGAGGTCAAGAGCGTATCAAAGAAGCTGCAAAATTAGGTTTTACACGAGCTATCATTCCCAAAGCAAATATTGCTAAACAAAAGATTGCAGGAATTGATGTCATGGGTATTGAATATCTTTCTCAAGCACTTCAACTGCTTAAAGCATAAAATTTATTTTTAAAGAAGCATTTAAATATGACGAGCATCTTCCTAAAAGGCGGGAGGATTACCTTGCGATTGAGTGTTTGTTCTGGCTGATCCCTTTTAATCTCAAGCAGTAATGTTTCATAAATTTTTCCCATAAGTAAGCCAGGAATCTGTGAATTTATATCTTCTTTAGGGATTTTTTCATAAGCAGACTTATAAAAATTTTCTGCACGCTCAATTTGATAAATCAATAAGTTTGATACATTTTTATTTTCTTGAAATCTTAAAATGTCATTTTCAGATACATTGAATTGATGAAGTTCATCGAGTGGAATATAGATTCTATTTTTTCTTGCATCTTCTCCAACGTCACGAATAATATTTGTGAGTTGAAGCGCAATACCCAAATCATGAGCAAACTTTAAAGTCCCTTGATTTTTAAAGCCTAATATTTTGACGCATAGTATGCCTACTACGCCTGCAACTCTATAGCAATAAAGTTGGAGCTGTTTAAAACTTTCGTAGCGATTAAATTTTAAATCCATTTCCATACCATCTAGCATTTCTATGAAATAGGCCTCATTAAGTTCATAGGTACCAATAAACTTTAAAAGTGACTTTGTCACTGGATGTTGCGGTGTTTCATGAAATAATCGATTTATTTCATTTTTCCACCAATTTATTTTTGCTGTTGCTACTTCGAGATCGATTGTGTTATCAACAATATCATCAATTTCCCTACAAAATGCGTAAAGCGACACAAGGGCATCTCGCCTGTTTTTACTTATAAAGTAAAAAGTCCACGTGAAATTTGATTTACTCTCTTTAACCTTCTCGTAGCAATATTGAATAGGAGTCATGATAGTTTTAGGGTTGCAGCTTTAAGGAATATGAATATCCAATCTAATGTTTTAATTTTAGGTGGGTTAATGAATAAATTACAGTCATTTTTTTTCATTCTTTCTACTAATAAAAGCGCTGCAAGCTCAATCATTTGTATTTCCAAGCCAAGCCTACCTTTTATTTTTTTTCCAAGCCCTAAGCCTTCCTTAAGGATTTGGTAATTTCGATTAACCCAAAATTTTTTATATCTTATCCATTGAGCTGAAAAGTTTCTTTTTTCGATATCTTTGATATTTAGATTAAATTCTTTTATCTCGTCTTTTGGAAAATAAATTCGACCTTTTTTATAATCTTCAACAGCCCCTTGAGCGAAATTAATAAGTGCTAACGCCGTACAAATCGCATTAGATTTGCGAATATTTTCTTTATTATCTTTTTTTGCAAGGCTTAAAATAAGTTCACCAGCTGGGTTCGCTGCATCCTCACAATATTTGATTAGGCCATTAAATCTAGAGTATTGTTTATGATTAATATCTTTATTAAAAGCATTAATAAATTTATATAAGTTACTGATTTTTATATTATATTTAATAAGTATTTTTTTTAATATTTTAAAATATGGGTCGTTAATTTTTTGATTTTTTTCAATTTTTTTTAGATGATCTTTAAGATATTTTATTTCTTTAAGACGGTCTTTCTTAGATTTATTTCCTTCATCAGCAATATCGTCACCGAGACGAGCAAAAGCATACAAGGTGGTAATAGCCTCTTTCATTTCTATACCAAGAACTAATGAGCCTACAGTAAAATTTTCATAATGCTTCTTTGTTTGCTTGATTTTGTATTGGTTCTTTATGTTTTGTGTAATCCTCATATACAGTAGTATGTTATAGAATGTAAATCTTTAATAGGTGAGGTTAGTTTTATGTTTGGAATTATTGGTGGCACGGGATTAGCTTCTATACATGAATTAAAAGTATTAAAGCGTGAGCTTATTAGAACACCTTATGGAGAACCTTCTCAGCCGCTCATTTTTGGATCATTATCCAATAAAAATATTGTTTTTCTAGCTCGTCATGGCTCGGGCCATACAATACCGCCTCATGAAATTAATTATCGTGCGAACATTTGGGCTCTTCAATCGGTGGGAGTTACGAAAATCATATCCGTAGCTACTGTCGGCGTAATCGATGAAGCAGTTAAACCAGGCGCTATATGTATTCCCAGTCAAATTATTGATTATACATATGGCCGTAAAAATACTTATTTTGATGGCGCTGAAATGCCAGTTAAGCACATAGATTTTACTTATCCATATGATGAATCTTTAAGAAAACAAATTATTACTTCTGCACAGGCTTTATTAAAAACAGTGGTGACTGAAGGTGTTTATGCGGCAGTGCAGGGACCTCGATTAGAAACTGCAGCCGAAATAAATCGTCTTGAAAAAGACGGTGCTAATATCGTTGGTATGACTGGAATGCCTGAAGCGGCTTTGGCAAAAGAACTTAATATTGCATATGCAGCCATATGCCCTATGGTAAATCACGCCGCTGGAAGAGGTCAAAGTAAAGATGCTATTTCATTTTCTAGTATTAATGAGCTTTGTGATAATGATGTTTGCCAACATATGATGATTGATGTAATTAGACTGATTCAAACAATTGTTTCAAAAAACTAAATGACCATAAGACAAGTGTTAAAAATGGGCGATCCGCTGCTTTTGAAAGTTGCAGAGCCAATTCATGATTTCAAAAGTCGCGCATTAAAAAATTTGATTGAAGATATGCAAGATACTATGCATTCTTTAAATGGCGCAGGCTTAGCAGCACCTCAAATAGGCGTGAGCCTAAGGGTTGTCATTTTTGGTATTAAAAAGACTCCGCGATATCCAGACGTAGAAGAAGTGCCATACACTATTTTAATTAATCCAAAACTTACTTTTCTTGATGATGATATAGAAAGTGGATGGGAGGGGTGTCTTTCCGTTCCTGGCATGAGGGGCTTAGTGCCAAGATTTAAAAAACTTCGTTATCAAGGCTATGATTTGAATCAGAATCCAATTGATCGCACAGTTACTGATTTTCATGCGCGCGTCGTTCAGCATGAGTGTGATCATTTAGATGGTATTCTTTATCCTATGAAGATTGAGGATTTGAGTAATTTTGGATTTTCTGAAGTTTTATTTCCCAATTCAGACCTTCAAGATGATTAAAGGTTATGTTAGAATTCTCGCTCGGGAAGAGTGGCTGAGCGGTTTAAGGCAGCGGTCTTGAAAACCGTCGAGGGTTCATAGCCCTCCGTGAGTTCGAATCTCACCTCTTCCGCCATTTTTTACTCAATTAATTCCCTCAGTCTTTTTACTAGGCTATCTTTTTTTATTTTCTTGAGCGCTTGATTATTTTTATATGTAATTAAAAAAGTGTCTTCTACGCGCGATCCTAATGTATTTATTTTCGCATCATTAATTGATATATCTTGTTTTGAAAGCTGGTCAGATATAAGGCTTAATAGCCCATTTCTATCATCAGTAATTATATCTAATTGATAAGTGGTGGATTGTTCAATCTGTGAAATAGAAATTTTCGTATCAAAAGAGTGATGTGTCGCTTGACGACTTCGTTCAGAAAGTTTTGTAGGCTTATTTTCTTTATGACTTTCAAATCGACTAGTTAATTCTTTTTCAATGAATTTAAAGAGCCCTTCGTAACTTACAGACTTAGGATTGGCATCAAGCAAATCAAAAAGGTTCAATGCATAATTATGTTGAGTTGTGAATATTTTTGCTGCAGCAATGTTATATCCAATTTCATCAAAAAAATGGCAAGTTTTGTTAAAAATATGTGCAGAATTTTTTTGATAAATAAGAACTTCTATGCCTTCGCCATTTGAGCGATGTCTAACTCTAATAATTGGTTTTGTGGGTGCTGTATGTGAAAATAATAACCTTGTCTGCCAGGCTATTTCTTCTTCAGTGTATTTGTAGAAATAGTTTTTCCCAAAATTTTCCCAAAGCACTTTGTAGTGATGATTTTTAATATTGTAATGTTCAAGAATTAATGCTGCTTTTTCTTTTCGTTTTGTAATTGAATCTTCATGAGACAACTTATCTTGCTCTAAATAATTTAAAGTGTAGTTAAATAAATTTTTGAGAAGTATAGCCTTCCATTGGTTCCATACATAAGGGCTTGTTGCTCTTATATCTGCAACTGTGAGGAGGTAAAGTGAAATCAAATTTTCTTTGTTTGTTACTTTTTTTGCAAAATCTTCAATTATTCTAGGATCTGATAGGTCTAATTTTTGTGCTGTATGAGACATAATAAGGTGAGATTTCACAAGCCATTTGATGATTTTATGATCTTCAGGAGGCAAATGATTGAGCTTTGAAAATTCATCAACATCTTTTGCTCCCAATTCGGAATGATCGCCACCTCGACCTTTTGCAATATCATGAAATAGTGCAGCGAGATACAAGACATATTTTTTTTTGTAATTTTTGAATAAATCATAACAGTCAGGAAACTCGTGTTTCAATTCATCCTTAGCGAATCTTCTTAAGTTACGAATAACGTTGAGAATATGTTCATCCACTGTATAGATATGAAATAAATCATGCTGCATCTGACCAACTATTTTTCCAAATGCAGGAATATATGCGCCGATTAGGTTGCATTTATTCATAATCCTTAACGTTCGATTTACCTTTTTGTCCGATTTGAGAATAGATAAGAATTTTTCTTGTTGTTTTTTATTTTTTCGAAATGCTTCATTTATTTCTTTTGAGGAATTTTGAAGTAGCATCATCAGCTTTGGCCCCAAAGATTTCAGCGATGTATGATTTTGAAAAGTAATAAAGACATCAAATATATGAGGTGTAATAGATTTATTTTTGAAATTTGAACCAATCTCTAAATGCCCATCCATAACAATCAGAAATTCGCTATTTTCAATTTTTCTTGGCTTAGTAATTTTTTTGGGGTTAAGCTTTTTAAGTAACACTTCATTAATGTACGTTGTGAAATTGATCGCTTTATAAAAGTCCCTCATAAATAATTCACTTCTTTTTTTATGAGGGCTATTTTTATAGTTAAGTAGTAAACCTAATTGATTTTGATAGTCGAAAAGCAATCTATCTTCATTCTGTTTTGCAGTGATATGAAGAAGAATTCTTAAGTTTTTAATAAAGAGCTCAGTATTTATAAGCTTCTGAAAATTTTGCTTATCAAGATCTTTTCTTTGATTTAATTTTTGTAAATTAAATCTTGGGATATGACTTTTACCAATCCATTGAATCATTTGGAGATCTCTTAGCCCACCAGGACTTTCTTTTATATTTGGCTCTAATTGATATGCAGATTGATTATATTTTTGATGTCTAAGAGCCTGTTCTTTAATTTTGCCTTCATAAAAGTGGATGGGAATGAGAGTTTCATTAACGATCTTTTTTAATTCTCTGAAAAGGCCTTTGTCTCCAATAAGACATCTACTCTCTAAAAGATTTGTTTGCACCGTAATATCTTTTTTAATTTCCCTTTTAGTCTCGGTAATATTTCTGACGCTATGGCCAATTCTTAAACCAAGATCCCATGCCAAGGTAATAAACTGTTCAATTTTTTGACTTAAGGATTTATTAAGATTCTTTGGAATTAATATTAATAAGTCGATGTCAGAATATGGAAATAATTCTTTGCGACCATATCCCCCGCAGGCGATAAGAGAGGCGCTATTTTTGAATTCAAGCCCGTCCCATAGTTTTTTTAATACTTTATCAATAAGTAGCGAGTGATTATCAAGATAAGACTGACCATCTCTTTTTTTTAAGAATGCTTTAATGAGGCTTAACTCATTTAAAGCGATTTCTTTTTTTAAATTGAGTATTTCTTTTTGAATCAAGATTTAATTAACAAATGTAGGCGGTGGAGGTGTTTTTTCAGAAACTGTAAGCACTTCATAACCATTATGAGTTACTAAGATTGTATGTTCCCATTGTGCTGAAAGGCTGCGATCTTTGGTGACTATAGTCCAACCATCAGGCATTTGTTTAATGTCTCTTTTGCCTGCATTGATCATAGGTTCAATTGTAAAAATCATACCCGCTTCCAAGGTAAGTCCTGTACCTTGTTTTCCATAATGAAGCACTTGAGGTTCTTCATGAAATCGCTTGCCAATTCCATGACCACAAAATTCTCGTACTACACTAAACCCATTTTTTTCAGCAAAATCTTGAATGATAAATCCGATATCGCCTAATTTTGCTCCGGGCTTTACTATTTGAATCCCGAGCCACATGGCTTCATAAGTCAGTTTACATAAACGTTTTGCTTGGATAGAGGTTTCGCCCACATGAAACATTCTACTTGTATCGCCATGGAAACCATCTTTAATTACAGTAACATCAATATTTACAATATCACCTTCTTTAAGCGCTTTTGGCCCAGGGACACCATGACAGATTTGATGGTTAATAGAAGTGCAAATTGACTTGGGATATGGTGTGTGTCCGTCCGGAGCATAATTGAGCGGAGCGGGGATAGTATTTTGTACATTAACCATATAATCATGACAAAGTTTGTCGATTTCGTCAGTGGTGATACCAGACCTTACAAAAGGTGTAATAAAATCAAGGACTTCTGATGCTAATTTACCAGCAACACGCATTTTTTCTATTTCTTGGGGATTTTTGATGTGTATTGTCATGATTGCTGCGTTTATATTGCGTTTGAGCTTATTTTTTGTGCTATTATAGCGCGCTTCTTCAAGGATCTTGAGGAAATAATTTTGCATTACCTAACGTTAGGGTGTCTATGAAAATAGATGTAATTAGGTAATGTTTTTTTAACCCATAACAACGGAGTCAAATATGTCAGTTACTATGCGTCAAATGTTAGAAGCGGGTGTCCATTTCGGCCATCAAACCCGTTACTGGAACCCAAGAATGGCACCATACATTTTTGGCGACAGGAATAAAATTCATATTGTTAACCTAGAAAAGACATTGCCAATGTTTCAAGAGGCTTTGAAGTACATTCGAACTCTTGCCGCAAATAAAGGGCGTATTCTTTTTGTGGGCACTAAAAGGCAAGCCCGAGAAATTCTTAAAGAAGAAGCATCTCGTGCGGGTGTGTCTTATGTAAACCACAGATGGTTAGGTGGCATGCTTACAAATTTTAAAACTGTTAGACAATCTATTAAGCGTCTTAATGATTATGAAGCTATGCTTCAAGACGGAAGCTTACAAAAGTTTAATAAAAAAGAAGCTTTAGGTTATAAGCGCGACTATGAGAAATTGCAACGCTCAATCGGTGGTATCAAAGATATGACAGCACTTCCTGATGCAATATTCATTATTGATGTGGGTCATGAAAGTGGTGCTGTAGTAGAAGCAAATAAACTGGGTATACCTATTATTGGTGTAGTCGACACAAATAACTCGCCTGATGATATTTCATATGTTATTCCGGGCAATGATGACTCAAGTAGAGCTATTAGGCTTTATGCTAGAGGCATGGCCGATGCAGTGCTGGAAGGCAAAAGCCAAGCATTAAATGAGCTTGCCAAATCAGTATCGCAAGAAGAAGAGTTTGTAGAAGTAACTGAAGCAGTTACTGAATAATTTTTATGTAATCGTTTTAAAAGGGGCTTCGTGCCCCTTTTTTAATAATAAGTTTAATCATACAGAATTTAAGGAGTATCAAAGTGGCAGAAATAACCGCAAGCATGGTCAAAGACCTTCGCGATCGCACAGACGCACCAATGATGGATTGTAAAAAAGCATTGACAGAAGCTGATGGAGACAGCGCGCGTGCAGAAGAAATTCTAAGAGTACGATTTGGCAATAAAGCAAGCAAGGCAGCTGGAAGGTTAGCAGCAGAGGGTATTGTTATAGCTTTTGTAGCTAAAGACGGTAAAACAGGAACGCTTCTTGAGGTGAACTCGGAAACAGATTTTTGTGCGAAAAATGAAGACTTTTTAAAATACGCACATGATCTTGTAAGTGCTATTAATGAAAAAAATCCAACTAATATTGAGGCTTTGGTGAACTTAACAATGTCGTCAGGTAATGCTGAAGAAGTGAGAGCGCAGCTTGTTGGAAAAATTGGAGAAAATATTACGCCACGTCGATTTATTCGATATCAAACAACTGGTCAAATAGTCAGTTATGTTCATAGCGGAAGAATTGGCGTTCTTCTAGATCTCCAAGGGGGTGACGACGCTTTAGGAAAAGATTTAGCGATGCATATTGCCGCAAATAAACCTAAAGCGCTTAATGCATCAGGCATTGATGCTCAATTGATTGAGGTAGAAAAACGAGTTGCGATTGAAAAAGCAAAAGAAGCGGGCAAGCCTGAAGCTATGCTTGAAAAAATTGCAGAAGGTACAGTTCAAAAATTCCTCAAAGAAGTTACATTGTTAAATCAACCTTTCGTGAAAGACGATAAAGTAACTATTGAGCAGCTGTTAAAAAATAACAATGCGACAATTAATGCATTTAGCATTTATTCTGTAGGCGAAGGCATAGAAAAGGCAGTTGTGGATTATGCTGCAGAGGTCGCAGCAGCAGCAAAGGTTTAATTCAGCAAGAAGAACTGATAAAGGATTGTATGATTTATACAATCCTTTTTTTATGTCTTCTAATTTAAAAATGCGTTAAACTTTAACAAAAATTATGACACGATCCGCGTACAAAAGAGTTTTGTTAAAAATTTCAGGTGAAGCCCTTATGGGTGACGATCCCTTTGGTATTAACCAACATACCATTTCAAATGTTGTTCATGAAATCAAAGAGGCGCTCGATTTAAATGTTCAAATAGGTATTGTGATTGGCGGTGGCAATATATTTAGAGGAGTTGCTTTAGGTGCTGCAGGTATGGATAGGGCAACTGCTGACTATATGGGTATGATGGCAACTGTCATGAATGCTTTGGCCCTTCAGGACGCAATGAAGCATGCTGGTATTGTGGCTCGCGTTCAATCAGCGCTCAATATTGAGCAGGTGGTTGAGCCTTACATTAGAGGTAAGGCAATTCGTTATTTAGAAGAAGGCAAGGTAGTTATTTTTGCTGCCGGTACTGGCAATCCTTTCTTTACAACCGATACTGCAGCAGCTTTGCGCGGGGTTGAAATGAATGCAGATATTATGATTAAAGCCACTAAAGTAGATGGGATTTATTCAGAAGACCCAAAAAAAAATCCAAAAGCAAAGCGTTATGAGGTTGTAAGTTTTGATGAAGCCATTCAAAAAGATTTGAAGGTAATGGATGCTACAGCGCTTACATTGTGCCGAGACCAACAACTACCTATTGCAGTATTTAATATATTCAAATCCGGAGCGCTTAAAAATATCTTATTAGGGCAAAATGAAGGCACGCTGGTAATGCCCAATGTTCATTGATTAAAGAGGACTGTAATGACTGAAGCAATCAAAATAAATGTAAATGAAAAAATGCAAAAATCTCTAGACTCTTTTAAGTCTGACCTTGCAAAAATTAGAACGGGTAGAGCACATACAGGGCTTCTTGATCACATCCTTATTGATTATTATGGATCGATGGTTCCAATAAATCAGGTTGCTGGAGTTAATTTAGGGGATGCAAAAACAATTAATGTGCAGCCTTATGAAAAAAGTATGGTTGCTAAAGTTGAGAAAGCAATTCGCGATAGCGATCTTGGATTGAATCCTGCGACATCTGGAGATCTTATTCGTGTTCCAATGCCAACACTTACTGAAGAGCGAAGAAAAGATCTTATAAAAGTTGTGCGTACAGAAGCTGAATCAGCAAAAGTGGCAATCCGAAATATTAGACGCGATGCAAATGACTCGCTAAAAAAATCTCTCAAAGAAAAAGAAATCAGTGAGGATGATGAGAGAAGATCGCAAGATGATGTTCAAAAAATTACAGATAAATTTATTGCTGAAATTGATAAGCTTCTTCAGTTAAAAGAATCTGAATTACTCGCTATTTAGTGTTTAATTTTTTTCGTTCATTACAAGCGCAAGACCAATTAATAGAAAAACCTCAACATATTGCTATCATTATGGATGGCAATGGGAGGTGGGCAAAAAAACGTTTAATGCCTCGTATTTCTGGGCATAGAAGAGGCTTAGAATCTGTTAAAACGGTGATTACCCAATGTCAAAAATTAAATATTCCATTTCTTACATTATTTGCTTTTAGTACAGAAAATTGGTTGAGACCCACTCAGGAAGTTGATTTTTTAATGTCTTTATTTCAAGATTCCATTAAAAAAGAATCTTCATCTTTAATTAAAAATAATATTCGTTTTAAACTCATTGGTGATCGTAAACCTTTCCCAAAGAAGCTGATTGATAAGATAAAAGATCTAGAGAATCTCACTGAAAAAAATACAGGCCTTACATTAAGTATTGCAATTAATTACGGTGGAAGGTGGGATATTGTGAATGCAGTAAATGAATACCGAAAAAAAAATCACTTTAAAAAACCATTTACTCAAAAAAATCTTATTCAAAATCTTTCTTTGAGTTTTGCGCCAGATCCTGATCTTTTGATAAGAACCGGCGGTGAAAAGCGCATCAGTAATTTCTTAATCTGGCAATTTTCATATACCGAACTTTATTTTACTGAAACACTATGGCCTGATTTTAATGAAAAGGCTTTTACCTCCGCATTAATTGAATTTCAAAAAAGAGAACGAAGATATGGTAAAACAAGTGAGCAGATATAAATGTTGATATCTCGAATTTTTTCTGCGTTAGCGATGCTTGCAGTTTTACTATCTTCTATGTTTCTATTTTCAGGAAGATATTTTTCTTTTGTGATTTATATCACTTCGATATTGGCTCTTTATGAATGGACAAAGCTTTTATATTTTAAATCTTATGAAAAAAAGATTTTTTTATTAGTCTCATTAGCTTTAATTTATTTAATTGATAGCCATCTTAATTCTGAAGGGTCAAGACTCATACTTTGGATAGCTTTAATTTTTTGGTTATGTGCGGCACCTTTATTTTTAATTTTTAAAATCACTTTAAAAAATTTCTTTTTTAGTGCTTTTATTGGCTGGATCTTAGTCATGCCACTTATTATTTCTTTGAATTATTTAATTCAATTAAGCCCTTGGACCGTCCTTACTGTTTTAACAACTATTTGGCTTGCAGACTCTGGCGCTTATTTCTTTGGTAAACGGTTTGGAAAAAGAAAACTAGCGCCATCTATTAGCCCGGGTAAAACATGGGAAGGTTTTTTAGGGGCGTTATTTGTCGTTTCATCATTTTCTATTGCTATGACTTACTTTGGTTTTGTTAATTCTTATATGTCTTTTTTGTTTTTTAATTTAATTTTACTTTTAAGTGTTGAGGGTGACTTATTTGAGTCATACATAAAACGAATGGCAAAAGTTAAAGATAGCGGTGATTTAATTCCTGGGCATGGAGGAGTTTTTGATCGAATTGACAGTCTCTGCTCAAGCCTTCCTTTTGCGACCCTAATTCTTATGTCACCTGCTTTTTTCGGAATAATAATTTAATTGGAAAATATTGCTATCTTAGGCTCAACGGGAAGTATTGGTTGTAATGCTCTTCAAGTCATAAAACTTCATAAAGAAAAATATAAAGTTTTTGCGCTGACAGCTAATGAGAATATTGATCTGCTTGCACAACAGTGTGTGGAATTTGAGCCTCACTTTGCTATTGCTTTAAATCAAGAAGCGAATCAAAAGCTGAAGAAAAATCTGCTTGCATTAAATTCAAAAACAATTGTTTTAGAGGGAGATGAGTCCCTAGATTGGATTGCTTCTCATAAAGATACAAATACTGTAATTTCAGCAATTGTAGGAGCGGCGGGCCTTAAGCCCACTATGGCAGCTGCCAATAGCGGTAAAAAGATTTTATTGGCTAATAAGGAAACGCTCGTGATGGCAGGGGAGTTATTCGTCAAAGCTGTAAATCATTCAAAGGCGACGTTGATACCCATCGATAGTGAACACAATGCAATTTTGCAAGTTTTGCCACAAAACAAAAAAATGAATTACAAATCTAACGGCATTAGAAAAATTTTACTGACTGCATCTGGCGGACCATTTAGGACTTTTTCTAAAGAAGAGCTGCTTCTTGTGACACCCAAAGAAGCTTTGCGACATCCTAACTGGGTAATGGGCAAAAAGATTACAATCGATTCAGCAACTATGATGAACAAGGGGTTGGAAATTATTGAAGCTTTTTGGTTATTCGATATTCCAGCATCAGATATAGAAGTAATAATCCACCCTCAAAGTATTATTCATTCTCTTGTTGAGTATATTGATGGAAGTACGCTAGCTCAATTAGGCAACCCAGATATGAGGACCCCTATTGCTTACGCTTTAAGTCATCCAGAAAGAATTGAATCAGGAGTGTTGGGCCTAGATCTCATAAAAACTAAAAAACTCGACTTTGAAGCGCCTGATTTAAATAAATTTCCTTGTCTTGGATTGGCTTATAAGGCTTTGGATATGGGTCATAATGCCCCCACAGTTCTCAACGCTGCAAATGAAGTTGCTGTAGATGCTTTCTTAAATGAATCGATCAGATTTAATCAAATTGCAGAGTTAATTGAATTTTGCATGGACACAATAAAATCAGAGCCATTAGTTTCTATTGATACAGTTTTGGATGTAGACAAGAAGACGCGTTATCTTGCCCTTTCTTGGATTGACAGCCATAAGCTAAGCGCATGATAATCTTTCTAGTTTTTATCCTTACAATCAGTATTGTCGTCGGTATTCATGAATTTGGCCATTTTCAAATGGCTCGGTGGTGCAATGTTAAGGTACTAAAATTCTCAATTGGATTCGGCAAACCTATTTTTACTTCCTTTTTTGGTAAAGATCATACCGCATTTGTTATATCTTCAATTCCTCTTGGAGGTTATGTAAAGCTTTTAGATGAAAACCATGGTGATTCAGAAGAAAAGATAAAAAAAACTGATCTTCATAGGACGTTTAATAGACAGCCCCTATTCAAGCGCTTTCTTATTGTTCTAGCCGGACCTTTAATCAATGTTTTTTTGGGTATCCTCATATTTTTTTCTATTTATATGCATGGATCGCCTCAAATCAAGCCACTAATCAACGAAGTTTCTCATTTTAGTGAAGCTTTCAAACAGGGCTTAAGAGCTGGAGATGAAATCGTATTGATTGATGGCGAGGAGATCAAATCCTTGAATGACTTGCAGATTTATTTAAGTGCCCACAAAGATCCATTCAAAATTTTAGGCTTTAAAAGAGGAGGTGACCTCTTTAGTATTCATAATTTATTTTGGACTAATGATATTCATCTATTCCCATATGGCATTCCTATTCTAATTCAGTCGATTGAGCCAGGAAGTATTGCTGAAAAAATAGGTCTCAAGCCCAATGATCAAATTCTTATGATTGATCAAATAGAAGTAAAAAGCATTCAAGACCTAGTTAATAGCATTCAAAATAATTGGTTAAAGTCTTATGATTTATCTATAAAAAGAAAAAATATTATTCAATTAATTCATATAAATAAAGATATTTTTGAAAGTAAAGTAGAGAAAAAAAGAATTGGTATTTCACTGAATTATGACGAAGCTTATATTAAACCCAATTTAATTGAAGTAAAAAGCACATTTTTAGAGTCTCTAAGTAAATCCTTAAGTCAAACCTATACTTTTTTAAATTTAACTTTAACTACGTTCAAGAATTTATTTACACAAAAAGCTAACTTAAAAGACTTGGGTGGACCTTTGGCAATTGCTCATATGGCCTCTTCTTCTTTTTTAGAAGGCATTCTTCCTTACGTTCAATTTATTGGGCTAATCAGTTTGAATATCGGAATATTGAATTTATTGCCTATCCCATTATTGGATGGAGGTCATTTGGCTTATTATTTCCTTGAATTTGTTATGGGCAAGCCTTTATCGAACAATAAAATGATGATAAGTCAAAGGGTTGGAGTGTTAATTTTGGGTTTACTAACTGCAATTGCGTTGTATAATGACGCCTGTCGATACCTATTAGGAAGCTAATGACTTTAAGATCTAAACTAGCTTTATTCGTTTCACTTCTGATTCTTTCCATAGTTGCCTTTGCTATGGAGCCTTTTGTTATCAAAGATATTAAAATTGAAGGCTTACAAAGAACTGAGCCAGGCACAGTATTTAATTACTTGCCTGTGCAAGTTGGCGACACGATGACTGAGGATAAGTCATCTGAAGCTATCAAATCTCTTTATCGAACAGGCTTTTTTAAAGACGTTAGAATCGAAGCAGATCAAAATATTCTGCTTATTACCGTTCAAGAGCGACCCTCAATTGCTGATATTCAATTTTCAGGAAATAAAATGTTTCAAACTGATAAGTTGAAAGAAAGTTTAAAAAGTGTAGGGCTTGTTGAAGGCCAAATTTACGACAAAACAAAGCTTGAATTTTTGGAACAAGAAATAAAAAAACAATATTTATCTCTTGGAAAATACACAGCATCAGTTAAAACAACAACATCCCCGCTAGAAAGAAATAGAGTAGCCATAAGATTTGATATTGAAGAAGGCATTATTTCAAGAATCAAAGAAATCAATATTGTTGGGAATCAAGTCTATCAAAAATTAGATCTTGTATCCCAGTTTCAACTTCAAACGACAAACTGGTTATCCTGGTGGTATAAAGATGATCAATACTCAAAACAAAAATTAACTGCGGATCTTGAAACACTCAAATCATTTTATATGAATCGCGGATATCTGGAATTTAGTATCGACTCTACTCAGGTATCAATCACCCCAGATAAAGAGGATGTTTTTATTACTATTAATATATCTGAGGGCTCTAAATATAAAGTTTCTGATGTTAAGTTAGCAGGCGACCTTCTTCAAGTTCCTGAAAATGAACTACAGAAACTCATTAGAATTAAAAAAGATGATATTTTTAATCGTGAAAAGGTTACGGAAACAACCAAAGCCATGAACAATCGTTTAGGAAATGATGGCTTTGCTTTTTCTAACGTTAATGCGATTCCTGACATCAATAAAGATGAACATACAGCCTCATTTACTTTCTTTGTTGATCCTGGGCGCAAAGTTTATGTTAGAAGAATAGATATTGAAGGCAATACAAGAACGCGTGACGAAGTTATTCGTCGCGAATTTAGACAGGTTGAATCCGGTTGGTATGCAGCAGATAAAATTGAACGCTCTAAAGAGCGACTCAGAAGAACACAATTTTTTAGTGACACGAATATTGAAACACCCGCTGTGCCTGGTACAACTGATCAGGTTGATCTCAAGGTCAAAGTTACCGAAAGAAATACTGGTAGCATTATGTTTGGAGCAGGTCTTAGCAACCAAGAAGGGGTTATAGGAAGCTTTAATGTTACCCAAGCTAATTTTCTTGGCACAGGCGACAGAGTTTCAGCTCAGGTAAATACAGGGCGGATAAACCGAACCTATGCTTTAAGTATGACTCAGCCATTTTTTACGCCTGAGGGAGTTGCCTTAACTTACGACGTTTATCGTCGGGATATGAATGCTTCAAGGATAACATTTGCAACTTACGATACTTCATCATTTGGTGCAGGGTTTAGGTTTAGCGTGCCTTTTACAGAAAGGAATGCTTTTTCATATGGGTTAACCTTAGACAATACAGAAGTTCAAAATCTATCAGATTTAGCACCTCGAAGGTTTATTAACTATTGCAAATCAGTGACGGGAGATTTAAATGCCACCGGCTGCTCCATGAATTCCCTAACTGCTTCAGTCGGTTGGACAGAAGATAGTCGTGACGATATTTTATTTCCAAAAAAAGGTGGATTAAGACGAGTAAATGCAGAAGTTTCAACCCCAGGGCTTGACATTCAAATGTATAAATTAACCTTCCAGGAGAGTGTATACAAGGAAATTACAAACGATCTTACTTTTATGATTAACGGCCAAGCAGGGTATGCGAATAGCTATGGAGGAAAAGAATTCCCTTTCTTTAAAAACTTTTATGTAGGTGGCGTCAATTCACTTCGGGGTTATCGAATATCCGCTGTTGGACCTGTCTGTCCTGCTGGAGACACCTCATGCGGAAGTCAAAACCAAGGAAGAGATATGTTTTTAGGGGGCACCAAACAATTAGTCGGAAGTGCAGAACTATTTATGCCTATTCCATTTCTGAAAAATAACAATCAATTTCGCTTGAGTGCTTTCATTGATGCTGGTAATGTATATGAAGAATCCGAACCCATCAAGTTATCCTCATTGAGATATTCTGCAGGTCTCGGCGTAATGTGGATATCACCTTTTGGCCCTTTGAAACTGGTAATAGCACAACCATTTAATGATAAACCCACAGATAGAACAGAGGTTTTTCAGTTCCAAATGGGTCAACAGTTTTAAGTTGATTAATTTTAAATCTTTAGGAGTAGTGAAGTGAAATTTAAGTGTTTAGTTAAAAGTCTTGTTTTATCAACCATCTTTCTTACAAGCCCAGCGGCTTTTGCTGAACTTAAAATAGGATTTGTTCAAGTAGATAAAATTCTTCAAGAGGCGCCACAAACTATAGAAAGCAATAAAAAGTTAGAAAAAGAATTTAGTGCTCGCACTGACAAATTAAAAGCAGATGTAAAATCTTTAAAAGATAAAGAAGCTGCATTTGCTAAGGATGCTCTAACAATGAAAGAATCTGAGCGTGACAATAAAGAAAAATCACTTTCGCAACTTCGTGTCGATGTTCAACGTAAAGAACGCGAACTTAGAGAAGATATAAATATCAGAAGAAATGAAGAGCTCGGCGGTCTTCAAGAGCAGATTAATAAAGCTGTAACTTCAGTAGCTAAAGCAGAAAGCTTTGATCTTGTTCTATACAATGGCGTTGCTTATGCTAGCGAAAAAATTGATATTACAGACAAGATTTTAAAATCATTAGGCAAAAAATAGTTATTGGCCTAATTTGTTCGTATGGGCCAAATAATCACATCTGGTGATCTAGTAAAGAAATTAGGTGGTGAGTTAATAGGTGATTCAAATATACTTATTGACTCTGCTGCTTCCCTTGAATCTTCTCATCAAAATTCAGTTTCTTTTTTTAATAACCCTAAATACCAAGATTTATTAAAAATTACAAAAGCAGCTATTGTTATAACTAATAGCGAAGGCCTAGCATTTCGTAAGGGTCCAGCAATAATTTCAAACAATCCATATTTATACTTTGCAAAAGTATCTCGACTATTAAATCCTAGTAAAGCACTAAAAAAAGAGATTCATAAGTCTGCAATCATTCATCCTACTTGCAAATTGGGACAAGATATCTTTATTGGCCCAAATGTTGTTATCGAAGAAAATGTTTCTATTGCTGATGGCGTTGTGGTCCATGCAGGAGTCATAATTGAAAGTGATATTGTTATCGGTGACAATTCAATTATTCATCCTAATGTTGTAATAAAGACGAATACAATTATCGGTAAAAATTGTACTATTTATGCAGGTTGTGTCCTAGGATCGGATGGTTTTGGCTATGCAAAAGATAATGATAAATGGTTTGCTATTCCTCAAATAGGAAAAGTTGTCTTAGGTGATAACGTTGATATCGGCTCAAATTCAACCATAGATCGTGGCGCTTTAGATGATACTATTATCTCTAGTGGCGTTAAAATCGATAATTTAGTACAGATTGGACACAACTGCATTATTGGTGAAAATACGATAATCGCAGGCTGTGTAGGTATTGCAGGCAGTGCTAAAATTGGAAAAAATTGTGCTATCGGAGGGGCTGCTATGATCTTAGGACACTTGTCAATTGTAGACAATGTCACTATATCGCCCGGCTCAATGATTACAAGATCAATAAAAAATTCTGGCACATATACTGCGCTGATGCCTTTTCAACCTCATGAAGCATGGCTTAAAACTGCAGCAAAAATTAGAAGATTAAAATAACAGGAATGGCAAAGATGGCTGAAAATACTGCAATGGATATACATGAAATTTTAAATCACTTACCCCATAGATATCCTTTTGTACTTATTGATAGGATTATTTCAATGGAGCTCGGGAAGGAAATTTTTGCTATCAAGAATGTTTCAATTAATGAGCCTTTTTTCCCAGGACATTTCCCTTATTATCCTGTAATGCCAGGTGTTTTAATTGTAGAAGCAATGGCCCAAGCTGCAGCTATTTTGTCTTTTAAAACAATGGATACAAAACCATCAGACGATTCAGTATATTATTTTGCTGGAATAGACAATGCACGTTTTAAAAAACCAGTTTCCCCTGGTGACCAACTAATTATTCATGTGAAAATTGATCGTGTCCTAAAAGGTATATGGAAGTATATTGCTGTTGCTAAAGTTAATGATGAAGTCGTTGCTGAAGCAAGTATGATGTGCATTTTAAAGCCTATCGAAAAAAAATAAACTTATAAAGTTGTAATATTATTTTGATTCATCCTACAGCAATTATTAATTCCAAAGCTAATTTAGATTCCAGCGTTAAAGTTGGCCCGTACTCTATTATTGATGGCGATGTAAGTATTGGAGCGGGATCTGTAATTGGCAATCATGTGACAATTACTGGAAATACTACCATCGGTAAAAATAATCATATATATCACTACAGTTCAATTGGTGAATCTCCTCAGGACAAGAAATATAATCAAGAAAAAACATTTTTAGAGATTGGTGATAATAATACAATTAGAGAATTCTGCACTTTTAATCGAGGCACTGCCCAAGATCAAAGTCTAACAAAAATAGGCAATGATAATTGGATTATGGCTTATGTTCATATTGCTCATGATTGCGAAATTAAAAATCACACCATACTAGCAAACAACACATCTCTTGCAGGTCATGTATCGATCGATGACTATGCGATATTAGGAGGCTTTACTCTTGTTCATCAGTTTTGTAAGATTGGCAGCCATATTATTACAGCTGTAAACACCGTAGTTTTTAAAGATATACCTCCTTATGTAATAGCTTCAGGTTATGATGCAAAGCCAAATGGTATTAATGCAGAAGGTTTGAAAAGAAGGGGATTTGATCCAAAAATTGTCGCCAAAATTAAAGAAGCTTACAAAGTTTTATATAGACAAGGCCTTTCTCTAAATGAAGCTGAAGAAAAAATTAAAATTTTAAGTAAAGAAACTGAGGAGCTTAATCTTTATATAGATTTTATTGCAAAATCTACCCGCGGTATTATTCGTTAATAATGAAAACGATTGCTATAGTTGCCGGAGAATCTTCCGGAGACTTACTAGGAAGTCACTTAATCAAGTCTTTAAAGTCAATTCGCCCTGATCTTTCATTCATTGGTATAGCTGGACCAAAAATGATAATAGAAGGTGCAGTTTCATTTTTTTCAATGGAAGAGCTATCTGTAAGAGGTTATTTTGAGGCTCTTAGGAAATTATTTCGCCTTTTAAAGTTAAGAAAGAATCTTCTAAATCAAATTTTAGATGCAAAGCCTGATTTATTCATTGGTATTGATGCACCTGATTTTAATTTTTGGATTGAAAGACAGTTAAAGAAAAAAGGTGTACCTGTGATCCACTATGTTAGTCCTTCAATTTGGGCGTGGAGGAAAAATAGACTTAGAAAAATTAAAAAATCTATAGATCATATGCTCACTATATTTCCATTTGAAAAAAATATTTATTTAAAAGCAAATATCCAAGCCAGTTTTGTAGGTCACCCTCTTGCTGAGATGATTCCACTGCATCCTAACAGAAAGAAGGCTCAGGATAAGCTTAAAATTATTAAAGCTACTAAAGTCATTGCTCTTCTACCTGGAAGTAGGCAAGGAGAAGTGAGGTGGCATGCACAACTTCTTATCGATTCAGCTATTGAAATATCTAAAAGAGTGCGTGATATTAAATTTTTGGTACCTTTACCAACAAGAGAAACATACGAAATTTTCTCAAGAACTTTATTTAGAAATACACATGCAGAATTAGATATTCAGCTTCTTATTGGTCATGCATCAGATGCAATCAATGCAGCTGATCTAGTTATTGTGGCATCAGGTACAGCAACCCTTGAAACAGCACTTTATAAAAAACCTATGATAGTGATTTATAAAATGTCTTCAATTAGCTGGCAAATTCTTAAACGTATGAGATATCTGCCATATATAAGTCTTCCAAATATTCTTCTGAATAAGTTTCTTGTGCCAGAGCTTTTGCAAGATGATGCCACACCAGAAAATATAACTGATAAAACTATTGAGATTTTAAAAGATGTAGCCTACAGAAAAAATTTATTAATTCAATTTACAAAAATACATCATCAACTAAAACAAAATACATCTAATCGCCTAAATAGAGTTATTTTAAAATTCATAAAGTAAATGCATGGAAACTTAATTTGTGGGGTAGATGAGGCTGGAAGGGGACCTTTAGCAGGTCCAGTTTATGCAGCAGCAGTTATATTAGGGCCAGCGTTTAATACTGAAGGTTTGCGTGATTCTAAAAAACTATCTGAGTCTAAAAGATACTTTCTAGCTGAACAAATAAAGAAGAATGCCTTGGCGTGGACGATTGGCATCTGTAGTGTAGATGAGATAGACGAATTAAATATTCATCAGGCCACACTTTTAGCTATGCAAAGAGCCATTAAGGCATTAAACATACATACCTCAATTAAAATTATGGTAGATGGGTTATTTTGCCCTCAAGTTGATTTTTCTTGTGAGGCTATAGTTAAGGGCGATGATAAGGTTGCGGAGATTTCCGCAGCTTCAATTATTGCAAAAACTGAACGTGATTTGAAAATGATTGAAATTGATAAAGCATATCCTGCTTATCAATTTAAAAAGCATAAAGGTTATCCAACTAAATTACACATAGAAATGATTAAAGGTCATGGGCTTTGCGAACATCATAGAAAAAGTTTCTCACCCATCAAAGAAATGTTAGCTTTGTAAAAGAAATACGCAAGGCTTATTCTTTAAATCTATTGCAATTTCTTTTTTCCAATCCCTGATATTTTTTGTATGAATAGATTCATTTTCCGATGTTATATCCAATCCTATACAAAGTTGAGTTTGCTCTTTTAGCGTTTCTATCAAATCATTAAAAACGTGCTGATTTCTATAAGGTGTTTCAATAAAAATCTGCGTTTCGTTATTTTTCCTAGATTCATTTTCAATTAAAATTATTTTCTTTATTCTTTCGTTTTTTTCAGAAGGAAGATAGCCGTGAAACTTAAATTGCTGTCCATTCAGACCTGAAGCCATAAGCGCCAATAGAATTGATGATGGACCGGTCATTGGTATGACTTTGATATTGTTTTGATGCGCTAAAGCAACCATTTTTGCTCCAGGATCAGCAACTGCAGGACTGCCTGATTCGGACAATAATCCAATATTAGAGCCTCTGAATAGAGGAGCTAAAAAATCTTTAATTTCTTCTTGAGTCGAAGATTTATCTAACACTTCAAAATGTAATTGATGAATAGGCTTGTGAAGATTAAGTGCGCCCAGATGAAATCGAGCTGTTTTTTCATTTTCAACAACAAAATAATCTATATATTCAACAATTTTTTGATGCTTTTCTAAAAGAACAGACTCTTTAGAGCTTTGGTCGATTGGAACTGGAATAAGATATAAGCATCCTTTTTCTTTATCTGTCATTAAAATGTAACGCTTTCATTTCGAAGCATATTAGATAATTTTATAAGAGGAAGTCCTATGAGTGCTGTGGGATCTTCACCTTTTATATAATCAAGGAGAGTAATGCCAAGACCTTCAGATTTAACGCTTCCTACACAATTGTATGGTTGTTCTTTCAATAAATAAGAGTTAATTATTTCAAGGTTTAATTCTTTGTATTTCACTTCAAAATCAACGACACATTCTTGCAATTTTTTTGTTTGAGTATTTAATAAACAAAGAGATGTGTAAAATGTTACGACCTTTCCACTTAATAATTGCAGTTGTTTTATTGCAAGTTCATGTGTATTAGGTTTTTCAATAATTTGATCCTGACATTCTGCTGTTTGATCTGAGCCAATTATAAGAGAATTTGAATAGTGTGGAGCAACCTTAAATGCTTTTTCCCGCGCAAGTCTTACGGAGATTTCTTTTGCATTTTCACCTATATAAGGTGATTCATCAATGTCAGGACTAAAGACATCAAATGGCAACTTAAAGCGCAATAATAATTCTCTTCGATATGGAGATGACGATGCTAAAACAAGCGTTATCATGCATCGTTTTCTTTAAGATTCAGGCTGAATTTCTAGTAACGTTTCGTCTGGTGATACAGATTCACCTTTTGCAACATGGATTGCAACTACAATGCCTGAAGTAGGGGATTGAATTTCATTTTCCATTTTCATGGCTTCAATAACAATTACACTATCTCCGGCTTCAACTCTGTCACCAATTTTAACTTTTACATCAATAATTGTACCTGGCATAGCTGTTGTGATACATCCTTCATGATTTGGTCTAGGCCTTACTGTTTTGGAATTTTCTTGAGTTTGTTTTTTTGAGGATTTTTTTCCGTTAGTCACTTCGACCTCATTTAAAGTCTCTACTAAGACTTCTTCAGAAATCCCATCTACTGAAACATAAAATGGCCTTCTTGCTTCTCCCGTATAGCCTGATCCTGTTAATTTAATATTAAATGTTTCACCATGAAGTGTGACGTTGAATTCACTTGGAGCAAATTTTTCAGCAGATGAAAATACACTATCTTTCGGAAGAAGTGGCTCAGGCTTAATGCTTCCTGCATTTCTTTCCTGTAAAAATATTTTGGCAACATCAGGGAACATGGCATACGTTAAAACATCATCATCAGATTTTATAATTTGCTCTGCTTCAATTTTAAGTTTTGGAAGTTCAGGCTCCAAAAGGTCAGCAGGTCTGCATGTTAGTGGTTTTTTTTCACCAATTGCCATTACTTGAATTTTTTGGTTAACTTTGCCAGGGGCTTTTCCATATTCACCCATTAAATAACTTTTTGTTTCATTTGTGATTGATTTATATCGGGTACCCGTTAACACATTTAATACTGCTTGAGTCCCTACAATTTGTGAAGTCGGAGTAACAAGCGGAGGGTAACCTAAGTCTTCACGAACTTTTGGAATTTCAAGAAGCACTTCATTCATACGATCTAATGCACCTTGTTCTTTGAGCTGGTTAGATAAATTTGAAATCATACCTCCAGGCACTTGATTACTTAAAACACGGGTGTCCACACCTGTGTAATCAGATTCAAATTGCCAATATTTTTTTCTTACAACTTTTAAATGCTCACTAATTTCCTCAACTTTTTTAATATCAATATCAGTTTTATAACCTAAGTCTTCTAGGGCGGCAATTATTGATTCTGTTGATGGATGACTCGCGCCTTCAGCAAAACTAGAATTACATGTATCTATGATGTCTACACCATTCTGCACCGCGGTTATAAGATTAATACTTGCAAGCCCTGACATTGCATGTGAATGAATATGAATCGGTAATGACACTGATTTTTTTAAAGATGTCACAAGATTTTTTGTTGCTGAAGGTGTTAAGAGGCCTGCCATATCTTTAATAGCAATAGTATCGCACCCATAACTTTCCATTTCTTTTGCAAGATTCACGAAATAAGGGATGTCATGAACGGGACTTGTGGTGTAGCTTAAAGTACCTTCTGCATGTTTTTTATATTTTTTTACTGATTTAATTGATGTTGTAAGATTCCTTACATCGTTCATTGCATCAAAAATTCTAAATACATCGACGCCATTATTTGCGGATTGCTTTACAAAAGCATCAACAACATCATCTGAATAATGACGATATCCCAGAAGATTCTGCCCTCGAAGAAGCATTTGTATGCGAGAGTTTGGGAGCGCCTTTCTCAAAAGCTTTAAACGCTCCCAAGGATCCTCTTTTAAAAATCTGACACATGCATCAAATGTAGCTCCGCCCCATGCCTCGATTGACCAAAAGCCAAGAGCATCTAATTGAGGGCATATTGGAAGCATATCTTCGGTGCGAAGTCTTGTTGCAATTTGACATTGATGCCCATCTCTTAAAACTAATTCGGTAATATGTATTTTCTTCATAGCTCTCTAAATGCCTTCATGTGCTGCAATAGCTGCAGATATGGCTGCAGCCATTAATTCAGGTGGAAATTGACTTTGATAGTTTATAAGTTCTGGGTGATCATCCACAAAACTCGTATTAAAGCTTGCTTCTTTAAATTGTTTATTGTTCATAATTTCTAAATAATAAGGGATTGTTGTTTTAACTCCAAATACAACAATGTCATTGAGTGCTCTTTTACCTCGCTGAATAACGCTTTCCCAGTTTAGCGCCCATACAGTGAGCTTTGCACACATTGAGTCATAATAGGGAGGGATAACATACCCTGTGTATATCGATGCATCAATGCGAACACCAGGACCTCCCGGCGCATAATAACGTGTAATTTTTCCAAAAGAAGGCATGAAGTCATACTTGGGATCTTCAGCGTTAATTCGATATTCGATTGCAAAACCTCTAAATTGAATTTCGTCTTGTTTGTATTGTAAAGACAGTCCAAAAGCAATTCTGATTTGTTCTTGAACGATATCAATGCCCGTAATAGATTCAGTAATTGTATGTTCAACCTGAAGACGCGTATTCATTTCCATAAAATAAAAATTATTCTCATTGTCTAAGAGAAATTCAACAGTGCCAGCATTTTCATAATTAACAGCCTTAGCTGCTTTCACAGCAAGCTCTCCTACGTAGTTTCTTTGAGCGTTAGTTAATTGTGGTGAGGGAGCTATCTCTATGAGTTTTTGATTTCGTCTTTGAATGGAGCAATCACGTTCAAAGAGATGTACTACATTGCCATAGTTATCTGCCAGAATTTGAACTTCAATATGTTTAGGCGATACGATACATTTTTCGATAAAAACTTCAGGCTTACCAAAAGCTTTGGTTGCTTCTGAAATGACACGGTCATAATTGGTAATAAGCTCTTTTTCATTATTGCATCGTCGAATACCGCGACCGCCACCCCCATTGGTAGCTTTAAGCATAATAGGATAGCCTATAGATGAAGCAAGCTTTTTAGCTTCGTCAAGACTCTCGATATTACCTTCGCTACCGGGAATAACCGGGATTGAGGACGCAATCATAGCCGTTCGAGCTTGAATCTTATCTCCCATTTGACGAATAATTTCAGCGTCAGGACCAATGAATTTAATGTCACGTCTCGCGCATATCTCAGCTAATTCAGGATTTTCAGACAAAAAACCGTATCCTGGATGGATGGCATCACATCCTGAAGTAACGGCGATATTAACAATGTTGTGAGCATTTAAATAGCCAGCAAGAGGGTCGGCGCCAACATTGTAAGATTCATCGGCCTTTTTGACATGAAGCGCATGGCGATCTGCATCTGAGTATATAGCTACCGAAGTAATGCCAAGCTCAGAACAGGCACGAATAATCCTTACCGCTATCTCGCCACGGTTCGCTATAAGTATTTTTTTGAACAAAGAAAAGCCTTAAGTTTTCAGCGAAAATCGCCAAATTAGGGTTAATTTAAGAAAATTATAGCATGTCATTTCTTATATAATAATGATGTCTTTTAACCCTAAATCTATTGATGGAACAGCATATAGACAATATTGATTTTTCAAGAAAATCGAGAGAAATTCGTGATATAATTCGCCTCTCTGATTTTAAGCGATTGCAAGATTTATGCTTAAATCTCGAAGATTCAGTTGCTTTTGTTTTAAGAGGCTTCGAAAATAAACATAAAGAGCCTTGTTTAGAGCTATTCATTGAAGGTAAATTGGATTTAATTTGCCAAAGATGTTCAGAAAAATTAGAGCATACGATTTTTTTAAAGTCAGGATTTTTAATTAAAGAAGAAACGCAACTCACTGGTTTTCAGGTTGATGACCATGCGGATTACGATTTAATTGAAGGTAGTGCAAAAATGGATGTTTTAAGTCTTATTGAAGATGAAATCATACTTTCTTTGCCGGTAGCACCAAAACATGAAAATGATAAGTGCCACTATAAAAAAACTGATGAAATGTTAGATCGCATTCATCCGTTTGCTGATTTAAAACAAAAATTATATAAAAATTAAATTTAGGAGTTGCTATGGCTGTTCAGCAAAATAAAAAATCACCATCAAAACGTGGAATGCATCGTTCTCACGATTTTTTATCTAATCCACCACTTGCTGTAGAACCTACTACTGGCGAAGTTCATTTGCGTCATCACGTAAGCCCAACAGGCTATTATCGAGGCAAAAAAGTTATTCAGAATAAATCAGAATAATTATTCTGATTTATTTCTTTCATTACTCTTAAAGCATTAAGAGAATCAATGACAATCACCCTAGCAGTCGACGCAATGGGCGGGGATCATGGTCCCAAAATCACCGTTCCGGCTTCCATTAATGCGTTAACAAGATATGACCAACTTCATATTATTTTAGTTGGCGATAAAGAGCTCATTGAAAAAGAGCTTCAAAAGAATAAGTACACCAACCCACGCCTGTCTATACAACATACAAGTGAAGTCGTGGAAATGGATGAATCTCCTCAAAGCGCTTTGAAAAATAAAAAAGACTCCTCCATGCGTGTCGCCATTAATTTAATCAAGGAAGAGAAGGCACAAGCCTGTGTAAGCGCTGGTAATACCGGCGCACTTATGGCAACAGCTCGCTATGTGTTAAAAATGTTACCAGGTATTGATAGGCCTGCTATTGCATCAAGTTTACCCAGTCAAAAAGGTACAACTTATATGTTAGATCTTGGTGCCAATACAGACTGCACAGCGGAACATTTATTGCAATTCGCAGTAATGGGCGCCATGCTAGTAAGTTCGGTGACCGGCAATCCTAATCCTTCTGTAGGACTCTTGAATATTGGCTCAGAAGACATTAAAGGCAATGAAATTGTTAAGGAAGCTAGTGAGTTACTTCGCCGAAGTCATCTTAATTTCTATGGTAATGTTGAAGGCAATGATATTTTTAAAGGCACAACTGATGTCGTTGTATGTGATGGATTTGTAGGTAATGTGGCTCTTAAAACAGCTGAAGGAATTGCCCAATTAATGGGTCGATTTTTAACGCAAGAATTTAAACGCAATTGGATTACAAAAGTTATGGCATTCGTTTCTTTGCTTGTTCTTAATCGATTCAAAAAAAGACTCGATCCTAGAAGATACAACGGAGCTAGTTTCCTAGGTCTCAGGGGTATTGTGGTTAAAAGTCATGGTAGCGCAGATAGTTATTCATTCTTTTTTGCAATTCAGACAGCTATTGAAGAGTCAAAAAATAATGTTTTAGAAAAAATACAAAAACAACTTGAGTTAGAAATCCCTTTAGATACTTCGTCATCAGAAAATATATGATTTATTCAAAAATTACAGGGACAGGAAGTTATCTCCCTGAAAAAATACTAAGCAATCACGATCTTGAAAAAATGTTTGAGACGACTGATGAGTGGATTACGACAAGAACAGGTATTAAAGAAAGGCACATCGTATCTGCACATCAATATACAAGTGATTTAGCAGTAGAAGCATCTAAGCTCGCAATCAATGCTGCGGGTATTGACGCAAATAAAATTGATCTTATCATCGTAGCAACTACTACGCCTGATAAAACATTTCCGAGTACAGCCTGCATTGTCCAGACAAAACTTGGCTTATCTTTGTGCCCAGCATTTGATATTCAAGCGGTATGCAGCGGTTTTGTTTATGCGCTTTCTGTTGCAGATAATTTTATTAAAACAGGCGCTGCAAAATGCGTTTTAGTCATTGGCGCTGACACTATGTCACGCATTACAGATTATTCTGACCGAAGCAACGCTATTCTCTGGGGTGATGGTGGGGGCGCTATTATTCTTGAATCATCAAATCAACCAGGAATTTTGTCTACCCATATTCATGCAGATGGTGCATATGAAAAACTACTTCATGTACCAAGCGGGGTATCTCATCAAAAAGGAAAGGCTACAATTGAAATGCAAGGGAATCAAGTATTTAAAATCGCTGTGAATACATTAGATTCTATTGTTGATGAGACCCTAGAAATGAATCAGTTAGAAAAATCAGATATTGACTGGCTTGTGCCTCATCAAGCCAATATTCGAATTTTAGAAGCCACCGCAAAAAAATTAAATATGAGTATGGATCGAGTCATTGTTACCATCGACAGGCATGGCAACACTTCTGCTGCATCAATTCCTTTGGCACTAGATACCGCCATTCGAGAACATAAAATCAAAAGAGGCGAAACACTTTTGATGGAAGCTTTCGGTGGTGGATTCACCTGGGGTTCAGCTTTAATTAAATATTAAAAATCATATATTTAATAAATATATATAAAGTAAATTATGAATAAATTCTCCTTTATTTTTCCTGGTCAAGGCTCTCAATCAGTCGGCATGATGGCAGATTTTAATGATCATCCTTTGATTCGCTCTGTTTTCAATGAGGCTTCCGAAGTTCTCAATATTGATTTTTGGAAAATGGCTGCTGAGCCTAATGAAGAAATTAATCAAACAATTCATACCCAACCAATACTTCTTGCAGCAGGCGTTGCAACCTGGCGTCTCTGGCAGTCTAGAACGGACAAACGTCCTGATTATTTTGCGGGACATAGCCTCGGTGAATATTCAGCGCTCGTCGCATCTGAAGCAATTGAATTCAAAGACGCTTTAAAGCTTGTTAAATATAGAGCAGAAGTGATGCAAAAAGCCGTTCCTGATGGGGTAGGTGCTATGGCTGCAATTCTTGGGATGAGTGACGAAGAAGTCGTAAATGCATGTAAAGAAGCTCAAGAAAATGATGTGGTTGAGGCAGTAAATTTTAATTCACCAGGGCAGGTGGTCATTGCAGGTAATGTATTAGCAGTTGAACGAGCTATTGAAGTTGCAAAAGCAAAAGGTGCTAAGCGAGCTATTCTTCTTCCTGTAAGTGTTCCTTCGCACTGTTCTCTTATGCAAAAAGCATCTAGCGAATTAAGGGAATATTTAAATAATATTACAATTAAAAAACCCACCATTACCGTTATTCATAATGTAGATGTAATGGGGCATGATGATGCAAACGAAATTAAGGATGCCCTCTCAAAACAACTCTGTCATCCGGTAAGATGGGTTGAAACTATAGAAAAGATCGCATTAAATAAAATTGGTTATATTGCTGAATGCGGCCCAGGCAAAGTACTCACAGGACTTACGAAGCGTATCTCAGCTGAATTAAAATGCATTGCCCTTGTGAATGAAACTGCTCTAGATGAATTTAAAACATTTATATAGTAAAACTATTTAGGAAAAATTATGTTTAATAATCTCGAAAATCAAGTTGCTCTTGTCACAGGTGCTAGTCGTGGTATCGGACAATCAATTGCATTAAGCTTAGGCAAACAAAAAGCTTTTGTGATTGGAACTGCAACGACAGAAGATGGCGCACAAAAAATTTCAACTTTTCTCAAAGAACAAAATATTGCAGGCAAAGGTATTAAATTAGATGTTAATGATAATGAAGCTATTCTTCAAACAATAGATGATATTACCAAAGAACATGGCGACATTTCAATACTTGTTAATAATGCTGGCATTACAAAAGATATGTTGTTCATGCGCATGAAAGAAGAAGAGTGGGATGATGTCATTTCAACTAATTTAAAATCTATTTTTCGAATGAGTCAGGCGCTCATTCGAAGCATGATGAAAAGTCGCTACGGTAGGATTATTAATATCACTTCTGTAGTAGGTCATATGGGCAATGCAGGCCAAACAAATTATGCCGCTGCTAAAGCCGGCGTTACAGGTTTTACAAAGTCATTAGCAAAAGAAATCGGTAGTCGAGGTATTACAGTGAATTGTGTAGCGCCCGGATTTATTGATACTGATATGACCAAAGGATTGTCAGAAGAACATAAAAAACAGCTTCTAGATCATGTTCCATTAGGTCGTTTAGGAAGTCCTGAGGATATTGGTGCTGCCGTATGCTTTTTAGCTTCAAAAGAAGCGTCTTATATCACAGGTGAGACTCTTCATGTCAATGGTGGAATGTTAATGATTTAAGTTATTTTTTTAACTTTATTACAAAATTCTTAACAAGATTTGTTAAAATAATGTATGGCTTCTGTGCCATTTCTTAAATAAAAGGGGTATTTTAGATGTCTGACATCGAACAACGTGTAAAAAAAATTGTTGCAGAACAACTCGGCACCAAAGAAGCTGATGTAAAAAATACATCATCATTTGTAGATGATTTAGGCGCTGATTCACTTGATACAGTTGAGCTCGTAATGGCGTTAGAAGAAGAGTTTGATTGTGAAATTCCTGACGAAGAAGCTGAAAAGATTACTACAGTTCAGCAAGCTGTTGATTACATCAACAAAAATTTAAAATAATTCAAATGTTGCCTAACCTTTTCTAGATTTTGAAAGGGTTGGGTTAAATCCATGTCGAAGAGAAGAGTTGTAGTCACCGGCTTAGGTTTGATTACCCCCGTAGGTATAGGGGTAAAAGAATCTTGGGCTAATATCATTAACGGCCAATCTGGTATAGGTAAAATTACCAAATTTGACTGCTCAACCTTTCCCTCTCAAATAGCAGGTGAAGTCAAAAATTTCGACCCACTTGCATACATTCCACCTAAAGATGCGCGCCGTATGGATACTTTCATTCAATTCGGTATTGCAGCAGGTATTGAAGCGTTTAAAGATTCTGGTATTGAAATTAATGATAACAATAGCGAGCGCATTGGTGTGTCTGTTGGTTCAGGTATTGGCGGAATTAATTTAATTGAATCTACAAGCGATGTGTTTGATGAGGGTGGCGTTCGTAAAGTTTCGCCATTTTTTATTCCAGGCACAATTATCAATATGATATCTGGCAATCTTTCTATTATGCTTAATTTGAAAGGCCCTAATGTTTCAATTGTCACTGCATGTACAACAGGCACCCATTCAATTGGTGATGCGGCGCGAATGATTGAATATGGCGATGCTGACGTAATGTTGGCGGGAGGGTCAGAAGCAGCTATTACTGAATTATCAGTGGCTGGATTTTCTGCAGCAAAAGCACTTTCATCACGTAATGACGATCCAAAAACGGCAAGCCGTCCTTGGGATAAAGACCGCGATGGTTTTGTTATTGGTGAAGGCGCTGGCGTTATGGTGCTTGAGGAATACGAACATGCAAAACAAAGGGGCGCCAAAATTTATGCAGAGCTTTCAGGTTATGGCATGAGTGCAGACGCTTATCATATTACCGCTCCCAACATGGATGGGCCGAGACGTTCTATTGTCAATGCATTAAAAAATGCAAATGTTAATACAGATAATGTGCAGTATATTAATGCGCATGGCACATCAACACCTCTTGGTGATCTTAATGAAACTAATGCCATTAAAGCTACATTCGGAGACTTCGCTAATAAACTCGTTGTGAATTCTACAAAATCAATGACAGGACATTTATTAGGTGGGGCAGGCGGCATCGAATCTGTTTTTACGGTATTGGCTATTTATAATCAAATTTCCCCACCAACAATTAATATTTTTAACCAAGACCCCGAATGCGATCTTGATTATTGTGCCAATGAAGCAAGATCAATGAAAATTGATGTTGCACTCAAAAATAACTTCGGTTTTGGCGGCACCAACGGAAGCCTTGTGTTTAAAAAAATATAGGTTCTTACAAATGGGTTTAATCTAAAATGAACTCATTAATTACTTCATAATCGGCTGTATAACTTGTCAAAACAATTCCTCATTAATGGCACATTCCAGAAGATCAGTCCTTTTGATCGCGCATTTCAATATGGCGATGGAATTTTTAGAACCTTTGTTGTAGAAAATAAAAAAGTGCTTCATTGGAAACATCACTACAAAAAAATAGTAGAAGACTGTCTTGCGTTAAAAATTACCCCTCCAAAAGAAAAAGATTTACTAACTGATATTAATACTTTATTTAAGTCTAAGAAAAAGTCAGTGGGAAAATTTATTATTTCTAGAGGTAATAGTGAGCGAGGCTATAAATTTAGTGAGGATATTGTGCATAATCGTTTTTTAATTAAAACTAAAATGCCAATTTACCCCAAAGAATATTTTAACCTTGGCGTTAATCTCTGCGTATGCAAGCAAAAGCTTAATCCTTCTATTCTTTCAGGCGTTAAACATCTCAATCGATTAGAAAACATTATGGCAAGACAAGAGTGGAAGGGTGACCATTATGCTGATGGCATTCTTCTTGATCAGAATGGCTATGTGATCGAATGCATATCCAGCAATATCTTTATGCGCATTGGAAACACTATTTACACGCCAAAGATAAGCCAAGTAGGCATTAAGGGAGTTACAAGGGAATTGATTATTAAAATCTCAATGAAATTAGGTTTTAAAATTAAAGAGACGACATTTAAGTTAAATAAACTTTTAGAGAGTGATGAGGTCTTCATAACAAACAGTTTATTTGGTGTTTTACAAGTTAAAGAAATTAAAAATAAGCTTTGGCAGCATCAAGAATTAGCTTCACTATTTAACCAGTCACTTGAGAATTTTAATACATGAAAAAATGGCTTATTCGGTTAATAATTCTTTTTATTCCCATCCTAGTTTGGATCGTTCATTTTCTAATAACGCCACTTCGCATCAATAAATCAGATTTGTCTATAGAAATCGAACCTGGCTGCAGTCTAAAAACGATTGCTTTTCAGCTCGTTGATGAAAAAATTCTTAATGAACCTTGGAGATTCATCATCCTTACCAAAGCTTTGGGGCAGTCAAGAAAACTAAGGCCTGGCAACTATAATCTTAATCCAAATATTACACCTTACCAATTATTGAAATCTTTTGTCGATGGGCGCGCCACTGAAGGCTCTATTACTTTTATAGAAGGACAAGACCTTCATTCGATGTTAGAAAAAATAAAAGCGAACGATAGTATCAAAAAAACAATGAAACCATACGATACAAAAGCTATTGCTATTGCAGTTGGAATTCCATATGAGTCAGCTGAAGGGCAATTCTTTCCTGACACTTATTATTTCAGTAGAAATACTACCGACATTGAAATTCTAAAAAGAGCTTATAAGGCGATGCAAAAAAAATTAAATTATGAATGGGCTCATCGATCAGAAGAGGCCCCTTACAAAAATAGCTATGAAGCTCTCACAATGGCTTCTATTATTGAAAAAGAAACAGGCAAGTCAATAGAAGCGAATCTTATCTCTGGAGTATTTATACATCGATTAAGTATTAATATGAAATTACAGAGCGATCCTACAGTAATATATGGACTCGGTAAAAAGTTTACTGGAGATATTACAAAAAAGGATTTGATTACGGACACACCTTACAATACATATACAAGAGAGGGATTGCCTCCAGGCCCTATAACAATGCCAGGGTTAATTTCTATTCGAGCTGCTCTTCACCCCACAAAAACAGATACTCTTTATTTTGTGGGCAAAGGTGATGGTACACATTACTTTTCTGCCAATTTAAATGAACATAATAACGCTGTCAGAAAGTATCAGATTAAATGATAAACAAAGGTAAATTTATTACATTTGAAGGCGTGGATGGTGCAGGGAAAAGTTCGCATATTGACGAAGTTATATCTTTTCTCGAATTACAAAAAATTGACGTTATAAGAACAAGAGAGCCTGGAGGAACAAAACTTGGAGAAAAATTAAGAGAATTGCTTCTTCATGATGAGATGGACCCTGAAACAGAAACACTTCTTATGTTTGCAGCTAGAAAGCAACATATCGCAGAAATTATCAAGCCAGCACTTGATAAGGGTGTATTTGTAGTATCTGATCGTTTTACTGATGCTACCTATGCTTATCAATATGGTGGCAAACAAGTATCTTACGCTAAAATTGAAGTGCTTGAATCGTGGGTGCATCCAGAACTCAAGGCTGATCTTACTTTGTTATTTGATTTACCTGTTGAAATAAGTATTGAACGTTTAAAGAAAAATAGATCTCCCGATAAGTTTGAAAAAGAAGATGAATCTTTTTTTAATCGTCTTAGAAATGTATACCTAGACCTCGCGAGACAAAACCCTAAACGTTATAAGATTATTAATGCAAATCAAGCTATTGAATCTGTAGCTCAAGATGTCATTAAGGCAATTAAGACTATTTTATGATGAACTCTATTTATCCTTGGTTTAAAGATGCTTGGATTGCTATTCATGAAAATGAAAAGCTTCCTCACGCTTTAATTCTAAAAGGCAAAGAAGGCATTGGAAAATATGATTTTGCAATGAAATTTACAAAATCATATTTATGTCAAAACCCTCTTGCTAATCATTTTCCTTGCGAGGTATGTTCAAGTTGCCAGTGGTTTCCTGAGTCACATCCTGATTTCAAACATATCGCCCCTATTGAAAGTGAGGATGATGAGTCATCAAAAAGAAAAACTATTCGTAAAAAAAATATTGTAATTGATCAAATTCGAGAGCTCTCAGAATATTTAGAACTTTCAGCTCATCAAGTAAGCGGTAAACGTGTTGTTTTGATTCAACCAGCAGACTCCCTTAATCAGGCAGCATCTAATGCGCTGCTTAAAATTTTAGAGGAGCCACCAGAAAATACTCTATTCATTCTTTTATCAAGCCAAATACAAAAACTAATTGCTACTATCCGAAGTCGTTGCCAATTATTAGACCTTCGAGGCCCATCATTAGATGAGGCCAATTTGTTTTTGATTGATCAAAATATAGTCCTTGAGGAAAGTTTGCTCTCATTTACTGGTGGCTCACCATTTAATGCTATCAAAGAATTAGAAAATAAATCGGAGCGCGAGGTTGTTACCCAATTATTATCTCAAGGCCATAATATCGATATCACTAAAGTTAATTATGCAATTCTGACTCAAGGGCTTGATTGGACATTAAATATGATTCAAAAATGGGCTTTTGATTTATTGCTAAGCTTCCATACGCAACAGAGTTATTATTTTACAAATGAAGAGAAGCTCATTCACTCTCAAGCAAAACAAATTAATCTTAATACCTTGCTTTTATTTACAAACGAATTAAATGAATTAAAAAAAATTGCATCACATCCAGTTAATCAGGAGCTTCAACTGCAAAATATTTTTATTAAATACAAACAAATTTTTGAGCCATCATGACAAGCTTTGTAGATTCTCATTGCCACATTAATTTTCCAGAGCTATATCAAAATATAGATTCTATTCTTTCCAAGATGTCATCTAATAAAGTTACCCATGCCTTATGTGTGAGCGTTACTTTGGATAAATTACCCGACATTTTTAAGATTGCAAATACATATCCACATATTTTTGCATCTGTTGGCGTTCATCCGGATTGCGAAGATATTGAAGAACCTTCTGTGGATGAGTTATGTCGCTTTACTAAAGAGAAAAAGGTTGTAGCTATTGGCGAAACCGGACTAGATTATTTTAGAGTGCTAGGCGATCTTTCATGGCAAAGGGATCGTTTTAGAACACATATTAAAGCTGCTATTCAATCAAATTTACCTCTTATTATTCATACACGAAATGCAGCAGAGGATACTTTAAAAATTATGCGAGAGGAGGGCGCAAATCATGTAGGTGGTGTAATGCACTGCTTTACAGAATCCCTTGATGTAGCTTTCGAGGCTATTAAACTTAATTTCTATATTTCATTCTCAGGCATTGTAACATTTAAAAATGCAACAGATCTTAAAGAAGTTGTGAAAGCTATTCCACTTGATCGGATTCTTATTGAGACTGACTCCCCATATCTGGCGCCTGTGCCTTATCGAGGTAAAATAAATGATCCATCCAATGTGATTCATGTGGCAGAGGAAA